>RXJO01000418.1:0-10482 GCA_003987795.1 Curvibacter sp.
ATTCACGCTTCTACCAGCACAATGGCATCGACCCCATCGGCATTGCGCGGGCCCTGGGCTCGATCGTCACAGGCGGGCGCTTGCAAGGGGCCTCGACCATCACCCAGCAGGTGGCCCGCACCTTCTTCCTGAACCGATCGCGCAGCCTGGGGCGCAAGTTCAAGGAGGCCTTGCTGGCTCTCAAGATCGAATCCCAGCTCAGCAAGGACCAGGTGCTGGAGCTCTACATGAACCAGATCTACCTGGGCTCGCGCGCCTACGGTTTCGAGGCGGCGGCCCAGACCTACTTCGGCAAGACGCTGGCAGCCCTGAGTCCGGCCGAGTGCGCCATGCTGGCCGGCCTGCCGCAGAACCCCTATTTCGTGAATCCGATCCGCAACCCGGAGCGTGCCAGGGCAAGACAACTCGTGGCTCTGTCGCGCATGCATTCGCAGGGCGTGATCGATGATGCGCAGTACGAACAGGCCAAGGCGCAGAAACTGCTCGTGCGCAAGCTCAACGAAGTGGATGTGCATGCCGAGTACGTGGCCGAGATGGCGCGTCAGCAGGTCTATGCCCAGTTTGGTGAGCTCAGCTACACCACGGGCCTGAAGGTCGAGACCACCTTGCGCGCCGACGAACAGGAGGCCGCCTACAAGGCCCTGCGTCGCACCCTGATCGAGCGGGAGCTGCGCCAGGCCTGGCGCGGACCCGAGGGCGAGGAGGCCTTGGCCCCCGGTCTGGACGACACCGACCCGGCGGTGGCCCAGAGCCTGTCGGACTATGACGATGACGACGAGCTGCGCGTGGCCATCGTGACCCAGGCCTCGCCCAAGGCTGTCGCCGTGGTGTTGGCCTCGGGTGAGGTGCTGCACCTTGAAGGTGCGGCACTGCGCCAGATCCAGCCCGGCCTGGCGGCCAATGCCAGCAACAAGCTGCGCGTGCGTCGTGGCGCGGTGCTGCGGGTGCTCAAACAGGGCAAGGCTTGGGTGCTGACCCAGTGGCCCGAGGCCGAAGGCGGCTTGGTGGCACTGGACCCTGCCAATGGCGACGTGCGTGCCTTGGTGGGTGGTTTTGACTTCCATCGCAACCAGTTCAACCACGTGACCCAGGGCTGGCGTCAGCCCGGCTCGAGCTACAAGCCTTTCATCTACGCCGGCGCCATGGAGCGCGGTGTGCAGCCTGAGACCCTGGTCAACGATGCGCCGTTGAGCAATGTGGGGGACTGGTCGCCCGAGAACGACGACGGCAGCACCGACGGCCCGATCACGGTGCGTCAGGCCCTGATCCGCTCCAAGAACCTGGTCTCGATCCGTCTGCTGCAATTGCTGGGCCCGCAAGCGGCGCGCGACTGGACCAGCCGCTTCGGCTTCGACCCGGAGCGCCAGCCCGACAACCTGACCCAGGCCCTGGGGTCGGGTTCGACCAACCCGATGCAGCTGGCCGGTGCTTACGCCGTGATCGCCAACGGGGGCTTGAAGGTCAAGCCCCAGTTCATCCGCCGCATCAGCGATGCCGCAGGCAAGACGGTGTTCGAGGCGCCAGAGATCACGCTCACCGAGGCCGATCGTGTGGTGCCGCAGCGCAACACCTTCCTGATCGCCAGCCTGTTGCAGGACGTGGCCCGGGTGGGCACCGGTGCGCGTGCGCAGGCCACGCTCAAACGCCCGGACCTGTACGGCAAGACGGGCACCACCAACGATGTGGTGGATGCCTGGTTTGCCGGCTTCCAGCCCCGCATCGCCGCTGTGGCCTGGGTGGGCTACGACACCCCGCGCAGCCTGGGCAGTCGCTCATCGGGGTCTGCCCTGGCCTTGCCGGCCTGGATCGACTTCATGAGCACGGCGCTCAAGAACGTGCCAGTGCAGGAGTTGCAACCGCCCGAAGGCGTGGTGCGGGTGAATGGCGATTGGCGTTACACCGAGTGGGCCGACGGCGGCTTCATCCGTTCGCTCGGACTGGATGATCAGATCGTCAGCCCGGCACTTGCGCTCAGCCCGCCGGTGCCGCTGGTGCCCGTGGTGGGGCCCGGACCGGTGGTGCCTGTCGAAGTGCCGTCCGCCCCGGCTCGCTGAGCGCCAGCGTTTTACAATCTGGCAGCCCGGTTCACCCTGGCCGACGGTGCCAATGCTGGGAAGACTCTGAAACCTGGAGACCGGCGGAGGGTGCCGGCGTCACTGATGTTGAAGGGTTCTCAGTCTTGTCGACGACAGAAAAACAAACGGCGCCGGGATTGGCGCCCCAAGGACAACACCGCTTTCTCTGGATCACCCACGCCCTGGGCGGCGGGGTGGAGCGCCATGTGGCCGATCTTCGTGCCTTGCTCGCCGGCCGTGCCCGGGTCGATGTGCTGCGACCGGCCGGTGCCGGCGTGGTCCGGCTGGAGCGTGCCGAAGGCGATGAAGAGGTCTTGAGCGCCAAGTCCTGGCCGCGCCTGGCTGCGGCGTTGGCCGGACAGGGCTACAGCCGCCTGCACATCCACCATGTCGACGGCTTTGGTGCCGATGTGCTCGACCTGCCGGGCCTGCTCACGCTGCCGTATGACGTCACGCTGCACGACTACCTGCCTTACTGTCCGCTTTACAACCTGTCCACGGCGGACGGTGGCTATTGCGGCGAGCCCGATTTGGCAGGATGCCAGCGTTGTCAGCGCGAGCGGCCCCACGCCTGGGGTCTGCCGGTGCCCACCTGGCGTGCTTTGATGCACCGGCTGCTGGCCGATGCAGACCGCGTGCTGGCCCCGTCGAATTTCGTGGCGGAACGGGTCTTGAGCCACTTCCCCGATCTGCGCATCACCGTGCTGGCCCACCCGCCCCGAGCCGAATGGCTGGCTGCGCCGGTGCGCAGCGCCCGCGTGCTGCTGCTGGGGGGGCTGTCGCGCATCAAGGGGTTGGAGGTGCTGCGCCGTTGCGCGCAGGCCGCCCGTGATCAGATGCTGCCCCTGGAGTTCACCCTGCTGGGCACCCCGGAGTCACCCATCGACGAGACCCCGCTGTTGCCGATTCAGTTGCGGGGTCCTTATGAGGACGCAGAGCTGCCGCACCGGCTGGCCCTGGAGCGCGCCGATGTGCTGTGGTTTCCCGGACCCTATCCAGAGACCTATGCCTATACCTTGGACGTGGCCCTGGCCTCGGGCCTGCCCATCGTGGCCAGTGCCCGTGGCGCCTTGATCGAACGCCTGGCGCAGCACCCGGGTGCGCATCTGCTGCCGGCCGACAGCGCTGCCGAGGTCTGGAACCAGGCCTTGCTGCAGGCGGTGCGTCCGCATCACCCCGCGCCGGGGGAGGCCGAGCCCTGGCCCGATCTGCCAGCCCAGGCCCGTCTGCGTCAGGCCTATGCCGACAAGCTGATGCAGCCTCTGGCGGGTTGTGAGCCCGTTGTGCCGCAGCATCCTGTTCCTGACCTCACGCCGCTGCGCGCCATGGCCCCTGCCGGAGTTGATCTGCCTTTGCAGGCACTCTACGATTTCGGTGTGCGCTGCGGGCATCGCCAGGCACGAGAGGTGTTGCTGCAGCGCCTGGTGGCGGTCGAGGCTCAGCAGGACTTGCTGGCTCGCGCCAGTCAGGCCGCTGGCAGGCCTTGGCACGAGTTGTTCGAAACCTATCTGCATGACCTGGACGCGCTCCGCCATGAGTTGGGGGCGGCGCGCGAGGAGTTTGCTGAATTCCAGCAAAGAGCTCGGCTACAGGCACAAGATGCCCACGCGCAACTGTCTGCCCAGCAGGAAGAAACCCGGCGCGTCGAGCGCCTGCTTGAATCCCGTGGGCAGGACCTGGTGCGCAGCCAGGCCCGCATCGAGGCCCTGGAGCAGAGCACATCTTGGCGTGTCACACGGCCTTTGCGCTTCGTGAGCCGGGTGTTCAAGGCCCTGCGTTCGCGAGCCGGGACGGTTCGTCGTCAGGGGCGCCGGGCCCTCGAGCGTCTGCCGATGATGTGGCGCATCCTTCGCACCGAGGGGCCGGTGGCCCTGGCGCGACGCATCAACGACAAGCTCAACGCCCCTGTCTATCAGGCGCCTCAGCGTCCGGCGCCGGCGCAGGCCGAGATCGCGCCCTTGAGCCTGGCCACTTGCCCGGCTGACCGGGTGCCACGCTACTCGATCGTGATCCCGGTCTACGAACAGCATCTCTACACCTTCAACTGCCTGAAAAGCCTGGGCGAGCACACCGACCTGTCGGACGTCGAGATCATCGTGGTCGACGACGCCTCTCCCAATCCGGCGGCCCAGGCGCTGCCCGGTCTGCAGGGCGTGCGCCTGGTGCGCAATCCGCAGAACCTGGGTTTCATCGGCAGCTGCCACCACGGTGCCGACCTGGCGCGGGGTGACATGCTGATCATGCTCAACAATGACACCCAGGTCACGCCGGGTTGGTTGGCCGCGCTTCAATGGGTGTTCGACACCCGTTCTGATGCCGGCCTGGTCGGCGCGCGGCTGGTCTACCCCAATGGCACCCTGCAAGAGGCGGGCGGCATTCTCTGGCAGGATGGTTCTGCCTGGAACTGGGGCCGTGGCGATGATCCCGAGCGGCCGATCTACAACTACCTGCGTGAGGCCGACTACTGCTCGGGGGCCTGTCTGGCCATCATGCGCAACGACTGGGTGGCCCTCGGCGGCTTCGACCGTGCCTACATGCCCGCCTACTACGAAGACACCGACCTGGCCTTCCGCGTGCGGGCGGCGGGCCAGCGTGTCTACTACCAGCCGCAGTGCACCATCGTGCATTACGAAGGCATCAGCTCGGGCACCGACGAGACCCAGGGGGTCAAGCGGCACCAGGTGATCAACAAAGAGGTGTTCTTCAAGCGCTGGGAAGGGGTGCTCAAGCATCACCGCCTCAATGGTGTCGAGCCGCAGCGCGAGGTCGACCGCGATGCGCGGGCCCGTGTGCTGGTGGTCGAGGCCTGCATGATCACCCCCGATCAGGATTCGGGCTCGGTGCGCATGCTGGCCATGCTCGAGTTGTTGGTCGAACAGGGCTGCAAAGTCAGCTTCGTGGCCGACAACCTGGAGTGTCGCCAGCCCTATGTCGCCCAGTTGCAACGGGCCGGTGTCGAGGTCTGGTTCGGTCCTTACGTCAGCTCGGTGGCCGAGTTGCTGGAGCAGCGTGGCAAGCTCTACGACACCATCCTGTTCTGCCGGCACTACATCGCGGCACCCTACATGTCGCGCATCCGCGAATGGGCGCCTCAGGCCCGCATCGTGTTCGACACGGTCGACCTGCACTACCTGCGTGAGCAGCGGCTGGCCGAGTTGGAGAACTCTTCGGCTTTGATGGGCACCGCCCTCAAGACCCGCGAACAGGAGCTGGGCGTGATCCGCGCCTGCGATGTCACCCTGGTGGTCAGTCCGGTCGAACTCGGCGTGCTCGCCCAGGAGGTGCCGGGGGCCGATGTGCGCATTCTGTCCAACATCCATGAGGTCGAGCCAGCGGGGCCGACCTATGCCGAGCGCGAGGGACTGCTCTTTATCGGCGGCTTCCGCCACCCACCCAACATCGATGCGGTGGAATGGTTCCTGTCCGAGGTCTGGCCGCGGGTGCATGCACGCCTGCCAGAGCTGGTCTTCACCGTGGTGGGCAGCCACATGCCAGCGCGCATCCAGGCGCTGACGGGGCCGGGCGTGAACATCGTGGGCTATGTCGAAGACGTCGACCCGCTGATCGCACGGGCCCGCATCTCGGTGGCCCCGCTGCGCTATGGGGCGGGTGTCAAGGGCAAGGTCAACCAGGCCATGGCCCATGGCCTGCCTGTGGTGGCGACCGGCGTGGCCTCCGAGGGCATGGGCTTGCGCCCCGGCGTGGACCTGCTGGTGGCGGATGACCCACAGGACTATGCTGACGAGATCGTGCGCCTGTATGGCGATGAGGCGCTCTGGAACAGCCTGGCGGCGAACGGTCGTGCCAACATCCAGCGCCACTTCTCGCGGGCCAACGCCGCCAAGACGCTGGCGGGCCTGGTCGCGCCTCGCACGCCGCACTGATGCGGCGGGGCAGGTCCTTCAGGCCTGCCGGGGCAGGGTCAGGGCCCGGTTCAAGGCCCTGACCGCATTGAGGAGGGGCCCGGGGGCTCCGAACTCGTCCCGCACCCGAAGGCGCTGCACAAAGCCATGAAAATACACCCCACGCAGCGCGACAGGGGTTGGGCCGGCGTTGAGCAGCGTGATCTGGCACCGCTGCCAGTTCAGCAGTCCGCCTGGGACGCTGAAACGCAGCTCGCCTGAGGCGAGCCTGCTGGCGGTCAACACTTGACCGTCGAACAGTGCCTGCAACGAAGTCTCGGCGTTGGGGTTGTCCAGCACCACGTCGCAGAGGAAATCACGGTAGGCCCCCTGAGGGGCCTGGGCCCGCATTTCCGGTTGGAAGACCTGGCTGAGGCGGGCGCCCGGACCCAGCACGGCTCGCGCAGGTGCGCTGGCGAAGGTGAGCTCATCTCCCGCATCGACCTCCCAGCCAGCGCCTTGGCGCTGGAAGCTGGGATTCACCAGCCAGTTTTCGCGGTAGTCACGATAAGCCCACAACCAGTAGCCTGAGGTTTCCTGTCGGATCATTTCAGCACTTTCACTGATGAAGGCTGGCAGCTCGTCGTCTTGGATGCGGGCATTGTGGGAGGCAAAATCCAGCGTTTCGTCCGTGAAGTTGAACTGGTCGATGACCGGGCGTCGGGGGCCTTTGAAGCGCTGCAGAAGATGACGCAGCCCGTCCCGTGCGGTCTGGGCGTTGATGCGTTCTCCTTGATTGGCCATGCCGTAGAAAGGGCCCCAGTAAAGGTATCGGGGCCCAGCCCAGTCGTCGAACAGATCAAAGTGGACCCACTCGATCACCCCCTGGGGCCCTGGGACCGGGTAGGCGTCGACACGCACCTCGATGCCCAACTCTGGAAAGTGGGGCGCACAGGCCCCCAGCACCCGCTCGCGCAGGACATGGTCGAAGAAAGCGATCCACAGCCGCATGCCGGGGCTGTGGTGCGAGGGAACTCGCCACACGCCGTTTTCCTCGGGCAGGCCCGATGCCTCGGCCTGCTGCACCAGTCGATGCCGGCGGATCCAGTCGGAAAATCCGGAATCCCGACCCACGCGCAGGCGGCTGTCGTCGTCCCAGCTGGGCGGGCCCTGGAAGCAGGGCCAGAAATCCTCCCAGGTCACGAAGGCCCCGGCCCAGGCCGGGTGGCTGAGGACCGCTGCCGACAATGATTGGGCCTGCCGACCCAGGCGTGCCACGCCTTGTTCGGGTTGGTGCAACAGGGCGTACTGGCGATCGTGCCGAAGGCCCTCGAGGGTCGCGACCGGGCTGTGGGCGTAGAACAGCCGCCCCATGACCTTGAGACCGGTCTGGTTGGCCTGGTCCATCAGGGTCAGCAGGCGCTGCAGGTACCAGGGATGCAGGTCACCCTTGTCGGCATGTTCGAAAAGTGCATGCCAAGGCAGCAGCAGGCAGACCGTGTCGAAGCCATCTTCACGGATGTCTTGAAACTGCGTCGGCAGGTCTTCGGGCCGATAGGCGTCCAGATAGGAGATCGGATCATGGGCACCGAAAAAATGCACCCCTCTGGGGAGGGGGATGCCGAGTGAAGGGGCTGGCAGGGGGGCGGATTGTTCCGATGCGAGAGGGCTGGACGTGGCCCACACAACTCGCTTCAGTTTGCGGAGGAAGGCTTTCAATGGGATGGCGCAGGTTGGGGTGGGGCAAGGCCACGGACATGGAACGCTCGCAAGAGCTTCTGTGTGGCCTCATGTTAACGCCCCATCTTCCGAGGCGTGTCGGCTCTCGGTTTCGGCCCCTGTGTGTTGATGGGGTGTGTCACAATTTTGTCATTCAGAACCCTGGCGCAGGGGTTTATTTGTGTCGATCTGTAGCTGTGTTGTCCTTCCCCAGCCAGAACCGATTGGGTCAATTTCCTCATCACTGATATCTTTTGATTGATCACACTGTCTCTGATTCGAGACTTTCCCGCCTGGCCTGGGTGCCAGATCCGATTCGCAAGATGCTGGGGTGGGCTCCCAAGGCCAAGGATCGAAACGCCTTCAGCCGGGGCGTCCATTATTTCGGCAGCCACGATCCGGTGAGTTTCCTGGATGCCTTCAGGGCGGAGGAGGTCCGTGCCGACTTCCAGTCCATTCGCGGTGATGGCTTCGATACGGTGTGCCTCCTGCTGCCCTGGCATGCCCTTTTTCCGGATGCGGCCAGCCCGGCGCTTGACCCTTGGCATGCCGAACGCCTGGATGTGCTGCTGTCTGAGGCCCGGCGTGCGGGTCTGCGGGTGCGAGGCCGACTGTTCTATGCCTACAGTTCGGACGTCACGGCCGAGGTCTCGAACCACGAGCGGCAATTGGCGGTTCTGTTGTACCCCGCCCGGTCCATGGCCCGCATGAAGGCGCAGGCCGAGCGATTGGCCCAATGGGCGGCACGGCATCAGGCCTGGGCTGGAGGCTTCGTGACCTGGGAGGATTTCTGGCCCTGCTTTGAAACGCCTCCCCACTGGACGGAAGCGCAGCGCCGCGAGGTGGCCACGAGCTCGGGCTTCTCGGAATGGATCGAGCAGCAAGGGCTTGCTGAGCTGGCACAACAGCTGGCAGTGCCCACCGATGGCCAAGTCTGGATCGTGCCCACCCATCAAAGCCCTGGCATGCGACTTTGGGTCCGGTTTTTCGACCATGTGCTGCGAGAGCGCGTGATGGCGTCATGCCAACCTGCATTTCCTGACCTGGGGGTGGAGGTCCGGATTGATGCTTACCCCGTGCCCATGGCCGATGGGCAGTTCGAATGGCTTTACTTTGACCTGTTCGATGACTGGCAGGGGCCGCGTTACCTGTACTGGGGGCCTTTCCACGGCATGGCCAACCAGGGCGAACAATTGGAGGCGGAGGCGGCGCTGGAAGGATTGCGAAGGCTGCTGCAGCGCTTCGGTGGGGCTCGTCGGCCGGTCATTGACCAGTTCAATTTCACGGACGAAACCCTGTTGTTTGCGAGTCAGAATGCACGCTTGCGCGCCGACCAGGTGAACCCCTTCATCGTACAGAGCGCGGCCTTGCTGCGCGAGCAGACGGCCGGTTGCTGGCTTTGGGCCTACCGTGACTACCGGGAGAACTGGTTGGTCAACTCCACCTTTCAACAGGGCAGTCTGGCTTGGAGCGGCAGCGCGCGTTTCGATGCCTCGAAGAAGACCGCCTGGCTGAAGCCTGGCGCGGAGCTGATCCAGGCCTTGAGGCCCGGCATGAGGGCGCAGGCACCCCAGGATCGCTACGGTGATTTCTGTTGCGATGTCGAGGTGGTCGGCCGGGCCGATGCCGCCGCCCTGAGGCTGTCACTGGGTCACCATGAGGGGCAGCCGCGCGCATTGGGCGGCGGTCGCTGGCGCTTCGACATTCCGAATGCGGCGCTGGATTGGACAGCCTGCACCCTCACTCTCAGACATGGCGGCTCACGCGAGCTGCAGATCAAGAGCCTGTGTCTGCATGGCTTTGTCCAGCGGCTCGGCGTGCGGGACGAGTGGGGCCAAGCAGGACCCCATCTGCAAGCCATGCAGACTTTGAACCAGGCTTTGCGACCGGTCTGATCTTTCAGCGGTACATCGCCTCGATGCGTTCGGCGTACTTCTTCTGCACCAGCTGGCGCTTGAGCTTCATGGTGGGGGTCAGTTCCTCGTCTTCGGCGCTGAGCTGGGTGTCGAGCAGGAAGAACTTCTTGATCTGCTCGACCCGGGCGAAGCGCGTGTTGACCTGATCGATCACGTCCTGGATCAGCTGCTGCACCTCGGGCGCACGGGTCAGGCTGGCGTAATTGCTGAAGGGCACATCGTGGTCCTGGGCGTATTTCTCGACGTTCTCCTGGTCGATCATGATGATCACGCTGAGGTAGGGGCGGCGGTCACCGATCACCACCGCATCGGTGACGTAGGGCGAGAACTTGAGCTCGTTCTCCAGCTCGCTCGGGGTGATGTTCTTGCCCCCGGCCGTGATGATGATGTCCTTCATGCGATCGGTGATGCGGAAGTAGCCTTCGGCATCGACCTGGCCCACATCCCCGGTGTGCAGCCAGCCGTCCGGGGTGATGGTTTCCGCGGTCTTGTCGGGCAGGTTCAGGTAGCCCTTGAAGACGTTGGGCCCGCGCACCAGGATCTCGTTCGTGACGGGGTCGAGCCGCACCTCGTTGTAGCCGGCGGCCGGGCCGATCGAGCCGGGTTTGATGCGCGTGGCCGGCACGCCGGTGGCGGCACCGCAGGTCTCGGTCATGCCCCACACTTCGAGCATGGGCACGCCCAGGGCCAGGTACCACTTGACCAGATCCGGCGAGATGGGGGCAGCCCCCGTCACCAGAAAGCGAGCCCGGTGGATGCCGATCATCTTGCGCACGTTGTCGAGTGCCAACCAGCGCGCCAGCGTGAACTGGGCCTTGAGGGCCGTGCCCACCGGCTGGCCGGCCAGCACCCGATCGGCAATGCGGGTGCCGATGCCGATGGCCCAGGCGTAGACCGCCTGTTGCAGGGCGCTCGACTCTTTCAGCGCGA
>RXJO01000418.1:10543-10685 GCA_003987795.1 Curvibacter sp.
GGCAACTGTTCGGCTACGAAATATCCCGGGTCATCGACATGCACATCAATGCCCTCATCCCGGACCTGCCGCTACGTGGCAACACCCCCGGCTACAACCTCGCCTTTGCACACTTCACCCCCGGCGGCACCCGGTGGCGCCG
>RXJO01000022.1 GCA_003987795.1 Curvibacter sp.
TGCCAAGCACCAAGGGCCGCGCAGCAGGTAAGGCCTTGTCGCGTCTAGAAAAAATGGCTGCTGATACGGCGAAGTCGTGTCGGGGCGATTGATCCAGTACCGCGCTCGCTACTACGATCCGGTCACTGGTCGCTTCATCTCGGAAGATCCCAAGAAGTTCTCTGCGGGCATCAATTTCTACAGCTATGTAGGCAACGATCCTATAGATGCCAATGATCCCAGCGGTCAGACTCCACAAGTAATTGGTGGAGCTATTGTTGGCGCGGTTGGTGGATTGGCTTTTCAGGGAGGCCTTGATCTAGTCCATGGCCGCTTAAGTTCTTTCGCAGATTATGCTGGAGCTTTTACTGGCGGCGCAGCGGGAGGTGCAGCAGCCGTGACATGTGGTCCTACGTGCGCAGGCGCTACGGCCGCTGCTGTTTCAAATGCTACGACACAGGCAGTAAATTGGGTAAATGGTCAGGCCGTTAGTGCTTGGAATTTTGTGGCTGATACCGCTTTAGGTGCGGTTGGGGGTAAGGTGGCAAATACGGTTGTGCCATATTTGTTTAAAACAACTTTGCCGAGCTTGGTTGGTCAGTACACTGCCAATCAAATTAAAGGTGATATTGGTGAGGCGATGACTTGGCTTGATCTGGTAGGATCAGGTAGAGGGATTCCGCAATCACAAGTCAGCAATGGTGTGGGTAAGTCCACGTTTGATTTTGGATATCGCGATGCAGGAACATTTATCGAATCGAAATTCGGGACTAGTGGACTCAGTTCTGCGCAGCGTACTGCCGCAGCCAATCTTGGCGATTCCTTTGAGCTGCAAAGCTGGACTTACCCGATCGTGTCAGGAATAGCAGCTAGTAGCTTTGCTGCAGGTTCGGCTGGGAATGACTATAGTGGTGCGGCAGCGGCAGGGGGATTCTTACTTTATCCAAACAAGCCTAACAACAATCAGATTCAGTCGGTCTACTCCAAGTAGAATGCCTCATATGAGCCACAAAAGGCGCTTTACGGGTTGGCGCAAGCGCATGCCTCAAAAGACTCAGTACCTTGTTGACCAGGTGCTGGGACGGCTCGTACCCGAGTTCGAGCGGCACGGATTTGTATGGTACCCAGATTTTGCGGGGAATGACCCGCAGGAGATCGGCGCAAACGAGATCCCGCTTCAACGCCGCTCAGGAGAGGAGTGGCCAACAGTTCAGATTTGCTTTCTAAAGGGTGGGTGGGGGCCACGATTTAGAATCACATTCTCTTCTCTTCCTGAAATATGCAAGACTGTCTCAAAAGGGGAGGTGTCGCGTGAAATGGCGATTGCTGTTTATGGACCTGCATATTTTCATTTGCAACGTGGCATATGGAAGGACCGTGACTCATCGGAGTTCGGCTTCAACTGGATGCCGTTGCTCCTGCCGACTCCTGGCAAGTTCTTTCGCTTAATTCGTTACCTCATTAACTGGCGCCGGTATTTGGACTCCGAGGTCGATGCGGCTCTGGCTCTGCTGCCCGTGCTGTTCGACATCTTCGACCAGGGCATCCCTCAGGAATGGATAGAACACGGCTTTGGTAGCATTACGTCGCACGTTATGCTGATTCACTCGTGGAAGCTTTGGGAATTGCGACGGCAACGAATTCGCCAGGTGGATTGAAAATATTGACGACGTGCAACCGCGTCATGCTGACTACGACATCAAATTGTCCCCCCTTGATGTCGATGATCAAAACGGACTATATCCCGAAGGAGGCCATTGCTCGCGCTGTGGTTGAGCTCGGTGGGGGTGCCTTGGCAGTGCGGAAACTCGCCAGGCAGTTGCATGTCTACTGCGGGCAGTTGGACTGCATATCGATGTCGGTGTTGTCGAGTCAAGGAGAACTTCCGTGAGCATGCGCTGGGTATATGCCATAGCCCTCTTGCTTTCGAGTGCATGTCAGGCTCAACGGCTGGCTGCGGATACTCCGTATATCAATGCCGCGACTGAACTCAGGTTTCCTGCTGCTGTTCAGCAGTTGCATCGCATCGGGGTACAGCAGTACCCTGATCCCCGATTAGGCGTGGCAATCAGCTACCGCAGCGGTCAGGAGCATGCCGATATCTTTGTGTACGACAAAGGGCTTTCGTTGATTCCCAATGGCGCGCGATCGCCTGAAGTCTGGAGCGAATTCATACAGTCCAGAAGCAATCTGGTTCGTATGTACAACCAGAAGCCATACACGAACGGGCGGGAAATCATGTACACAGCGCCCGCTGAAGATACTGCTCAATTGTCTGTCCTGCCAAAGGCTTCAGACTCAGCCAGCAGCACCTCGTCGATCGGCAGAAGCGAAGGAAAGGTTGCCACTTTCCACGTGGCAATGATCACCGCGACCAAGGCGTTGTCAACGGGCCAGGAGGAAGCGCTCTCGACATGGGTACTGATCACCGGATTTCGCCACCAGTTTGCCAAGCTGATCTACACGTATGAAGGAGTTGATAACGAACAGCACGAAGTTGCGCAGGTCCACCTGCGAGATTTCGTGCTTAGCTTGATTGCGGCCAATGAAGGGGTTGGGAATTCCTTCTTGGAGGAAGTAAATACACCCTGATGACGGTTTGGTTGTAGCGCCTTTGGTGTCTACTGAATCAGGATAAATTGTTGAGGTACTGGAGATGATGCGAAGTACGGGATTCGTTGTGAGTGTGTTCGCCGCGTTCACGCTGGGTGGTATCGCAGCGTGCGCCTCGGCGCAAACGGAACAACCGGCAAGCCGCATTGAGCAGATTGCCGTGCGAGTCAACAAGGAAGCGATTTCTGCGTTCCAAGTCGACTTGACCATGGCACAAACGCCCGAGATCAAGCCTGAGCAACGTGATGCGGTCGGTAAAGCAACGCTTGAGCGCTTGATTGACCTATCTCTCGCCAGTCAAAAGGCTCGGGAAGTCAAACTGGATCAGAACCCTGTTATGGTTCAAGCGCTTGAACTGGCCCGCAATCAAATCTTGGCCCAGGCTTATTTGACCCAAGCCGGCAAGGTCGCCGGCCAACCTGCGGAAGCGGACGCAAAGCGCTATTTCGATGCAAACCCCGCGCTGTTTGCCGAGCGTCGCGTCTACCAGTTGCAAGAGTTGACAATTGCAGTCCAACCGGCTCATGTGGGGGAGGTCAAGGGCAAGTTGATGGCGGCGAAGACAATCAAAGAAGTCCTGTCTTTGCTTGACGCCGCGCAGGTCAAATACAACTCAACTTGGGCGGTCCGTGCAGCCGAGCAAATTGCCCTCAATAGATTGCCCACTCTCCATCGAATGAAAGATGGGCAAATCGATGTGACAGAAACCCAGGATGGCTTACAAGTCATTCACTTGGCCGTGTCCGAGACAAGGCCTGTCTCATTTGAGCAGGCCAGACCCGCCATCGAAAAGTTTCTGGTGAACGAAATGGGGCGGCAACTTGTCGAAGCCGAACGACTGGCGCTGCGCAAGGGAGCGAAGCTGGAATATGGTGCGCCGCTTTTTGCTCCAGTGCCGACGCTGCCTGAGCACGCGGTCGTGTTTTTGGATCCAGCATTGATGGGGCAGCTGCATTACTGAATCAAACGCAAGCCGATATGCTCGACCCTAGTTTGAGCTTCAATCGATCGAAAGGATGCGACGCCGGGGTTTCACGACGACGACGACCGGCTGACTGGGCAAGGTCGCTCGTGACGTGGACGAGCGAGATGTCGCTGCCTTGCTCGCTGATCGCAGGGCAGATTCGACTTTGCTGGTGTTCAAGGCTTGGCGCAGATCACCATTGACCAATACATACATTCCACTGACGACGTCACGGGCCAGGGCACCAATCTCCATTCCGCGTTGTGCAACACCCATGAATTCGACGTCATGTTGCGGCATCGCAAAACGCCGCCAGCCATCTCCTAGCGTAACTCGCAAGCTCTTACGGCCGGAGTTTGTGGGTGCGAACTTCATGATGTCGATTTTGCCGTTGAATCGATGGCTTCCACGGGTCAAATGGCCAACCTTGGCCCTGAGTCTTCCCGACCCTGTGGCAAATCAACTCGACCTTGTTGTTTCCAGACGGTCAGCAACCAGAGCAAGACGCCCATCATGATCGCTGCCCATTGAGGCATAGTAGGGGCATCGGCATCGCCACCTACCGCACCCACGCTGGCCACGACCGTTTGGGAATTGCTGCCTTGGTTGTTGGCATCACCGACGTATGCGGCGGCGAGGTTATGTGTTCCGTTGACGAGCGATGGGGTCGTCAACGTGGCCACGCCGTTGACCAAGGGCTTGGTGCCTAAATTGGCGCCGTTGTCGGTGAAGTTGACGTTGCCTGTCGGCGATACGCCGCTCACGTTGGCGGTCAATGTCACAGCTTGATTGGGTGCAGGTGAGCTAGGCGACACGGACAAGCTTGTGCTGGTGCCTGCTGGCGTCACCGTGATCGTCGCGGCCGATGCCGAGGTTCCGGCCGTGTTGATGCTGTCGCCAGAATAAGTTGCGGTGACGGAATGCTGTCCAGCGGTTCGCAGCCCATTGGTGCTGAGGGTGGCTGTTGCCCCGTTCAGCGTAACGGGCACGCCAAGGTTGTTCGTGCCGTCCTTGAATTGCACGGTTCCCGTTGGCGAACTGCCGCTGACCGTTGCAGTGAGTGTGAGGCTTTGTCCGGCCTGGAGCGACGTCGTTGACGATGAGATCGTGGTCGAGCTCACAGCCTGGACGATTTCGGCGACGGCTGCCGATGTACTGGCTTGATGAGCAGGGTCGCCGGAGTAAATCGCCGTGATGTTGTGATTGCCTGCGGGTAAGGTCGTCGAAGTGTAGGCAGCACTGCCATTGTTCAAGGTCATGGGCGAACCCAGATTGGCCCCGTTATCGGTAAATTGAACCGTGCCGGTCAAGGAACTGCCGCTGACTGTCGCTGTGAAAGTCAGGCTCTGTCCTGCCGTCACGCTCCCAGCCGAGGTGGTCAGCGTCGTTGCGGTTGTGGGCAAAAGATCGGTCCAGTGGGTCACCAGCACGCCCCCATCGATCGAACCCAGGCCGGTGGCTTGGTTGTAGCTGGGCGTTGCCGTGCTTGCCGAGAAGCCCGTTTGTCCTGGAACCGAGTTGTTGCCGCTCGTGATCAGGTGAAAGTATGCGTTGCCGCCTGCGGCTTGCCGAGCAGCCAGTCCGTACAAGGTCGGGTTGACGTTGCCTAGCCTGTACCCTGCCTTCTGGCTCGCGAGTGCCAGGATGCCAGCCATTGCTGGCGTGGCGGCCGAGGTTCCGCCCACCGCGTAGGTGCTTTGCGTACGGGTCGAGTTGTCGCTGGAGTAGACCAAATAGCCATCGTGGGTGGCGGCAGCCATGGAGACATCGGGCACGTCACGGTGCCCGTCTGGCGGTACACCGGCCACGTTCTGCCAACTGGGTTTGCTCCAGAAAGTGCTCGCACCACCGCCGGTAGACGACAAATGCGTGCCGCCATTGAGGCCGCTTTCGTTCCAGACCACCTCGGGAATGTAGGAGAGCGCCGAGCCGTAGGTCGTGTCGTTGCCCGCAGACCAATATGCCGAAGGGTTGGCCGTATCGGCGAATTGGGTACCGCCGACGCAGGTGCTGTAGGACGAAGAGCACCAGCCATTGACGGCTTGCCCCGAAGTCGCTGTATTGGCTGTCGGCTGATCACAGCCGGCGGCGCCAGCGTCGCCGGAGCCCACCACGACGCTGATACCTTGTGAGGCTGCTTGTTGCCACAGGCTATCGAAGAAATTCAGCCCGGCCGTGCCCATGGTGTTCTCGCACTGCGCGTAGCTGACACTGATGATGTCCGCCGTATTGTTATTGACGGCGTATTGGGCGGCGAGCACCACGCCATCGGTGGTACTTGTACTGGCCGACGTCACGAATTTGATCGTGACCCCCGTTGCTACGGCGGCAGCCCATTCAATGTCCAGATCGGACTCCATCTCATCGCCGCTAACATAGCCGGGAGATGGCCCAGCCGCGATTTGAGCGTAGGAAAAGCCTTTCAAGCCAAACGTATTGCGAAAGGTGGTGTAGTCAGACAGCGAGACATTCGAACGCCCCAGCACAGCAATAGACCGGCCGGCGCCGTTAATGGACTGGGTGTCGAGCGCCTTGAGGTTGTAAATGGTGTGATAGTCCGCAGGCGCCATATAGTGGGCGCTGCCAGCGGTGTAGCTCGGTGTGATCGGGCTGTTCAAATGCAGGGGATGACTGTGGAAGTCATGCAGCGACACCACCCCGCCGACCAAGCCAGAGAGAGCTTGGGGAATCTTGACCTCGCTGGCATTGGCGATGTGGTGCTCGCCCCGATGCAGGTAGTTGTGAATCTCGGTGCTGAATGCTTCGTGCACTTGCCCTGCGGTGCCGCTGAATACGATGGTGCGGGAGCCCATGGGCACTTCGTCAACAGTGAAGCCATGTCGCTCAAGCCAATTCGTGACACTTCTGACGTCGGATGCTGATGCACCGAAATGCTGTGCGTATTCAGCAGGTGTCAGCCACTGGTGATGCGTAGGCGACGTCGGGTCATGTTGCGCCGAAATCAGGGCATCGAGAGCGGCACGTTGTTGGGCATCAGGCTGCAGCAGCAAGATCATGCGGTCCATGCGCAGCTTGCTGTCAACCGCACCTTGATCATTTGAGGCAATTGCGTGTGGGTGACGGCTGCCGCTGATCGTGATCGTCTTGGAGTCGTCAACGGGGCCGGTGATGCGTGTCGTTGGTGCAGCGTCCAGCCAAGGTTTGTTGGCAGATGCAGCGTGAGCGATCGAGGTGATCGATATCAAAGTCAACAATGGAATCGCAAACGTCTGAATTCTCTTGTGCGGAAAACGGGTAAGCAACACGGGAACGCCTCGCTGACAATTTTTATATAGAAGCGTTAGGTATACCGATGCCGCAAGACATTGTGATGACGCCCCACTGGTAAAGAGCGCACATCTCTGCTCAAACGGTTCACCATCGCGATCGATGAGCAAATCAAGCTTCTTCGATCGATTACAGACGTTTCTGGCTTTCGTTTTGATGAATCGGTGGCTGGAGGGCCTACTGGTTGTGGTGCTAGGTATCGCGTTCTATGCGACGTCAGATCAGATCCATGGTCCACAGCCAGTTCATCAATTCGGAGAATCGAGCGTCATCCAGTCGAGTGTTGGAAATTGATTCCCGTATGGCCTTGACCAGATCGCGCTTGGTCGTGTCAATTGGGAATTCGAACGAGGTATGTCGAGCAACCTCTGATGAAAACCTGTAGGAGGCCAGCATGTCTTTGATGACTTGGCGAAACATCTGACGAACCCGTTGTCGCTCTTGCCGAGGGGCGTCTGAGAAGTAGTCCTCGACCATGCGGCGGGAGAAGTCCAGATGACGAGCCTTGTCCACATGATGCAGATTGAAGACCTCTCGCGTAAGGGCGTCAATGGCGGCAGATTGTGTTGCAAACATGGCGCCAGCATGGATGATCCAGCCAGGGATCAACTGGCCCAGTATGCCAACGCAGGGGTGCATTTCGGGAAGCAGGGCTGCTATATGGCCAAACACTGGAAACTTCGTGAATGCAGGTAGTCCAGCCACGCTCATGAAGCGTTTGAACATCAGTGCATGCACGATCTCTTCTTTCGCGACCACCAGAAGATAGTCTTGAACAACAGGGGGAAGGGAGCGCTTGTATTGATTGAGGTAGCCCATGTAAAGCGCTGAAGTGGACTCTTTGAGTTTGATAAGCCACGACACGTCGCGAGCAATTTCAAGCCAAGACAACTCGATACGCTGGCGCTCCGTCATGGAGTCACCGAACGGCGTGCCACACATCCATAGCTGCGACAACACCTTGGCGGGGCGGTCACGATGAACTCCCAAGTCCCATGGAATGGTTGCACGCGCATCCAATGGTCGGTCATAGGACTTTCTTAGCAACGTATGCACTTGCGACAGCGTGGGGTCGCTGATGGGGATGTGCGTCAATTCGCCATCACAGTCCTTTCTGATTCGAAACAGACGCCTCAGTCTTTTGAGAACCAATGGCAGTTCAAGATCGGAGTAGGCCTGCAAACGCTGGATGGTCGAAGGATAAGTGGCATTCATAGGCAATCAATGCAGATAAACGGGCTGGCCAGCAAGATGGATTGGGCATCCATACTCGTGTGCTGAGCAGCGCGTTGCATGCATCCCATCAAGCTGAAAACGCGAAAGCGATGCGTAGTAGAGGTCAAGGATCGTGCTGGATCTGGAGAGCGCATGCAGATCGACATCAAAGTGCAGACGTTTGAACAGCATGAAGGCAAAGTACTGCCAATCATTGGGACTCATGATCAGGTATGCCGTCAGCATGTACGGCCCGAGAGCCACTTCCACGTCCTTGATTTCCAGAAGGCACGCGCGCAAGGTTCCAAGAAATTGATCGAAGGTGACCATGGCTCAATCGATCAGGATGTCCACTTCTGTGACGGGCGTTTCAATCGTCAGCTTCACGCTGCGATACAGACCCAGCGAAATGATCATCAGTGTCAATTCACCTGCCTTCAATGACAACGTGTGAGAGCAGTATTGACCTACAGACAGCTTGTGCACCGTGTAAGTCAACTTTGGAATACTGGAGTTGAGCGCAGTGTCGATGGCGTTTTGGTCAAACTGCACCTTGTGATGCTTGAGCAGGGGTTCAACCCGCCTGAGGCCCGTGTCGTCGATAGGGCAGGCATGGTGAAGGTAGTGCGCCATGGTCAGCGCATTGAGAAAGATCCACAGGTGTGTCCAGTCTGGGAACAGCTCCTTGAACTGCATGAGCTTGCGGGCCACAAGTTCCTGATCAATCTCGAAGCGGGCATTTGAAATGATGCCTGCGGACGTCAAGCTCCACAAGGCACTCAGATTGCCTTTGAAGCAGACTCGACCGTGCGCGAGGTATTCGTAGTCAAAGCCAGTTGCACGCTCGACGTGCTTGACCTCGACCTGATTGTTCTGCCAGGAACTGACGCGCACATCGGCCACGAATTGACGGCAGTTGCTGAGGCCGCGTTTGATCCGCATCTCTGCTGCAAGCATCTGCTGTGTATGCAGCAAGGCCACCAATGTTTGGTGCTGATGGAAATTCCTCTGAGAATCAGGGAGCTTGGCCGATGACAGGAACACGGAGGAGTGCCAATCGCTGGAAAACGCGCGCCAGTTGTCAATCATGAAAAAAGCTCCTTGAGCTTGAAACTGCGAGGGAGAAGTGGCGCACTGGCCGTGGAGGAAAGCGATGCGAATACGGAAAGCGGAAAGAAAAAATCCTCTCCCCACCCAATGCGGAAGCAGTGCAGACGCCGACTTGGGGGCACGCTGCCTGCACAGGCCGAACGTGATGGCACCGCCTGGGCTGGGTCCCGAAGGGGGGAGAGGACTGAACCGCGTTGACAGCGGACAACCACTAGAGAGAGAAAGGCTTGTTATGGATGCAGGGGATGTCTTCTCGGTACATCGTTTTGCTTACAGCTTGTATTGCCCAACCGTGCTTTTGGCTTGTTCTGGCGGTACAGTCCTTGGCTCAAGAACTTTCCCGGGTTGCGAATTTTCACAACGCTCACAATGGAATTTATGAATTCCTTTGTTTCTTGCAATGTGTAAAAGTATCTTTTGAATTCCATTGCGAGTCAATGAGATCCATGGGGAATCTCGGTGTTCTTGCGAGTCAAATTGCAACAGTTTGTGTTTTCGGGCGCTGACATGATCACAAGCATTTCATCTACCTTGCGCTGCATGCACGCACCTCCGGTCAGGGCCAAGCATGTCTGTTGAAGTCGACGCTGACATTGCTCCCGCGCATGACAGCGGAACGAATCGTCAAGTCACTGAAATGGTCATCACCTATCTGGATGCCAAAGGTGTGGCGGAGCGAAGCCGGGCGACGGTGGTGGCGAAGGCCACGGGCTTGACGGTGCAGCATGCGCGCAGACGGCTTGGACCAGATGGACCACCTTGGGTGGTCAGCGAGTTAGGGAAGATCACGCAATACTTCGGAGACAAGCTCGCGAGTCTTTTGCCTTTGCTCAGCGCCTGTTCGGACGTAGACGTTGAACCATGCGAGATTGAACTCGCTGGGCATTGGTATGGCGCAATGGCTGAAGTGGGAGAGATTGCTCGTGGCTGCAAAGCAGGCGAGTTGGTTGCATTCCGCCACAACCATCGCTGGCGACTGGTGCCCTTGGAGCAGGTGCCTTCTGGTGTTGATGGGCACAAGGTGACACGCATCACCGTTTTGCCCAAACCATCTCAAAATATCCGGGTGGCGATTCTGGATGACGACGCGTCGGTTGCCAATTCGCTGCGTGACGCTTTGAGTGAAGGCGGATTGTCGGCGACCGCATTTGGGTTGGAGGAGCGCCTGGCAGAACGCTTGATGCAGTTCGATGTGTTTGTCATCGATTTCATTCTTGGATCAAGCACGACTGCCTCGGCCATTGTCGAAAAAGTCAGAAGTGCAAAGCCTTCGGCCCTGATTGTTTTATTGACTGGGCACGCGCGGGAAGATGCCAGCAGCGAGATTGCCAATCTGGTGCGAGCCCATGCCTTGCACGTATTGGAGAAGCCTGCACAGATCATGATCTTGGAGTCCCTGATAGACGCGCACATGCAGGAGCGGAGCGTGTCGCCGACACAATGAACAATCAACCAGCCTTGAAGACGAAGCGATCTGGTCAAAACGTCGCACTGTTTTGCGCGGACGCGTCAAGGATCATCGCGGCCATTCAGATCGCAGCAGCCATAGTCGTCTCAATGGCCTGGGGATGGGCGCTGCGTCAGGGGCAATTGAGCGCATTTGACCGTGTGGGCCTGCCGATTGTGGCGGCGCTCTTGGCTCTCATGAGCATGATCGCATGGAGGTGGCCACGGTTTGTCTTGACAACGGGGCGTCTGCCGCTTTTGGGGGTGCTGCTTGCCTACGTCCAGGCGTCCCTGTTTGTGGCGCTGTTCATGCATGGCGAGCAGGCAGATGTTCAAGCCGTCATCAGGCTTGGGCTGGCCATTCCCTTGTTGTATCTGGCTTCATTTGCGCTTCTGGTCAAGCAAGCTTACGTCTTGCCGCTCGTCCAGGGCATCGTCGTGTCATTGCAATGTATGGTGGCCATGATCGTGTGGAGGGGGCAGCGCCCCCCCGAGGTCAGCCAGGTGCTTTTTGTGATGGTGGTTTTACAGCCCCTGTACCTGGCGCTGCTCTATTGGATTAATCACCAGCGTCGTGAGACCATCGCCGCGCAGCAAGCTGCTGCGGCTTCGCGAATGACGATGTTGGCACTGGTGTCTCACGAACTTCGCTCGCCATTGCAAACCATCGTTGGCACAGTCAATGCACTGGATCGTCGACTGAACGCATTGAATCTACCCAAGGCAGAGCTATCCTTGGTTCATCGCATGCGTTCAGCGTCAGCACAGCTTGATTCGCACCTGAACGACTTGATGGTGATCACCAAGCAGGGGGGGGGGTTGGCGCCCGCCCGCAAAGGCCCATTCAGGCTGGACCTGACCATGCAGGCATTGGTCGAGAACTACGTGGGCGCAGCCGGTGACAGAGACTGTGTTGTTCGTTTGGAGATCGGCCCTGGTTGCGGTGCCGTGGAGGGTGACGCATTGCGTGTCCATCAGATCATCAACAATTTGGTGAACAACGCAGTGAAGTACACCCGCGAAGGCGAGATCACGGTGAAGGCTCAACGCATAGACCGGGATGTGGTGGAGATTGCGGTTCAAGACTCAGGGATTGGGATTCCCGAGTCTAAGATCGCCACGATCTGGGACCCTCACGTGCGTGTGCTCACTGATCCCCAGGTTGCGTTGGCCGAAGGACATGGGCTGGGTTTGACTGTGGTGCGCCTATTGGTCGAGATGCTGGGTGGGCAGGTATCGATGGTTAGCCGGCAAGGTGAAGGCACAACCGTGACATTGAGGTTGACCTTGCCTCAACAGGGCTGGCCGGTCGATGCCGCGCAGGCTCGTCAGTTGGATGCCTGATGGATGGTTTCAACAGCGAGTGCCCGGTCAGCCAATCTTTTCTGCTCGCCGTGATGCCGTCGCCATCAGAATCACAGCAGCAAACTGATCCGAGTGGAACGGTTTGACCAGGTAGTGATTCATACCAGCTTGGCTTGAATGGTCATGCTCGAATTCGTGGGAAAGACCGGTCATGGCGATGATTGGCGTTGCCTGCCGACCTTGCTTGGCCTCCCACGTCCTGATCCTGCGGGCAGCCTCGAAGCCGTCTACGATGGGCATCTGGCAGTCCATGAGAACGACGTCGAAACCGGCGCCTGTCATGAAGATGAGGCACGCAGCTTCCCCATCCAGCGCGTGCTCCACCTGTGCCCCCAAATGTTCCAGCTCTTCAATCATCAAGTTGGCGTTGACCTGATGGTCTTCAGCAAGCAGGATGCGCAAGCCAAATAGCTTGCCTGAGGTCAAAGGGAGGGCCCGATGAACGTGCTCAGCCGAGGATGCTGCACTTGCCTGGCAACTGTTGGGTGGGGCGTAAATCCTGCTGGTCCCATCGCGACGCCAGTCCTGCTTGAGTTCATTCGTCGCGAAGGCGTTGGTCTCTTCCTGTGACGCAGGGTCCGGCAGCTCATCGTGTGGCTCCTTGCTGCGGCGGAAAAGCATGTTGACATCCCCTGGCAATTGAAACAATTTTTACTATTTGGCCCATTGGGCTCAGTGCGAAATCGCGATTTATACAAAGCGCAAGTAGCACATGCAATCAAATGTTCCTGAAACGGTCTGAAGTAACCATATGTTGCCTTCTTTGCTGACCTGAACGATGATCCTGCAGGTTCAAAAATTATAAGCGTTGGAAGGATGATGCAGACGTCGCCATTTGGGTGGTCCTAGGGTTTTAACCTAGTGGATCTGACTGGCGAAGAATGGGGGCGCGGTGAGAATAAGAGACCAACTCAAGGACATATGTTTACCCAGGGCATCAGCATGTATAAAAATATTCGAGCCACGGTTCAAATATTGTTTTCTGAGTTGTTCAGTATCGGCCTGTTTTTGTGGGTGCTTGGTTGGTTGGCGAGAATGATATATGGGGATCGCTTGTCAACCATTGCTCTTTTTTATCCCGCTAATCGACGATATATCGAGAGTGTGACTTTCCCGTGGTACGCACGCAGGGTGAAATGGCGGCCTACGTTTGGCGGCTTTTTTGCGACATCAAAAGGATGTGGTTTTATTTTTGCGATTGGCGCTTTGGAGGAGGAATTCTGTGACGCCAATAATATCGGCCATCTGCTGGCTGTGCATGAATCGATGGAGAAGTTGGCCAGCAGGCTCGGTGTGCCATCCGTCGCCTATTCCGGGGTGTTGCCCAGCGTCCTGGCACGCACTGGCATCAGCCGAGAACCCATTGAGCTGGTTCGCACAGCCCATTGGATCGTTGAGGCTGCGGAAACCGTGCGCCAAAAATGCGGGTTGCCCATTGATTGTCCGATTGTCGTGTTGGGGGCCGCAGGGTATTTGGGCAAGCGCGTGGTTAGCCTCATTCTGGAATCAAATGCCCAGCAAGAGGTCATCGAAATTGACCCAGCTCATTCGGATCCGCTCTGTCGAGGGCAAGAGGTGCTCGATCAGTTGCGAGGGTGCCCTGTATTGTTGATCAACATATCTCGCCGTGATGTATTGGAGCGGTATATCGATTCCCTATGGGATGGCGTTGTTGTGCTCAACGAAGTTTATCCTGAATGTTCGCAGGAGGGCATTGAGCAAATCAAGGTGATTGGGGCCCGATACTTCCACATACAAGGCGTGAAGGCGTGGTCGGTGCCGAGATTTCCTGGAGCATATAAGGGGGCCGTGCCTTGTTGCGCGGCTTCTGCTGCCAATGCCATTGGTTTAAATGGCCTTTACGAAGCGCAGTTGAAACTTCTTGAGAAATAGTCATGTCCAGGTTGATTGCATATTTAAGGAGCCCTTTTGTCAGTCCTTTCGAGGACGCCGAATTGGAGGCTCGGTATAGAAATGAATACAGAGCTACCGCCGTGCGCGTGGGTTATCTGTTTTCACTGATGGCGGCGTGTTCATTCATTGTGTTTTCTCTGGTTGAGTTTTTTTTCATGCATCGGAGCATTGGCAGCCTCATTCAGCAGCAACGAGCTGTTTTGATCTTGTTATTTTTGGCCATCGGGGTGCACGCTCAAAGACGTCCGAGATTCTATGAACTCAGATACGAATGGGTGGTCTGTGTTCTGATCTTGTTGTATGCGGCAGCCATCCTTTATTTTGAATTCAATACCCAGCTTGCAGGACATCCAGAGTTTTTCTATCTCTCGGTTAATTCGACGTGCATCCTGTTGACGATCGCTTGTTACTACTTCATGCGACTGCCAATTCTGCTGGCTGTTGGCTTGTCTCTGTGCTTGGGGGCCATGACGTTTTTTGCGGTCCATACATCAGCGGTTTTCGAGGCCAGAGTCGCCGGGCGCATGTTGACCTATATCGGGGTCTCGAATGCCGTCGGCCTTTGGATTCGGAGCATCTTTGACTGGCGCGACAGGGAAATTTTTGCGCAGAACCACAAGATCAATGCCCTGATGCTGGCGGAGACGGCGGCCAATCAAGCAAAAACAAAATTGCTGGCCATGGTGAGTCACGAGATACGCACGCCCATGCATACGGTTTCCAGATTGTTGGCCGCGGTACAGCGCGACTTTGGCGGTGAGCTCAGCTCGAATCGGATGGCTACGTTCAAGCACGTTGAACAGGCTTGCAATCAACTTGTCGAGACACTTGATGACCTGCTTCACTTCGCTGCAATTGGCGGTCAATCCGAGATGCGGTCCGCAAAGGCTATCCCGTTCTCGCTGAGCGATTTGATCGTCGAATGTGGTGAGTTGGTGGCAGTGTCTGCGAAAGAAAAAGGCATATCGCTGACTGTCGACGTGGATGCGCTGCCGCGAGTATGGCTGATAGGCCAACCTCACTATCTGAAGCGCGTTTTGATCAATCTCTTGGTCAATGCCATCAAGTTCACTTCACAAGGTGGTATCACGATTCGTGCAGCATTGGAGCCATGTGGCACCGCCATGAAGGTGGCCGTGGCGGTCATCGACACGGGCATCGGCATTCCCAAGCAGGAGCATCGCAATATCTTCGAGTTGTTCTATCAAGTCGATTCTGCTTATTCCCGACGCTATACCGGCTCAGGGCTGGGGTTGGCGATCTGCCGTCAACTCATGGCCGCCATGGATGGCGACATTCAGGTTGAGAGCGAGGTGGAAAAGGGTTCGACATTCACAGTCAGCTTTACTGCAAGCTGCGCCCCTGGCGACGACATGGAGCAGCTACAGCTTCGGACGGCATGAGTTGGGGCGTTGCTGATGCAACTGGGGCCGATGCGGCCGTACAAAGGTGACCCATTTCCGAATGCCACAACGATTTGCCGGTTTCGCAACCGACTGGTGGCCGTCAAGTTCGATCAGGTGCTGCTCAAGCGCATCAATGCTCAGCTTGAGCGCCAGGGGTTCAAGGTATCGGGTGTGTACGCGGCACCATCATCGACGCGACGATCATTCCCAGCGCGGCTAGACCAGGTCAGCACGTTGAGATGCCCGACGATGATGACGATGGCGACCCCCAAGCGATCGACAGAGCTGACATTGAGGCACGCTGGACCAAGAAAAGGGCAACAAGGCCATTACGGCTATCACGGCTATGCCGCAGTGGATGGCGAAGACGGCTTTGTCGAGCATGTCGAAATGCATCCGGCCAATGCGTCTGAGGTCAAGAAGCTCACGGGCTTGCTTGATGAGTTGCCGCCAAGAGCCGAGCGGTCCTTGTCGACAAGGGCCGACTACTACGCCAGCTCGCTGACAGTGACGGGGAAATTTGGCAGGGCCGACTCGATAGCCGCAGTTGGCGCACTTGTCCATAGTGCACTTTGAATGATGGGCAACAGAATTTCACCCAATGAGAATGCGCCTGTGACGGGACATGCCCTCCGCAACGACCGATCACGATGACCCGAGGCTGCATATCGCGCCTCGCAAAGCAATCACTTTTAAATCATTCAGTTTGGAGAAAGCCATGGCTGTCGACATGTTCATCAAAATCGGAAATATCGAAGGCGAATCGGTGGACGCAGAACACAAAAAGGAAATCGATGTGCTTTCATGGACTTGGGGAATGAGCAATTCAGGCTCGGCCCATCATGGAACAGGGGCTGGGTCGGGCAAGGTCAACGTGCGTGACTTGTCTCTATCCAAGTTCGTGGATAAATCGTCCACCAATTTGATCATGTCATGCTGCAAAGGGACGCATTTCCCTGAGGCGAAATTGGTGGTGCGCAAGGCGGGCGACTCGCCCCTGGAGTATATCAAGATCACGCTGACCGATGTGCTGGTGACCTCCGTCAGCACGGGCGGAACCGGGGGCGATGATCGCTTGCTCGAGAGTGTTGTGTTGAATTTTGCCAAATTCGAAGTGGCCTACCAGCCGCAAAACAACAAGGGAGGCAAAGAAGGCGGAGAACTGTTTGCCCGATACAGTATTTCGGAAAACAAGGCTTCGTGAGTTTGTTGGAGGCCACCCATGGTTGGCATGGGTGAGTTTAGATATTGCAAGGAGGACGCCATGGCTTGGACGATTCACGAAGACATCGATTTCAGACGAACCCTGCAAATCAAGATGGTGAGTCACGGAAAAGTCTGGATACTGAAGGGCGCGGGGTATGACGAGGTGATCGCCATCAAAATTGATAGCGCGTCGGTCACCGCAACACAAATCGAACACTCCTCGATTGCGGTGGAGGTGATCGACGGGGTTGCAGTCATGAGAGAGCTCTCCAATCTGGAGAAATGCTCGCTGCAATCCTATTGTGAAGATCACAGCGTTTGCTCGGAATTTTTCAGATCTTTGCTCGGGGTGTCGCACGGCGTGGCCAGCAACTACATTGAAGAACGTGATGCAGTACAGGCGCTTCGAACGGGATTGGGCAGTGGGGGGGTGGTCGTGAAAATGGCCGAACAGCAGATGGAAAATGATTTGAGGCTTTTCATGCCGGGCCGTGTTGAGGATCTGGGGGGTAGGAAGACGAGGGTACATGCACAATGCGAGACATGGGCGAACTGGGAAGGCACCTTGGAGCATCATGTATGGAAATTCGCCGCATCATTGAAAGAGCCGGGGGGGTTGGAATGCTTGGGTCGCGTCGTGGCAGGCGATCTCTTTAATGGCAACAGAGACAGGTTTGACCCCTATGCCGGTGAAAAAGAGATGCATGCCAGCCCACATACGATAACGTTTCAATGCACAGTCAATCCGGGTAATATCATATTCGTCCGGGGAGGGGATGGGAAATACAGGCCGTCCATGGCGGATTATGCAGACCCGAGCAGTCTGTCCAAGGATTTAGACGAGGAAAGCGATTTCGGGAACGGAAAGCCGGGGGGGGGCAACTGGAGAGGTTTTGTCTTGGCAGACAAGACGGCCAGAAGGAAGTTTTGTGGACAGATCATCCATGATTTGGAAATGATGCTCAATCCCGCAGGCCCCGATGCAGATAAACCGGTCCTGGGCAAGAACCGGAGAGACCGGCTGGAGCGCGGCATGGTCGAGGGTGCAAAAAGAATCCGTAATCAACTTAGACAAAGAGGGCTCAACATCAGCCCCGGCCTGGCCCGCCGGCTGGCAGTCCTCGAAAGGGTTTAGCCATTGCGGCGCACCTGGATGCCGATCACCTGCCGACGGGGCTTCCCAGATGGGGATGCTCTTCCATCCATATCCATATCCATGGCCATCACTTATGCTATCCACTGCTGACGAACGCGAGGCCACGGCCACCGTGGTCGCCGTACCTGCCTTACGTCCCTACTGGCCCTATGCATGGGCTTACTGGGCGAGCACGCTGGCGAACCTGATGCGCCGACATCGTCTGAAGAAGCCGGCATCGCGCTACAAGGCGGCGTTCATGCTGGACGAGGAGACGATCGCCTTGTGGCGAAGGTTTTTCGATGGCAAGGCACCGGAGGCGCCATCGCAGGGGTGCCCCTACCTGTACATGCAGAGTACGGGAACCTTGTTGTACACGCGCATATTTCGGGATGTCGGGTTGAATTTCAAGCATCTCCTGCACGTACAGCATGAAACGGATCTCACCGGAACGTCTCTCGACAAGGCGGGTACGTACTGGCTCGACTGCCGGCTCGACCAGATCGAATCCATGGGCCACGGCAAGGCGCTCATTTCCGTCAAGACCCGCATCACAAGGGAGCATGATGCGCGGGGCGGTTGCAGGGTCTTCGACCAATTCATCGTCAAGGGATTCGAGGAGTGTCAGCTTGCCGCCCTGCGTGATACGGACGCGTCCACGCGGCGGGACTTGTCGGGGCTTCAGCGCCGACCGTCCCAACTGCGTCATCTCTCATTCGCCGAGCGTGCCATGATCCCCGTGCCGGGCGACATGGGCAAGCGTTACGGGCGTTTGTCGGGTGACGCCAATCCCGTTCACACGACCCGCTGGGCTGCGCGGCTGTTTGGCTACCGGCAGCCCTTCATCCAGGGACACTGCTTGCGCAATCTTGTATTGAGCCGCTTGTTAGACATGCGCATCAATGTCGAAGCATTCAGCATGTTGTTCGTGCGGCCGGTACTTGTCGACCAAACGGTCGAACTGATTGTGGTCCATGACCGGCATGCGCATGATCGGTATGAAGTATGCGACCGAGAAGGCCAGCTCTTGGCGTGCGGCGGCTACCGCTTGCAACGGAACAACGCCAAGATCTCCGCGATATGAGCGATTCCACAAATTGACACGTCTCAGGGCGAAGAGGGGTGGGCCATCGACAACGCCTCGCGAAGCGATTTGCGCGAAGACACCGTCAGTTTTGCGAAAACATTCTGCAAATGGACTCTCGCCGTGGCTGGAGAAATGTCGAGATCTCGGGCGAGATCTTTGTACGACCAGCCATTGGCATACAGCAGCGCTACTTCAAGCTGGCGCGCGGTCAGTTGGCCGTCAACGGGCCGCTGGTATTCCGCGAGCCAGCAGCCATCCAGTTCCATGAAAGTCACGAACGCCCGCTCTGCCCTGAGCAACACGGGGCGGCCATCTTGAGCCGCAGCCAGCCAGTGGGATGGAACAGTGGTCTTTCGAAAGGCATTCGGTTCGAGCAACGCCGGCAGCTTGGCAGCAAATCGTTCGGTGATCTGAATGATGTTGCCCGCCTTGTCGAGTACCGCAATCATGCGCTGCCCCATGGGCGAGCGCTCGAAAGCCAGGCTCAGGACATAGTTGATGGAAACGCATTCGCTGGCATGTGGGCTGAAACGGCTGAATGTTTCGGCCTCGTGTGGCGCAAACGATGGTTGCCCGGGACCCCGTACCAATGACAAGAGCATCTTGCATCCCCATTGGCCCAAATCGAGAGCCACCGCGATGGCGTGCTCCACATCGAATTCGACCATGAACGCGCGAATGACGGCCATCTCCTCTCCCTGCATCCTTGGGTCGCCTGCATTCACGAAAACAGCCCGGCCGGGGCATGCCGATGCAGTCATGGTCAGAACGTCCAGGTCCGGACGGCCGATCTCGACCCAGCGGTAAGCCATGCGCGTCACCGTGTCGTCGTCCAAGCCGTAGGTATTGGCTGCCACGAAGTCACCGCCATGCCAAGTATTGGTGACACCGTAAGAACAGTTCAATTGCGTGCACAGGTATGCCAGCAACGCGCGTTGGAAGTCGTGCGTTGGCAAGGTGCGAGCCTTTTGGTAAATGGTGGGAAGGTCCTCCTCGAATGAGGTTTTCATGTTGCGCTCCGTGAATTGATTTTGATGGATTTAACCTTAGCAAATTCGGTCACGATTTGCACGCGCCTGATGAGTCCGCATCCCTCTGCATGCAGCTTAAAGAGCTCCAGCGGGTGATTGTGGACACGACGGTGCAGGAGAAGGCCATCGCGCGCATCCGGTGGACAGCCGCTTGCTGGAGATCGAGCGCCACAAGGTGTGTCAGTGCAGCCAAGCGGGCTGGCATCAGCCTCAAGCAGACCTTTGCCAAGGAAGGCAAGAGCCTTTGCGTCTGAATCAAATGTCGCAAGCGTCAAGCAAGCTCTGCATCACCACTACATCTGAAAAGAAACGCATGGCAGACATGCCGTTGTAGTGCTGAAACCCGCCGGTAGGGCCACCAGCGGGTTTCTTCGTTTGGTGGCACAGCTCCCACGCTATAGAGCGCTCAGGCACGCAACAAGCGATCCTACGAGAGAACTGCGCCCCCCCATTTGAGCCTCGTGTCCAGTGGACATACGGCTTCGCACGTTGTTCAGGCCAAACTGGATAGTTGAATTCGGCGCAAGTGTTGCGCCTGGGGTAGTGGACTCAAGGGCGAATCGCCGCGCATGACCATGTCCAGGATCGTGTGCTGACGCTTGAGCACCCGCCGCAGCCGCTTGAACGGTTTGGCATGCATATAGCTGCCAGCCTTGCGCCGCAAGGGAAGGCGCTTGGCTACGATGCTTACTGAGGGAGCTTGATTTTCTGCATTGAGATCTGCGCGAATGGAACAGTTTCTAAAGCCTTGATATCGACCTTGCCTGATTCGAGCCGTGTTTTGAGTGCCGAGAGGGTCTTGGCCGGAAGGTCTCCCGCCACCATGTTGGTCACAAAGTTGGGGATGCTGCCGGCTGGATCTGCGACGCCTTCAAGTTGAACCTCTGTTTCCGTGTCGGATACAGGGATCACGGTAAAGCCCGAGTACATGTTGGTCATGCGCACCCGATCCTTCTGAGGAGGTACGCGTTGTTGCTCGGTACTGCGTGCCACGACGGAAACGGCCAAGGTCTTTGGGTTCTGTTCGACGGTCACCCTTGCAACCGTATCGCGGTCACTGGTGGGCCATACGCCTTTGATCCACATGTAGCAGTAGGATTGGTCAGCATTGTCTGTGGGCAGTGTTCGATCTTCGAGCATGTTGTAGACCCACTCGGGAAAAGTCTCTCGCACCAGGACCGCAGCTAGCGCCTGCTTCATGCTCGCTTTGATTCGGACGACACCCTTGAAAGACTTCAAGCCTTCGTTCGGATCGCTTTTGGCATACAACTGCACGCCGTCGACCTCTTTGGTCGGCTGCCAGTCTTGGGCTCGCGCAGCAACCGATGTGGAAGCAATGGCAAGGGCCATCAAAGTGTGGGTGAGGGTGCGCATGTGCATGGGGTATCCCTTGTTGCGTGAAATGGGGGTGACTTGACGATGGGGCTCACAGAAAGAGATGCGGCGTTGATGAATGACTTGACGTGCCAATGTCCCGCCGCCGTGATTACTCTCTGATACTTTCCTTGTAAATAACTGCGACATATGTGAAATGTCGTGCGGCAAAGTCTAGAGGCTATACGGAGCTGGTCAATCCCACTAAGGTGTTCCCGTGTAGGCTGCGGGCAACGAGCCGGACGGGATGCTGAGACAGTCGTTGGCTGTGCAGGCAGTTGCGCACCCAAGTCACGGGTTGGATGATGTGGTCTAACACTATAGTATTAGCGCTTGTGTGATGGGGCAGCTATGGGCCTTTGATTGAATGAGCGAGCACGGGCTGGTTTTCATCGGCTGCGTCATGGTTTTCACTGCTGCCAGCGTTCGTTTGTTTCGTTGCGATGCTCCCCGCAAGAGGGGGCGTGATTGGCTGTTAGTCGTCTGAAAATGCTGTGATGTAGTCCCATCAAAAGGCGGCGTCAAGGAAATGCTCAATGGGTTTGGAATCGAACTTTTTCGACAGGCTGGCGTTCATCCAGAGTCTGCGGCTTGGGACGGACAGGTCTCCGTCATTGAGCAATGTGTTCCATGGCGAGCTGCAATCCGGCAACACATGTTGACTTCACCTTGCAGGGAACGAGCCTTGGCTGCCGACTTGACCGTTGAACGCAGCGTGATGAGCGAGGCGGCTTGCGAGTCTTTCACGTGCTACATCAGCGAGCTGGCCCGGCCAGCTGATCTGCGGTGTTGCTACGTCGGTAGGAGCGATGAATTGAAGTACGCCAACAATCGCCGGTTGATCAAGGCAGCCTGGTTCGATGCACCACGCTTGAGCGTGGTCGCGACAATTGCTGCCATTCGGCTTAAGCACCATTGACCATGCAAGAGCATCGAGATCCAGCACTGCTGGTGAGCCCCTCTGCCAAGACATCGATCAGGCTCCAGCCTTTCTCGCGGCACGTGGTGGACATGCGCAACCCCGATGCGCTGCGAGAAGCTTTTCGCCTGGCCTGTTTGGCATCCGGCTACTTCGGCGGGAATCTGGTCGTGGTGAACAATTGGCTACCTGCGTTGACGCTGCGCGTTGCCTTGGGGGCAGGGGTGTGGTTGTGCGATTTGCCCAATCCACTGGGCGCGGTGCGCGCGCTTGATGAAATCGCATCGTCGTTCGATGCCTGTTGGCATGAGGTAGAGCATGGCATTCAGTCTTGGCTGTCTAGCCCACGACAACCAGCTATTCATCATGTTTGTGTTTTGGGGCAGACAACCGTCTGCTGGACTGATCGAGTGATTCGAGTGGAGAGGCCTGTACTGACGCTCGACGCTGGTTGGGCTGGATTGCCAAGCCCAAGGCCGTAGTCAAGCTCTGAAGGTTGAGAAGAAGGACGGAGGCTTTGGGAAAGGCCGTCACCTCGCTCTTCGTTTGCAACCATTGCAATACTCGTATGTACAGCTCGGACGACAAGGGTAGGTGTGGGCCGCGACTTCGCCGCTTCACTTAAGTCAGAGGCCGGGCCGTTGCGCATTCACCCATTGTGCCCAACCGACCTGAGCTTGCAAAGACGAGGCACAATGAGTTGGTATTTATCACGCTAACTTGGAACTTCATGAGAACCTACCAAGAACTATTGGCCCAAAAGGCGGTGTTGGACAAGCAATCGGCCGAGTTGGAAAGGCAACTTCAGGATGCCCGGCATGCCGAGCGCGCTGGGGTGATTGCCCATATCAAGCAGCTTTTGGTTCAGAACGACTTGACGTTGGAGGACCTGAGCCTGAAGTCGGGCTCTGGCGGTGTCCTGAAAGGCAAGCAAGCACATTCGCAGGCCGGTAGGCATGTGGCGCCGAAGTACCGAGATGCGGAGACTGGCAATACCTGGTCGGGGCGTGGTCTCAAACCGAAGTGGGTTCAGGCCGCGCTGGCCGCAGGTAAGACTTTGAGCGAGTTGAAGATCTGATCGAATGAATGCATGGTCCGGTCACCCATGATCAATGAGTCCACCCCTGTGTAACGACTCAGTTCAGCTCGTGACCAGCTGGAATCCTCTCCTGAGCAGATATTCATGGCACTGAACGCCTCTTCCGAAAGCAGGCGTTCATTTTCCATGGCGTAGACGCGGCGGTGTGTCGCACGTTCAACTCGCGCTGAGCTTTCTGAAGTCGAAACAATCCTTGGGGATCCGCTCACTGGACGAGAGCTGACCAGGTACAGCATCCTTGCCCTGATGTTGTTTAAATAGCGCGATGTAGCTGTTCTGCACGTAGGGGGCGTTGGGTGCGGGTTCTACGTAGCAGGCATGCAACTCCAGTTCCTCCCCAGAGCTCTTCGATTTGATGAAATGCTTGGAGTCGCGCAACTGCTTCACCTTTGCGCTTGACATCCACCACGCGTAAGCGGTGCGTGCTTTTGAAAGTTGGTCGCTTATGTCAATGAACAGCACGCACACGAGGAAAGCGTTTGGGGTTTCGCAGATGAGGCGAAGGTCACTGGCCTTGATGGTGAAGGATCCTTCCCACCGTGGTCGGTCGTCACCGGCTTCGGCAGCCGGTGCCACCGGATGGGCCTGCCGGGACTTCACTTGCAAATACAACGGTGGACCATCCGGCGATGGAGGGTATGTGTTCGATGCCCCAATCTCCGCCTTCGCCAGGTGCCGGTGCGCATCGGTAACGACCAGATCGAAGCCGCGATCTACGGGAAGTTTGAAGGCTTCACGTTGATGCCGGAAGCACTCCGACATTACATGGTGCTCGCCTGCCGCGCCTAGATAAAGCAGTTTGGTCGGAATCATCAAGCCTGTGATGGTAGTTGCATGCAGATCATCAGGATAGCCGATGGGAAAGTTTGGGATGTACGTAAATGAAGCCTAAGGAGCATCTTTTAGATACATAGGCGCAGCCTTACATTTCCATGGACAATAGGAGCCAAGGCAACTGCTTCGACTTTGCTATATAAAAAAGAGAACTGGCGCTTCATGCGCCAGTTTCATTTGGTGTGGTCAGCATGGGCACACTCCTGTAGGTGAAAAATCTCACCGTAAGTTGTGCGCTATGAATCAAGCGAATGAGCAATTGAAAGTTGTTGACCAAGTGTGGGAAGGAGGCGGGGACCGTCAACCGCGAGCCAGTGCACAAGAGCCGGATTGAAGGCTCTGTCGAGCAGAGCCAAGCGGTCATACGATTGACCTGTGCCGGATGAAAGCCATGCGAGCGACACGCAAAAAAAGGCCCGCTGACCAAAATCAGTGGGCCAAGGCGCACGACGCTGTCATCACGCGGCGCCAGCCGGCCAGGGAGGTAAGCCGGCCCTCGCAAGCGAGGCAATGTTTTTCTTCTTATGCTGTTGGGGACGCATCAGGGCAGCGTCGCGCGTGCGTGCATTTTGATCCAAGTGTTGGGGGGATTGTGTGTGGTTGCGCAACTGCAACATGCCCTCACGATGAAGGTGTTCTGTCAAGTGCTGTCGAAGGTGGTCTTGGGCGGCCTTCTAAGTCCCTTGGCCTGTCCATGCCTCTACAGCAGCTTGTGAGGTGGGGGTTTTTGGGGGGGGCCAAACAGGGGCAGCAACCAGTCCTCTGTGTGTATTCTAATACTATAGTCTCTGGAACTATAGTACAAATTTGCAGACCATGGCGCGGTGAAAACCGCAGAACGCCTCTTTGGTGAAGAAGTCAAGAAGGTGCGTGCCTTGCGTGGTCTGACCCAGGAGGATTTGGCCCGTGAGGCTGACATCCATCCGACGTATGTGAGTCAGCTCGAGAGAGGGCTGAAGTCACCGACGCTGCACATCATCTTGTCGCTTGCCCGCGCGCTGGAAACCAGCGCTGTTGACTTGCTGGGCGAAGTCGAAAAGCGCGCCTCCAAACCCAGACGCTGAATCGCGCGCAGGTCGCATTCCCTCTTATCATTGGCGAAAGCCAAAAAGCAGGAGGGTGCCATGAAGGCAATTTTCGCGAAGACCTTCGGTGGTCTGTCGTCTCAGTACTACTTCCGACACTTCGTGTTCGGTCTCATCTTCCCCGCGTTCGTCTGGTTCATGGCCAGCCACAGTCAGCATCCGACACCTTTCGCCGCGGTGGCGTTCATCTGTATCAACACCTTGTTGTATCCGTATGCGCGGTTCGTGTACGAAGGAGTGCTGACTTCATCATGGGCCGCCATGTGTTCTATGTGAATGCCATGCTGATGCTGTTCGTGAAGATCATGTCCATGGCCATATGCTGGTTACTGGCTGTGTTCATCGCGCCTATCGGGCTGCTTTACTTTTACATCCATCACAGTAAGCTGGAACGAAGCCTGCGATGAGGCACAGGCCGTTCGTCGACGAGGTTCAACTGTGCTGTCTGTCCTGTGTCGATACATGATTCCTCATTCATCATCAAGGAGTTCAAGCATGAGACATTCAGTATTGGCAGCCGGGTCGGCTGCGATTGCCATCTTGTTGGCCGGCTGCGGGACAACCAACAACTATTTGGCCGAAAAGAAGAAGACCGTCGAGTACTACCGGATCTTCGACATCAAGACCGCTGCGGTCAAAGGCAATGTCATCAAGGCGGCCAGCGATGGCCTAGGCCGCAACGTGAACAACGCGCAAGAGGCCACCCCCATTCCCCGTACAGCCGGTGTGCCTGACGTGCCGGGCCGTTTTGCGATCGTCAATCCTTTGGAGGGATCCAAGCTGGCTGCGCTGGTGGGTGGTGCCGGTACTCTGGGGCTGCAGATGGCCACCTGTGATGGCGCCGTATGGACGGCGAAGGCTGAGCGCAAGGTGGTAGGCAGCAATAAGCTGGACCTCACGGCTTGTCTGTTCCAATACAAGGATGGCTACCATCTGGATCTGTATGCGGTGTTCGTCAAAGAAGAGGGCGGCCTTTTTCAGATCAGCCGCGATCTGGCCAGCTCGATGGTGGGAACACCCGAGGAGTGGACGGAGAAGACTTTCCTGGACGTGATTCGCAATATCAACGCCAAGACCGACTCGAACATCACACTCTTGGAAGCTCAGCCTGAGGTGAGCGGCACGCCATGGCTTGACAGCATCGATGCCCCTGTCAAGAAATAGCAGGTATCCAACAATCTGCAGCGCTCCGGTCAGTTGCTGGGCGCCATGGCGGCTTTGCGATCCAGGAAGCGTGCGTGATGTTCGCTCATGAAGGCTTCGAGGCGTCGAGCAGTGCTCAGAGGCATGTGTTCGGTACTCAACGGCATGCCCGCCATCAGGTTGATCTTCGCGGCTGCAGGCTGAGCGACGGGCGCGATGACGGATCGCAATGAGCCACGCTGCAATTGAAAGCTCAGCAAGTGCCGATCAAACAACTTGTCGGCGTGGGTTGCGAGCAGCAATCCATTGGTAGGGTCCAGTCGCTCTTCGTCGCTGGATTCGCGCCATGGTTTGATATGTGACGCGATCAGCAGTTCGGGCAGTGAAATGCCCGTCAGTGTGCAGACTTCGCCCTTGCCCCATAGTTGGGTGACGTCGGCACGGAACCGCCCCTGACCAATGCGAGCTTGAATGAGGGCTTCCCTTTGCGTGGCATTGGGCGTCGTGCGCTGGATGTCCGCCAGGTCTTCTGCCAAGTCGTTGGCGGACGTCTGGCCGTAACCCGACAGGAGCGCATCAAAGCGCGCTTTGTAGTCTGGCTCTGTCGGCAGTGGGTTGAAGTTTTGGCCACTGGAAAAATAGCGGTGTACCTCACGGCGGTCGTACCACGTGGCCCGCTGCAAGGAGATGGGCGCATCGGGCATGCGAACCGGCGCAAGCAGCAACTTGTATTGGTATCTGGCTGGCTGACCTTTGAGGTTTTGAAGCTCAAATGGGCCGTCCGTGCGCCGATGGATCCTGAATAAACCTTCCAAGGAATAATCCTTGCCGCCGTCACCGGCCTGGTCACCGGATACCACGTACACCAGATCACCCTCGCGCGCGTTGGTGCTGTTGGTGTGGTAGCTGCTGAAGCTAAATGGCCCAAAGAAATGGGTCAGGTGGTAGGCGAAGAAGGTCCGGCTCAATTCGCGGGCTCAATGGTTGGTGCTGGACGTATTGTGATCTTTCTTCTTGGTACCTGGCGGGTGGACAACTTGAACGGCGCTGATATGTGGTGCTGGCCATCCACTCATGTACAACAAGATCTAGGGCGTGCCATAGCACAATGAAGGGCTTGAAAGCTCGACGCTGCTTGAGAACATGAAGGTACTGGGTTGCCCAGTGTTCATCAAGGAGTCACGTCGTGACCAAAGCCAACATCACCGTCCACGGGGGATCGCCTCAGCTCCCGACATTGCTGGGGCAAGGGCCCGCCCGCATCCCGGTTGGCGGCAAGATCCGCGCGGGTATCAAGGTGCTAACGAACAAGGCTGCGGAGCAGCCGCATGCCAAGGCGCTGTACGACCAAGGCGTGGCCAGCGGTCAATCATTCGAGCAGATCGAGAGGGCCATTCGTGCTGCGGTTCCCGGCCTCAAGACGCCACTGATACCTCGCAACGTTCCTTGGTTCACCGTGCGTGCTCAGGATTTTTCCAATCCGATGCTGGCTCAGCAAATCATGGACGCCTACGGCGAGGACCGGGGGGAGGGGCGGCACCTGTATCGTTTCCCAGTCGTGTTTCCTGCCGATCAGTGGCAATCCGTCATGCCGCATGAGCTTGCCGCGTGGAGCACCCATGAGAAGACGTTCTGGTCGGAGTATTCTGCAGATGGCCGCATCCGGTACTGCATGCGTCATGCCCCGGTGCCTGTGGATGACACGGGAAGGCGAACCATCCGCATCTTTGGTGGCCGCAAGATCATTCAGCGCGACGCGAATGGCGGCATCTGCGAGCCCGAGGCTTGCCGGGAATACCAGGCCGGGCAGTGCAACCTGACAGGGCGCTTCGTGTTCTTCGTGCCAGGCATCCGCTCGGTGAGCGCTTTCGAGTTGAGCACGAACAGTTTCTACGCCATGAATGCCGCCATCCAGAAATTCGAGACTGTCGGCTTTTTGCGTGGCGGTCGGATCTCAGGATTCCTTGATCGTCAAAACACCACCTTCTTTCTCAGCAAGAAGCTGATGGACGTGCCCCATATCGATGACAACGGTCGGGCTGTACGCGTGCCGCAATGGATCATTGATCTGGAAGCCCCGGTGGATGTGACGGCACTGCTGCGAGACAACGAGGACGAGCAAACGGCCATTGTGGAAGCGGAAATTTCCAACCGTGTATTGGAGGGTGGGGCCGCCGTTGTGGTTGAAGAGGCGAGGACCGAGATCGAGGTGGTGCGGCAGGAGGCTGAGCCGGTCCATGGTCAGCCCTCTCTGGAACAACTGCTCATGCGTGCACGCACCTATGGGATCGACGAAGCGCAGTACCAGTCCTATGCCAATGCGCGTTGGGGGCGTGGGTGGAAGATCAATCCGCACGGGCGTCGTCGCGCCTGGGATGAGCTGGAACGCTACCAGAATGATCCTGAAGGCTACCGCGACAAGATAGAGCATGAACTGAGGGAGGCATCATGATCCGCATCGCACATTTTTCCGATTTGCACTACGGCGTGAAGACCATGAGCGAGGCGGACCACTGCTTTGGCGCCGCCATCGACGAGGCCGTTGCCAGGGACGTTCAAGCTGCGGTGATTTCCGGTGATGCCACGGATCACGCCCTGGACCTCCATGCCCCAGCCGCCGAACGCCTGATGAGCCAGGTCAGACGTTTGGCAGATCACTGTCCTGTGCTGATGCTCCAGGGAACCTTTTCTCATGAACCACTGGGTACCTTGACGCCATTTCGTCTCCTTGGTGGACGGCATTCTGTTCATGTGGCTGATCGCATCTGCCAAGTCGGCTTGGATGCGAGAGGCCAATGGATTGCCTCGTCAAGTTGGCGCTTTGATGTACTGCCCGCTGACATCGTGGCCCTGTTTTCTTGTGTGCCGACCGTGAACAAGGCGGTTGTCGCGGCAGCGGTGGGGTGTACGCAAGCCGCGCACGCTGTGGGTCAGCATCTTGAACAGCTCTTGGTGGGTTTGGCCGGTGTTCACTGCGAGGCACGTCGTTTGTGTTTGCCGACCATCGGGGTGTCCCATGGAACGGTGTACGAGTGCGTCAGCGAGCATGGTGTACCCATGGCCGGCTTCGATCATGAGTTCACCACGGGGGCTTTGTTTGCGGCGCGGGCGCAGGCTTTCATGTTGGGACACATTCACCGGCACCAATCCTGGGCTCAAAGCGGTGTCGATGGGCAGCAATGCATCGCGTACCCGGGGTCAATCGGGCGGTTCCATCATGGCGAGTCGGGCGACAAAGGCTTCCTGCTCTGGGAGGTCGACGCGAATGACTTGGCCATGACGTTCGTGCCGACGCCAGCGCGGCGTACCATCGATTTTGTCTTCGAAGGTCGACCTGATCTGAGCTCATTGCGCGACGCCATCGCGCAGCAGGATATCCAAGGGGCGCATGTGCGTGTGCGCTGGACCGTGGCTGTCGAGGACCGTCACGAAATCGACCGCAAAGCAATGGAGATCCTTCTGTCGACCGCGGAAAGTATCAAGCTGGAAGGCCGGGTTGTTCAATTGATGCGTACACGCTCAGAGGGGATATCTCAACTGACGAGCCTGGATCAGAAAGTGCGCGCCTGGGCCACAGCCTCCGAGGTGTCATGCGATGGGTTGTTGGAATGCCTGGCTGCCTTGCGAGAAGCCGAGCCGGATGTCATTGCTCAGCAAATTTTGGAGGTTCACGAGGAAGCTTTGGCGGTGTGAAAGAGGTCTTTTGTTCGTCTTTGCATCGATGCCTTTCCCTGTGCAGGCAAGCATCGACGTACCGTTACCCCGATTGCGCAGCAATTGATCATCTGCCGTACAACTCGCTGTAGCTCTCCAGTGCAGCGCGCATGGCCACTCGCCGAATCGACAATGGTGGATCCCATGCTGGGGTTCCCGTCATGGGCTCGACAGCATTGGTCATGCCTGGTAACCACATTTCCAGCGAGACATTGTGTCCTGCATACGCTGGGACCGACAGCAGATGTGCACGCAGCATCAAACCGTAGACCTCCAAATTGAGAAAGTCGCGCTCCAACTTTGATAGTGTCGCGTCCTTCTCCCACTTGGGGCGCCGCGTGTGCGGCGTGGCGTAGTACTTGAAATCGGCCACGGTCCAGCTACGATCATGTTTGCGAACCAAGTCTGGTCGCCGTGAAATTTCATTGCGGGCGAACACGCTGTCTCGGCGCTGGGTCCACTGCTTTTCGAGTCGATGCCTTGAGCGTCCTCGCGGCAAATGCTCATGATCGCAAGTCCACATGGTTGGGAGGTTCTCCGCGTCCGTATCCTGCGCCATGGCGTGGTGCAAGCAGATCGACTCCCAAACGGCCCAGAAGTCACGCACACCCCAGACCTGACCATCATGGCCCGGTGGTGCAAGTCCAGCATGCAAATAGCGGTAAAGCGCATCATAGACATCACGGTATTCGGCATTTCGTATCGGTGATGCGCGATCGATGAGCGAGAGCAGGTGCCGGAACTGCTCTCGTGAGCGTTCATTGGCATCGGCATCTGCCTGGTACAACGAGTCCTGCGGCGTCAGGTAACGATGTCGGAAGTCGTTCGCCAGCGCTTGGCCCTCCGCAGCAAAGGTACCCCAGCCGCAGCTTGGGTTGACGGCAAGAAAGTTCCGGTAGAAGTCCAGCGCGAGCACACAGTAAAGCCCGGCGATATCCGTTTGGCCATGTCGGATGGTGCGACGCGTGCCTGGTACCCGCTCGAAGTGAGCCGCGCCTTGGTCGTCGAAAAGGGCATGGTGGATGTGACGTTCAAAACGCCGAGGCAGCTCTTGATTCAAGCGCGCGGGGCGGTCGAGCAGTGACAGCAATGCGCGTAGATCGACCTGGTCGAACAGTGCGTCGAGCGCCAATGCATCGCAAAAGGAGACCCCACTCCCGTCTGCCGATGATCGGCCATCTCGGCGTTGCACAACGCCATCTTGCGCATCAAGGCGGGCTAGGGCCGGCTGGCTGCGTCGGAACACAACAAAGGTTTTGAAAAGCAGCGCGAGCGCGGTGTGCGCTGGCAAGGCCTCCAGTCCATGCGGTACGCGCAGTTCATAGCCACCATCATGATGCAGAAACAGGCCAACGCCCTGCTCGCCGCGAACGACGCTGACATCACGTATCAGCATTTTCGGTCATTGCTGCGTTTGCATTGGTGTCTGCGCTGGACTCGATGGCGCGGTCTGACTCGGGCAGTTCGGACGATGCCCGCTCGCAAACTCGTTCGATGAATTCATCGACCAGATCCGTGAATTGCCCGAACGTGCGCAGCAATCTGGACTCGATGCCCAGAAGCGTTGCCAGCGGGGATTTGTCGCGGTCGAAGACGTTGTCCCAGAGGTAGAGCATGAGCTTGCCGGCGATTGCAGATCGGTCGATTTCGTACACGATTTCTTCTGCAGGTAGCTTTTTCAATGAGAGGATGAAATTGCGGGTGCCGAGGAGGAGTGGGTTCTTCGCCAGCTTAAGATAGTAAGGGTAGCTTTCCATCTGTGCATCCGATTCAATCGCCTTAAAGCATCGTAAATTGGCATCGGGATCGTACTTTGCCAAGTCCAAAATACCTTGCCCAACTGTGGGCGGCAATTTGCCCACCAGCGCCAATACCGCTTTTTCAAAGCGCTGGCTGTTGTCGGCACCAGCAGCAGGTGTTGCAACGCCCGCCGCTTTGGCTTCGATGTCTTTGCATTCCTGAGGGAATTTTTGCGCTATTGTTGAAAGGGTGAGCTTTTGGCGGCGTGCCTTGATGAACCACGGCCCTACCAGCTTGTCGTCCATCTTGGATGAGGTGCAGCGATCAAGGATGAATTCATTCAACGCATCAATGAATTCGCCCCATGTGTACGCTGTTTCGGTGATCACGGCATCACGCTGGTAGTGCGGAACATCGCTGAAGCCCACGGAGCGAAATTCGAAGTTCCAGCGCCGCTTGAAAGCTGAGTCCATGAAATAGGTCGACTCATCGCTCGTGTTCATCGTGCCAATGAAGTAGAGATTTGGGGGAAGCTTGAGTTGACGCTTGCCGATGAGGTCGTCAACATCAACATGCAAATCTTCGCCGATGACGTTGAGCTTCGACATCTCGTCTTTCAGCGCTTGAATTACCAAATCCGACACGCTGGTTTCATAGCAAGACCAGCCATCTTCGTCGCGATCGAGCAATTGAAAGACGTCGCCAAATATCTCAGCGCAGTTGCCCCGATTGATTTCGTCGATCAACAAGACGATGTTGGGGACTGGATTCGTTGTCAGGTTGACGTAGGCCATCGAGAGCGCTCGAATGAACGGGCCCGCGTGCACGTTGTAGTGAATGCGACCATCTGAGCTGATGGGAAGCAGCCTGGCCACGAACTCGCCGTAGCTGTAGTCAGGGTGGAACATCACCGGAATGATGTCGTCGCCGCTTGCCTTGAGTTCTGCAGCGTTCACATCCCGAGCTCGGCGGCTTTTGCTCGTTCCAGGTGGGCCGAACAGAATCAACTGATGATGCGGTCGGTGTGGTGAGACGTGCTCTTGAGAATCCTCTGTCATGGCGAGTCGCTCCGATTTATTGGTTCGACATGCGGCTTCAACTCCGCATGTGGCGGCTCATCAGACTGTGTGCTGATTGGGCCTGCAGCAGCAATGATGGCATGCCATCCGAGTTCAATGAGTCGAGGCCAACAGTGTTGCCTTTACGTCGAGCGTGAACATCGCTAGCCAGCGGGGCGTGTTAGATGGTTGCCAGGCTGTGTTAGCACAGTGAAATCCTGGCTTGCCCATTGCTTGCGTTCGTTGGTGTCCATGCGATTCTGTTTTTGCCATGCAAACAGGAGCGGCACATGCAACCTCTTTCAATCAGGCTCAAGGGCTTTCGCGGCATCCGCGATGGCCTCGGCCGAGACGAACTGGTGCTTGATCTTGAACGAATAGCCGATGGGGCGACCTTGGTGGCCATCGTTGGCGCGAACGGTCGAGGCAAGTCCACGTTGATGGACTCGCTGCAGCCCTACCTGGTGATGCCTTCCAGATTGCCCGGCACATCTATTGGCGGCTTCAGCTACTACGATCATGTTTACTTGCCAGAAAGCGAGAAGGAGCTGGTCTGGGCTCACGATGACCGCTGCTACCGTACCCATGTCGTGATTCGCCTGGGCTCGCGCAACCTCACCGAGGCCTACCTCTTCGAATTGAACGATGGCGGTGCATGGCGTCCGGTTCAGTTGGCAGACGGGACGAGATCAGACGGCAAGACCAAGACCTATGTCCAATGCCTTGAGGCCATTTGCGGCAGCGCGGAAACCTTCTTCGCGTCGGTATTTGCCTCGCAAGGAAAGCGCCAACTGCACGTCTATCAGAATGCAGAGATCAAGTCATTGCTGGCAGATTTGCTTGGGCAAGATGACATCGTGTCCCAGGGGGAGCGTGCTGCCAAGGTTGCCAGCTTGCTCAAGATCGGGCTGAGTTCGATCAGGACGCGGCAAACTGACCTGGACGTTGAGCTGGAGCGTGTCGAGCAACAGTGCCTTGGTTTGCCCAAGGCCGAAGAGCGGGTGAAGCATTGTGAGGGGCTGCGGCGACAAGCTCAGGCGGATCAGGAGGCCGCTCGAACAGAACATGCTCGATTGAACGCACTGAAGGATCAGTCTCTCGGCGTGGCGTTGCAGCGGGCACAGTTGCATGCTGAGGCTCAGGATATCGAGCTAGAGAGCCAAAGGGCCTTTGCCGTCCTGGATGAACAGGAGCGGGACGAAAACGCCAGAATGGCGCGCTTGGACATGCGCGTGGCGGAACGCCTTGGCAAACTCACCCAGCAGCGCAGCCTCTTGCATGAGCGGAGAAACCAGCTTACAGACATCTTGTCGCAGGACTCCAGGGTTCAACGGGCGTTGCGCCGATTGCCATTGGCGGAGCATGTTCTGACAATTCGGCGGGACAGGTTGCTGGCTCTGCGTGCGCAAGTGCAGCGCCTGCGAGCGTGCGACGCAGAACGCATGGCCGCTGTTCAAAGGCTAGAGGGCATTGAGCGCGAAGCTGGCAAGGCGGCATTGGCTGCCGAAGATCTGTCTCACCGGTTCGGTCTGACGCGGCAAGTGCCATGCACCGGCAGCGATTTGCAGGGCAGGTGCCAGTTGTTGAAGGATGCTCGAGATGCACAGGCATTGATGCCTCGATCTGCACGCGATCTCAGTCAGTTGGCGCAGGCTAAGGCCACCACTCAGCAAACCATAGAGGCCTTGAGGGTGGAGCGCGAGACATTGCAAGGCGTGACGTTGGCCGAGCAATGGGCGGATTGGCAGGTCAAGCTTTCTGATGAGCGTGTGCGCAGGTTGTCATTGCTGTCTGCGCGGCTCAATGAAATGGCCAGAGCGCGGGCGGACCTGATGAAGGTAGAGCAGGATCTGCATTCGCTGGATATAGCGCAAGACTCGGGCCGCTCTGAGGCGTTGCCTGATGAGGTTCAGGAGCGGCACCATGGTGCTCAGGCCTTGGCGCGGGTGATGGCTGCAAGAATGGAGCGTGCGGCCCATGACCAAACTGCACGGCAACGTATTGAAGCTGCCTTGCAGGTTTTGCCTGACCCTTTCGACGATCAAGTATTGGCTACAGCCCACCGTGCCATGCTGGCCGCCGCTCAAGCAATGTCAACGGCGGAACAGGCTCACGTGGCGGCCATTCGGGATGTCGAGGCCCTGGCCGCGCTGTGTCGAACAAAGGAATCGTTGCTTCAGCAGCGCACCGCCCTGGCGAGCAAGATGGCGCACGTGAACTCACACCTCAGTGCTTGGAACCTGCTTGCGCGGTGTCTCAGCCTAGACGGTGTGGTGGCGCTGGCCATCGATGATGCGGGGCCAGCGCTGGCTGGCTTGACCAATGATCTGCTGCTTGCCTGCTATGGATCGCGCTTTACCGTGGCGATTTCGACGCAAGTTGCCACGGCCAAGGGAGAGCAGCGCGAAGGCTTTGAGATCATCGTTCACGACAGTAGCAGCGAGGAAAGCAAACCACTGGCCATGATGTCGGGTGGTGAACGTGTATGGATCAATGAAGCCTTGGTTCGTGCCATTGCCCTTTACCTGGCACACCACACGGGCAGGAACCATGAGTGTCTATTTACCGACGAGGTAGACGGTCCTTTGGACATTCACCGCAAGCGCATGTTCATGGCGATGAAGCGTGAGGTGCTGCGTTTGGGGGGCTATGCCCGCGAATATTTCGTGTCGCAGACACCGGAGCTGGCCTCCTTGGCGGACGCCGTCATCGACTTGGATGCCATGATGGCCCTTGAGCAGGCTTGCGTTGTTTAAGGATCAGCTTTCGGCGTAGATGAGTGCCCGGCGATATGGGCCGCGCGATGTACGGAAACCTTCTTGCGCCAGCCCAACTCTGCAAAAGCGACAGTCAGCAGCGACAGGCGATCAGAGACGAAATCTGTGCCGTTGGCCAGCACGGCGACTTGCCAGTCCTCGCAGAGCCTTGGCACATCTGTTACAAGGATTTGCGCATCCTTGGGGGCGCTACAGGTCGATAGTTTGGGCCACCGCTGTCGCCTGCGAAGCGGCTCAAACACACCGTGCGCAACCCCTCGGCAAGGCAGCCTCGTCCCATCATGCCGCCAGTCTGCTCATCTTGTCTTGCGTGGTCAGCATCAGCGCGTGCGAGGTCATCCATCATGGCTTTCTTCACGTCAATCAAGTCGGCATAATTCTCTGCATAAGCTGTAGGGGGAAGCTGTATGCGGGTTGGATATGTGAAGTGGTTTAACGCCACCAAAGGTTATGGATTCCCGACGGCGAACGATTTGCCTGACGACGTGTTCGTTCATTACTCGGCCATCGCGATGTCGGGTCACAGGACCTGATCACGAGCTATCTTGCTATTGATTACGGGTTGCAACAAAAGGGCCTCGTCCCATGCGCGAAGCATTGATGACGTTGGTCTTCAATGTTTCCTGTTCGTTAGCAGTCAAAGGCGCTACAGATTTCGATACATCCGATTTTCTGTCAAGAACTGCTCCTACGAAAGCGATCGAATCACGAGTGTTCGCCCTTGAGAGCGCATCTAATGCTTGCTTGCTTAAGTCGCTGGCGTTTGCTGGGCCCACGATTTCAGACGCCTTATTGAGATCTGCAACCTGTGCCAGCGCGTTTACCGCTTCAGTGGACTGGGTGCGATATGCGAGTTTGCCTAACGCTCTGGGAACTGTGTCTCGAAATCTCATCAGATTAAGCGCTTGATCCCTGTTTGCTCCCGCAGCTTCTGGCGCCACCGCAGCACCCGCAAGCCTGGTAAATGCAGCCTGCACCAGAGCTATGTCATTTGGATCTCCGCGACCAATTAAGACCATTGCTGCCTGAGCCCAGTACGTGTTTATGTTTCCGCTAAACATCCCCCGAATAGAGTCGAGATCTTGTGCAGTGAGCTGTCTTATTGACTCCATCATTGGACCTTGACCATGTAGCCATGGAGGGCCCACAACCCGGAAGGCATTCAAAGTAAGCCCTGCTTCTGCAGCTCTAGCTGCTGCCGTTGGTTCCACTTTTGAAATAGCCTTAGCTTTTGCGTCAGCGCTTTCACTATCGGCTTGATTTTGTGCACTGTCGCCAGAACTGCTATCTGCAACGAGCATTGTCGCAATCGGCAGTGTGGGCCTGGGCGCCACAGCTGCGAGAGCTTTTTCGGGTGGTGATGGTATTGATTGAATAGAAGCGAGGCTCGTTGCTTTAAAGGCCGAGCACTCATTGGCGATCTTGCCTAAATGTCCTTGCCCCAATTCCCAAAACATGAAGCGCATACCAATCTCTGGTGGTACGTCAACGTCAATGGTCGGCCCTTCCGCCGCATGTTGTAGCCCAACATTGTGACCACGCTCATGTAGCCAAAGTTGATCGTCATATCCTTTATATAGGCCCACGACTAGTGGTTCAGAACCAACTTTTCCACATCCAGCTGCGTCAATTCCATCGCAATCAATGGTCGACACAATGAGAACGTTTGCAGAGGGAGCGACTGACTTCAGTGATGTAGTCAACTGACTGTATGTGCCCGTTCTTAACAGGGTCTTGTCCTTGATGACATTGCCTACCCTCACGAACTCTACTCCCGCACAAGGAATATCCCATGGATTGCCATACTTGGATTTGGCCATGATGGAATTCATGCTAGATAGAATCTGATCAACTATTTCGTTGGTCACGCCCAAAGCCGGATTCGCGGCAATAGTTAGGCGATGCTGAATTACTACATTTGTTGAAGGCTCAGCCAAGCAGGTCGAGGGGGCACATTGACTCAATGCCCCAAATATCCATGCCGCCACGGTGCTAATGTACGTTGCACGGGTAAGTGCCTTAAGGGGGTATACATTGTTCGCAAACATGTCGCTACACCTTTCATCGTTAGGGCTTTGGCAAAGATGCCAGCGCTTTAATTTGGGCTGCTTGTGCGTTAATGGTTGCTGCTTGTGCGTTTATAAGCGACGCCTCGGCTGAAAGAACTCCAACTTCAGGAGCTACTTTCGCAGACGCTATTGCATTAGCAAGTGAAATCTGTGCGTTGAGGCGCGCCGTTGCGGCATTGACGTCACTAGTAGCTTGAGCAGCAGCTGCAGACTTTGCCGTGGCCAAAGAATTTGCAGCGCTTTGAAGTGCTGCCTGTGCGTTATTACTGGCAATTCCTCCAGCAACACCGAGACTTGCCTGTGCAGCTTGCAACTGAGCAGCGGCGGTGGCTTGATTAGTCAGTGCGGTGATGAGTGCAGTTTGCTGCTGCACAATTTGAGCAGGCAACGCAGCGGCTTGTGTGAAAACATCCTTTGTGGTGGTAGTTAGTGCCACGCCTGCTGATTGCTTCTCAGCCACCTCAATAGTTACAGGCACTCCGCTGGCCATGGTAATTGATACGGAGTGAGCTTTGAATGACCCACCCTCAACGTCAAGCAAGTAGGTCGGGCTAAGTTGAAGAACGATTTGATCAAACGAAGAAATGGCCTCATCACTTTCTTGTGTCGTCATGCTCACGGGACCCTCAGGGCATTCCTTTCCGGCGCAAGCAAGCAGACGTCCGAGCTGGGCAAGCCGATATGGAACACCTGCCCCGCCTGGGTTAGGTGCAGGTGGTGTTGGAACAGTCCAAGCTGAGGTTGCAGGATCAGGCGTATAGAGAGCAAACTTAACGTCAAACGACTTCTTGATTTCGGATCGAGTTTTCTCGGCCTTGTCAGTAGAAGAAACCCACTTGTCAAGCACTTGGTCATCAATACTGTACGCACCGGATCGGTAGTCCTCTAACCGGTTAGATCTCATAGGCCATCGCACAACTTGCGTGTCAGTCGTAACGCTAAGCGCTTCGGTAAGTGCTCGTTGTGCGGAATTAACCTGAGTTTGCAGCGCGGCTTGTACTGCCAGTGCCTCGGCTAACGGTTTTGCATATGTCGTCTTATCGAGTCCTACTTGGACTGTAAGCAGTGATACTCGTTCCGTTGCGCTGGTCAGCTCGGCTGTCTTATTGTCAACCACCTGCTTAAGCGATATGGTCTTAGGTTTGCCATTCTTGTCCTTCGGCGGATATAGCGCATTGACTGCATTGCTGATTTCTGATGTGCAAATATCAGCTAATGGACCGTGCGATAACTTGGGAGCCACGGCTGCCGCAGGGATTGCTGCATTTGCAATGGCCGCCTGTGCAATCGATCCAACAATGTTGGAAATGATCGTTGCTGTCTGATCCGTGGACTGTGCATTCAGCCCAGTACTTGTACCGTCTGGCGCAAGATTTGAAGTGATGTCACTCGTAGCCCACCAGCCGTTGGAAGATAAGATGTACCGCTGAGACTCGTCGAGAACTGGGCCTGGGACAGCTAATATGTCGACCTTAGGGATGAATTTTTCTCCGCAGCCAACAACATGGCGATTGATAGTTATGGTGAATTGCGTCATCGCCAAATTCCATGGGTTACCGGGTGGAATCGGCTTGCCTTCTTGAATGTGACTTGCCTGTATGCCGGACGAGCAGCCACTCAAAATCACCATGGCAGACGCGCTAGCACCGATCATGAATCTGTGTCGTACAGAATTTCTGCGATAAAGCATTGGTTTCCCCTGTATGAAGATTTGAGAATTGCCAACAAACAATGCAGAGTCGCACCAATCGCATACCAACGACAAACACTAGACGAGCAAAGCGCGTTCCTGCTTCGTTAGCATCTCATGCACTATTGAACTTCTTTAAAGTTGACCAATTTCAATCTTAGGGGTTGTGTTGCGAACGAAGACATACGACGATTTAAGGTTCTGGTTCGTAGGCCAGCGTGTGGTCTCCTACCCGGCTTGTGAGTTGATGAAACTTTCGTGTGTAGCGCCACCGAATCTGAACGGTTCCGTAGTCATGCAGACAACGGAACCGTGTTAGTTAGTGGGTTAGATGCGCGTTGCGCCAAAATTCATAAATCGAAGGTAGGAAAGCCTTCCACCACTTCAGCATCGACATCGAATTTGATCCATACGACATCGATACATCGAACAGCTTCGAAAATGGCGGCCAGCTCTGGCTCCTTCGGTGTGCTCATGCCTACATAGATAAAGCCACCGTACTCATTGGGGTAAGCGTGTGTCGACAAGGCGTCGTTGGCCAAGGCTTGGCGGGTCTCTGGGCGAAGATGCTCGATGGAAATGGCCAGCAGTGGTTCGATGTGCCGCTGAAGTTGTGATGCGGTTGGCGACACTGGTGCAAGCGCACTGCAAACGGCCACGACGGATTGTTCGACCTTGCTCTGCGATGTTGGGCAAGACGTGTTCAAGCTGATGAATGTGGAACCAAATCGCTGTTCGCAAATTTGCAATACGTTTTGGCGTGTTTCTTCATCCACTGCCAGACCGTAGCTTGCTGCGTAGCCATGCAGAAGCTCATCGAGCATGCAATGCGTGCGCAGGCTTGAATCAGCATCAAGACGTTCTAGACAGACCATGGCCAACAAGGGAAGGTGTTGATCGCTCAAGTTGGCCATGTCAGTGCTCCTCAGTTTGGGCTTGCGGCGAAAACGGCTCAACGCCCAGGGGCTTCAGAAGCCCATCGATCTGGGGAATACCGAAATCACGCGGTTCAAATTCGCGTGCACCCGGACGCCATCCTTCCGCTCGGAGCTGCCCCAGGGCTTGCTGCTTGGTCTCACGCAGTTGGCAAAGCGCCTCTATGAGCTGTTGCGTGTCTTGCTCATCAAATACCTCTTCGAGGTCATGCTCAGGGAGCGCAGGGGCTCCAGGGGAATGAGCAGAATGATTCATATGCATGATGTTCTCCAAATGAAGCTGGGAACACTGCACCCTTGAGCGGTATTCCCAAGGGGACTGAACAAGGCGGGGTGATCCCGCAGGCAGGTAACGTCTGCGGCGCCCGGCCTAGGCCGAGATGGCTTCCATGAGGAAGCAAGAGCAGGTTCATTGTGCCGAGATGACGCGGTATGGCATGCGTTGCCTCGGAATCTCCAGCCAGAATGGTGTCTTCTTGGTAAGAAGTAGCGCTGGTCTCTGTTCGGCCAACGTCCACAAGCCGCCAGTGGCCCATTGTCAGTCTTGAAAGGCCGATATCTGGTGCGAGCCTGAACCTACCTCGGTTCAGGAGATCGCATGTCAGATCAACGTATCAGCTTGGGTGCCCTGCGCGCTTGTATGCCGGAGGAGGAGGCACTGGCAGCCATGATGGTGGTGCTTCGAAAGGGTCATCCTTTGGTGGTGGCTTATTCCGGCGGCAAGGACAGCAGCGTGTTGACCAACCTGGCACTGACGGCTGCCTTGGCTGTGAAGAATGAAGGCCATCGCGCACTCGTAATCGTTAGCCATGCGGATGTGGGCGCTGTTGAAAATCCCGAAATCCGATCCCTGGTACGTTCTGAGCTGCAATGCATGGCGCGCTTCGCGGCAATGAAGGGCCTGCAGTTGCAAGTGCGGGTCGCCCATCCTGCACAGTTCGATTCGTTTTCTGTGCGGGTGATCGGTGGCCGCGCATTGCCTGCATTTCCGGATTCCAGGCGGGACTGCACCAGTTCGTGGAAGCGTGAGCCTAGTGAGAAGGCCTTGCGCGCACTTTCCCGCGAGGTGACCCGTGAGGGATGGGCAGAGCCGGTATTGATGACCGGCGTGCGACGGGACGAGTCGACTGTACGAGCAGGGTTCATTGCGCGTCGCAAAGAGGAATCAACGCGCCTTTGGACGGACAAGGAGGGGCGACTGAGACTGAGTCCCTTATTGGAATGGACATCGGACGATGTATGGGGGTACCTGGGGCTGTGCAGGCAAGGCGTCATCGAGGCCTATAGTTCATTCGATGAGGTGATGCGGGTCTACCAAGATGCAGGCGGGAGCAGTTGCGTGATCGTGGCCGACGCGGAAATGCAGGCCAACGCCAAACCTTGTGCCAGCCGCTTCGGCTGCTGGGCCTGCACTGCCGTTCGGGAGGACCGATCACTCAGGCAAATGATCGAAAGCGATCCCACGCGCTACGGCTATATGCGGCCCTTGGCTGCGTTGCGGGATTTCATCGCTCACACCCAATACGACTGGGGGCGGCGTCAATATGTGGGGCGCACCATCCACAATGGGTTCATCACCATCGCGGCTGATACGTATTCGCCAGCGATGCTGGCCGAGTTGTTGCGTTATGCCTTGAGCGTCCAAAATGCCACTGGCATCGAAATCGTGAGCGCAGCACAACTGATCGCCATTGATGCTCGCTGGTCCTTGTATGCCTTGGCGCCGCCATTTTCTGCCTTGCGCATCTGGCGCGAAGTCGAGCGTGGCCGTCGCTGGCAGACACCCACCATGTCGGCATTTCCCAAGACGCCGGTTCCTCGTTACGGCCTTATCCATGTTGGAGGTGATTGGGATGATGAAATCGAGAGCGATCTGGTTGTCACGGGCCTGCGTGATTCGGCTTGGGAGATGTTCTCGGAGAGTTGTGGCCCGGTGTTGCGTGCGCTTCGCAATGGGCGAACAGTGATGGATGTTGAAGGGTGGAGCGACATCGGTGAAGAGGATGCATGGATGTTCCTGGACTTCGAGGCTGACCGGATGTTGGATGACCGTGCCAGCTATGAGAGCGATTGGACCCAGGGCTACCGCACTTACTTGCGATTTGGTCTGGTTCAGCCTGGGAAAGGGCAGTCTCATCTGATCGACGGCATCCTGCGGCGCTCGCAGTGGAGGCAGCGGCATGATCTGCACGGCGTGCAGGACTTGAATCGCTTGCGACAACGGCTATCTGTCACATTTGAGCGGCAGGCTGATCTTTTCTCGGACTCGCTAGAACAGGTCAGCTAGCCAAGCTCTTCGTCCATGGTTGCTTCATACGAAGGGAGCATGCTGTGTGCATGGAGCATGGATTGGTTGATTGGCGGTTGCTTTCAGTGCAGTGCTGCCGCTGGCAGAGAAATTGTCGAAGTGGCGCGACCTTGACGGTGGCGGTGATGTGCTATCTTCTTTATGCGCCAGTTTCAGACGCGAGTTGGCGCGCTACCCGCGAGTACATCAACGGTAAATCCATGTTTGCGTCCCTCAAGCATTGTCAATGCTCGGCCTCGCCTTGTGTGAGGCCTCTTTTTTGAGCTTCAGCATCAGCTCTTGCAAAGCAGTTGTGTGGTGAGACGCCGGGCACATGCTCAGCGAAAACGAAAAATCCCTGATGCGGCGCTGCCTCGCGTCTTTGCGCGAAGGCATGCCAGGCTTCACTACAAGACATGCACAGTTGGCCATGATGGCTGAGGTGGCCAACACTCTGGGTGCCGTCCATGGCGCATATTCCAGTCCTCGTGACCATGTGTTCCAACATCTTGACCACCGAGTCACCTGGACTTCCCAATCCGGCCAACATGACATCGCAAAATCTTGCGGCCGTTGTCGGCCAAAAGCTGCCGTCGACGAGCGACGGCTTTGAGCTCGCGCCTTTCTGACCCAGAAGCGTACTCTCTGCCCCCCTTGTAGCGGCATGCGGGTCATCAGGAGCGTTCGCAAGCCCCTGTGACGGCAATGCGCAATACACGCGCACACCCGCCTATTGGGCGATCTGGTCAATTTGCGCGTCGTAGTAGGCCCTGGCGCCAAACATGGCTGCCTCCGCCTCCACCGCCAACAAGTTAGCCCGACGAGCGGCGGTCTCCAGGCGCTGCCCAACGTTCTCCCTTGGATGGTCTTTCATCGGCATAAGTGATCCGCTATTTGACACGAAGTCAATAGCGCACTCATAATTACCTTATTGAACATATGTTCAATAGTCGTTTGTCGTCAGTCGACCTGTGCGCTAGTTCTAGCTCTCAGGCAAGCGGGCACGGCCATGCCGCTGGACATGGCTAGCTGTCGAGCCTTACAGAAGGAGTAACGAAATGAGCCAAATCAAAGACACCCTGCGGCGCCTATTCATCACCACCTGCATGCTGACCAAGACGACCGAACTCGCCACTCGGCGCTTGGGATCGGCGTTCTTTCTTCCTGCATTGTTCGTGCTCCGCTATGCCTCCATGGGTGGGCTGGATCCAAAGCTCTTTGCAGCGCAACTCAAGGGCGTGCGCTCATTCAAGGATGCGGTCTGGTGCGAATACTGGAATGCATTGGCCCGGCAACAGTTGGCAGCCATGAAGACCGCGTGGCCCGACTATTCAGAGCCGGCACATGCGGCCAGCCTTGATTGGAACGCGCTGCGCGATGCGCTGTCCCCCCTGGGAAAGCAAGTGGTTACGTTAATGACCTCGAGCGACGCCGAAGTCGCGCGCAGACTTGCCGCTGACATGCGCGCCTCCCCAGAAAGTCAGCGTGCCATAACCGCTCTGCGAAGCCTGGTTAAGGCCATCACCTATTACCAGGTCAGTGCATTCCCGGGTGGGTCTGCTGATCGCATGGAGGCCTATGCGCTATCACGATCGCTTTTCAATGACTTGACTCGCGTCATGGGGCCCCTGCTGGGCATCGAGATCGAGAAGCGCCGGATCGAAGTGGACGGTGACGTCGTCGAAGGCTACTTGATGACGCCAAGCGGAACCGAACACCATCCGCTGGTCATCATCACCAACGGCTTGGAAGGCACAGTTCAAGAGCTGGCGATCCCATTGCTGAGGTACCACGACTCCGGCATGGCGGTGTTCATCATGGAGATGCCTGGCACTTACGCCTACCGCCAACCCATGTCACCTGCCTCCGAGGCGATTTATCACACCGTGTTCGATCAGTTGTCTCGCGCTCCCCGCATCGATGCTCAACGCATGGGCTTTTTAGGCGTGAGCTTCGGCGCGTATTGGGCAGCACGCATGGCAGGCAGCAGCAAGCATTTGCAATGCGCTGTAGCTTGTGGGGCACCCACGCATCGCACGTTCCAAACCACAAGCACGATCGGCATTCCAGACATCATCGTCAGGGCACTGCTGAACACCACAGGAGCCAATACTTTGGTGAGCCTCGGCTTGAAACTGAAAGCCCTATCGCTGCGTCACTTCTACCAACAAATCAAGATTCCGTTGCTCGTGATCAATGGTGATCGAGACACCTTGGTCAGTACTCAGGACTCGATTGATCTGGCATCTGGCGCCCAGAAGGCAGAGCTCAAGCTCTACCCCAACGATGACCATTGCGCCATGGCGCATTTCGCGGAGTGGTTGGACATGTCTCAAGCATGGATGCGTACGCATCTGTTGCCTGCGACGAGTAAGCAGCCACAACCAAGCGCTGTTAGTGATGCTTGAACTCTCAAAACATCGCTGGTTCAACCACTGGAGCACCCCATGAGCAGACGATTCATTGATTTATCGATTTACCTCGAGAACGACGTTCCGTCGGACCCACCGAACCACGGCCCGAAGATTGAATACCTGCGCCACGACACCACTGGCGAACAAATCGCTCAGTTCTTTCCCGGCCTGAAGAAGGAGGACCTACCCGATGGGGAAGGATGGGCTATTGAGCTGGTAACGCTGAACACGCACAACGGGACCCACCTGGACGCGCCTTACCACTTTCACTCGACGATGAATAAGGCGCTTGGGGAGAAAGAACGGGCGAGCACCATCGACGAAGTCCCGCTGGAGTGGTGCTTTCAGCCAGGAGTGAAGCTTGATTTCCGACACTTGCCGGACGGCTACGTGGCGACAGCCGATGACGTGAAAGCTGAGCTAGACCGTATTGGGCACGAACTGAAGCCACTTGAGATCGTGGTGGTCAACACCCGTGCGGGTCAGCGGTATGGCGAGAGCGACTACCTTGCTTCTGGCTGCGGCATGGGCTATGAAGCGACGATGTACATGCTTGAGCGCGGTGTTCGATTGACAGGGACAGACGCATGGAGTTGGGATGCGCCGTTTGTCCACACCGCCAAGAAATATGCAGAAAGCGGCGACGCTGGGCTCATTTGGGAAGGGCACAAGGCAGGCCGCGACATTGGCTACTGCCACCTAGAGAAGCTGCACAACCTCGAAGCGCTTCCGTCCGACGGGTTTTACATCAGCTGTTTCCCCCACAAGATTCGGGGAGCTTCGGCTGGCTGGACGCGAGCCGTGGCCATTTTTGATGACGCTCTGCTTGTGAGGAAGTGACTGTGGCACTCGATTTCACACACGATGCGAGTGCGTCGAGCTGGGTGGCATCAGCCCAACAAGCTGATTGCGACTTCACAATTCAGAACCTGCCCATTGGCATCTTTGACACCCCCACTGAAGGCAGATGCCGGGGCGGTATCGCGATCGGCGACCAAATCCTGGACCTGGCTCGCCTGGCCTCCAGTGATGCCCTGAACGGAGCCGCTTTGGTCGCTTGTAATGTCGCGGCATTGAGCTCACTCAACGAGTTCATGTCCCTGGGGCCCATGCCATGGCGCGCCTTGCGTCATGAGGTGTTCAAGCTCTTGCATTCCGACGCAAGCGAGTCGACTCGTAGTAGGGTGAAAGCATGCCTTGTTCCCATGTCCGAAGCGCGCGTAAAGATGCCTGTGGACCTGCGGAACTACACCGACTTCTTCACTTCGCTGTACCACGCGGAGAACTGCGGGCGTTTGGTACGACCTGATCAACCGCTGACGCCGAACTTCAAGTGGATGCCTATCGCATATCACGGACGAGCCTCCAGCGTAGTCATCAGTGGGACACCCTTCCATCGGCCGGTGGGCCAATCACGAAGCGCAGGTTCGAGTCACCCAACGTTCGGCCCCTGTAAGCGCTTGGACTTTGAATTGGAGTTGGGCTTTTTTGTAGGCCCGGCGACTCAACTTGGTCAGAACATTCCCCCGTCCAAGGCCCGCGAGCACATCTTCGGAATGTGTCTGATGAACGACTGGTCGGCCAGAGATCACCAGTTCTGGGAGATGGATCCACTCGGCCCTTTTCTGGGCAAGAACTTTTGCACAACCATTTCTCCGTGGATTGTCACCATAGATGCGCTCGAGCCCTACAGGACTGCATCACCGCGTCAAGCATCCGAGCCGCAACCGCTCGCTTACCTGTACGACGAGGGGGACCAATCAGAGGGAAGCCTGGACATTCAACTGGAAGTTGCGATACAGACCCTCTCTCATGTCGCTCAAAAACTTTCTGGTGACGCCGTTACGCGGACAAGCTTCCGTCACCAATATTGGACCATTGCTCAGATGCTCGCCCACCACACGATAGGCGGCTGCAATATGGACAGTGGCGATCTTTTAGGTACCGGGACGATTTCGGGGCCGACACAGCAAGAGGCGGGATCGCTGGTCGAGCTGACAACCGGCGGAACAACCCAATTGAGCCTTCCATCCACTGGTGAGCAGCGAGCTTTCTTGGAAGACGGTGACACCGTGGTTTTGCGGGGATGGTGTCAAAAAGAAGGTCTAGCTCGCATCGGATTTGGCGAGTGCCGAGGCAAAGTACTTCCGGCACGCCACTAGCCTCTTCAAGTTCTACAGGTGACGTCACTGTGCTACGGTAGGGTTGCCTTCAAGGGCTTGCCCCTCTGCAGTAAACAGGAGGGGCCCCTGAACGCTTACTTCTTCCTATTCGTGGCTCTGTGCCCGCGCCGGCCCACCGCTATCTCCGTATCTTGTAGTGGGCGAGCAAGGGCGGCCGTCGCGCCCCGAAGGGCACCCATGCTTACCGCGATCAGTTGCTGCCGGTCGACCATCGCACCATGGTCCAACCAATCGAGGACAGCTTGGATCAGGAACGCTAGCCAGGCGCGGATGGCCAGATAGCTCAGCGAATCGGGCTCAGGTACCTCGCCCAGCACAGACAAAATGCGCTTGGCTTGCAAGTCGAGGTTGCCATTGACCACGTCCTGAACAGTCTGTTCGAGACTGGCGGCGCTGCGAAAAATGGCCCGATACACGTGAGGGTGGCTTTCGACATAGTCGACATATGCCTCCAGGCTTGCCTGCAATTGCTCGGCCGGTGGCTGCGACGTATCGGGCCGCGTAGCTTCCAAGATCTCGTCATAGCCGACCTGAACGATCGCGGCAAAGAAAACCCGCTTGCTTGGGAAGTAGTGATAGAGCAACCCACGTGACACGCCTGCTTGTTGGGCAATCTGGTCAATTTGTACGTCGTCATAAGCCCTGGTGCCAAACACGGCAGCCCCTACCGCCAACAAGTGGGCCCGACGGGCGTCGGGATCCAGGCGCGCCCCGACGGTCTCCTTTATCTGCTCCTTCTTCGCCACACACGCCCCGCTATTTGACACAAAGTCAATAGTGTATTCATAATCACGCTATTAAACATGGATTCAATAGCGGCTTATTCTTCGTCGACCTACAAAGATCCTCAAAGGCCTCTGCCCAGCAGCCCATGTTCGACCGCGCTCCTGCTCTTTTCAGCAGTGCCTGGCGCTTGTCCCGCGCATGCGACTCCTTTGCTGACAAATGACGACACTATCCAAAATCATTGACAAGTTTTGTCCAGATACGCCCTATTCCACGCC
>RXJO01000018.1 GCA_003987795.1 Curvibacter sp.
GCGGGCGATCTAAAGAGCCCATCTGGCACACACCTGGCTCCAAAGCAAAAAGCCCTGACGCTTTCGCATCAGGGCGTTGCATATTTGGCGGAGTGGACGTCTTACCGTTTAGAGCGTCATGACGTCCCACCGAAGTCCATAACTATAGCATACTTTTTCAGCTGCGCCAGGAGGTCGTGTCATGACGGTTCACCAAGCTTCATAGAAGCCGCGATTTGCCCGGGGGTGAAATAGTGGCTGACCTGATCGGGCCAAGATGATCCCGCAGCCACGACGGGGGCGAAGTCGGTCATCGAGCGATTGGGCGGAGAGTCCATGCAAGCAGGTGCAATAAGGGCTGGCAGTGGTGAGCAACACCACACAGCCCAATCCCTCATCAAGGCTCTGCGACGATCGAACAAGTCGGATCGCTGATAGGCTTCTTCAACAGCCGTGCCGACCGAGTGAGCCAGCGCCAACTCGGCAAACTCCCTTGGATACGCGGTTCTCTCGGCGGCCCAAACACGGAATGTCGATCGAAAGCCATGCACCGTCAGATCAGTGCACTGCATTCTCTTCAAAACATTCAACATAGCCATGTTGGACATCGGACGCCCTTTCTTCGCGCCAGGAAAGACCCAAGTCTCGTCGAGTCCCTTCATCTGCTTCAGTAGCCGGATCGCTTCTTCCACCAAGGGCACGCGATGCTCTTTGCTTGCTTTCATTCGCATGGGAGGAACCACCCATACGCCAGCATCAAGGTCGAACTCTTCCCACTTTGCATACAAAACTTCACCAGTTCTGCAGGCTGTGAGAATGACCAATTGAAGTGCGATAGCAGCAATGCCCTTCTCTGCCCGCAAGCGCCGATAGAACGATGCCATTTCCATATAAGGCAGCGACGGGTGATGTTGGACCTTCTTGATCTTGGAAGGTTTCGGCAGCAGTTCCTGCAAGTGTCCATGCCAGCGCGCAGGGTTCTCGCCTTCTCGATACCCCTTTGTAGCAGCCCATGAAAGTACACGCTCGATTCGCTCCCGAACGCGGGTGGCAGTCTCCGTCTTTTTCTTCCAAATGGGCTCCAATGCGTTTAGCACTAGCTGAGTGTCAATATGTCGCACTTGAGCTTTGCCAAAGTGCGGGCACGCGTACTCGACAAGAGTAGCCTCCCATTGCTTGCAGTGCTTCTCGCTCTTCCATGAGTCCTTATGACTTTCGATGTACTCAGTCATGCACTCCTTGAATGTCTTGTTGCTCGCCAGCGCAGCTCTTTTCTTGGCAAATTCTTCGGCTTTGTTCTGTAAAGGATCGATGCCTTGTAGAAGCAACTGCCGTGCTTTGCGCGCCAAATCCCGTGCTTCGGCCAAGCTGATGGAATGGACAGACCCCAATCCCATGTAATGCTCGGAATGATTCAACTGATATCTGAAGATCCAACTCTTGATGAGTTCCTTTGAGATTTGAAGGTACAGACCTTTCCCGTCGGAATACTTTCCGGGCTTAGCAAGACGTGCAATTTTCAATGCGGTCAACTTATCGATTCCAGCCATGAATGATTCTCCATTTCCATCGAAGCTGAACATGAAGAGGAATGCTTCGACACATTCATGAGACCACTTAGGAATCCAGCGTCAAGCCACATGGCAACACTGGGATCTAGGTGCGACTGCATTGCGATCTGTGTCCGACTTCGATGCTCAAAGCATGGTCATGCCGGTTCTTCTGCGCAATCAAGAATTCTGGGAAATATCGGGGAATTCCTGATCAATACGGACCAGCCAAACACTTAGCCATGCCCAGCCGTCAGCATGCACTTCGATCTGTGCAAACAGTTTGGACAAAGGTAAGGAAAACCATTGGCCTTGGCCAACGCTTGATCCGCCATCACCGCGCTTCGTCTGTTCATGAGTTCGTAGACCTGCTGCACGTTGAGCAAGCTTACCCGAACCGTACCCAGCCATCTACCGCTGGCATGCTGAGTTAGGACATAGCCATACGCTGCGACAGCGGCACTCTCTTGCTCCATCAATGCAACACGCTGGGCGGACAACTCGATGACGTCAGACAGATAGGCCACCCTACGTTTCCGGGTTTTCAACTCCAACAGAACGTAAGTTCCATTCGACTTTCTGTATGCCCTGTCCACGCGGGCACGCAACCTTGGTAGACCTCCCGTCTGAAATGTTTGCTCTGCATAAATCAGTTCAGCTCGGCGTAGCTCAAATGGCAATCCCGGCTCACCCGCCAAAGCAAACTGGCGCCCATACCTGTAGAGCAAAACCAGGCAGACAATGACGACACCGGCCAAGGTCAAATTCAAAGTCATGATCTGCCTCCCGCAACATTGCGGCTACCGCTATGAAGAAGCCACACAGTCAAAATAGATCGGGTGATCGTCACAAGCCACGCTGACCGCTTCAGAAGGCTGCAGGCCATCGGCGAGGCGCTGTAGTAGAGCGGAATCAAGACTCGCCCATACCATGTTGAGCGCAGTACGCCATCGCGAAACTTGCGCAAGGCAGCCACTTCTGGTGAGGAGTCGCCAAAGAGACGGGCCACAATGCAGCATCGACTCCTGGGCCTCTGCCTCATGCCTTGCTCATAGAACTGTTGATGCAGACGCTGGCCGCGAGCAGCCACTGCCCGACGCAGCGGCGTGAACCGTCGACCGTACCGATGCTCGAACCAGACCATGCGCTCGCACACACCCATTTGGGCGAGTTCGGACGCACTGACAGATTCGTCGCCGTGCGAGTTGGCCTTCCTGCTCATGTCCGCCTCACTCTTCCAATGGGGATGCGAATACCAGATTGGTATCGCCTGCAAGTCCATATGCGCCCCCGCCAAGGTCGCCTGGCATCTCGGTGGTGCCCGCATGCGTCTGGTGGCGTTGCATATCCCGCTGCTCTGCACGTACCCCTTCGTTCGCAAGGAATCGAAGGCGATTGACCCTTCTGGGCCCTTTGCTGAAGCGGCAAAGATCGTCGTACAAGACAGGGTTGTCGTTTCGATCCAGCTCGAACAGCAGGCTGATCTTGGGATGTTGAACAGGCTTGGAATCGTTCATGACTTCACCCCGACTTGTTTCGCGTTCGGCAAGTGATCCACCGTTGCCTGGGTTTGCGCGAAGTTCATGCCAGCGATCTGGAATCCGCGGACATTCGCGTACATCGGGTCCCTCAGAACCTGGATTTTCTGCTTTGGAAATGCCGCCTTCACCGCCCGTTTGAAAAGCCACGCGCCCCCACCTGTCAGCACGATATGGCGCAAGCTGTAGGGGTCGTCGATCCACTGCATCATGGAAGAAACCGCCTGTTCAGCAAGCTTGTCGACCACGCGCTGCAGACGGACCAGGTCGTAAGGCCGTTGATGCAAGATCAGCGGCCTTTCCAATCGCAAGGCCTCGTCGATCGCATCCACGTCCATGTATCGGGTGCCGATCTCCATGGAAATTTCGGAGGCCACCGCCCGCAGAACGTCGGACACGCCCCGGTTGAGCGAGTGGCTCTTCTTCTGGACAAGGCGCATGCCCCGAGATACCAGCCAGTCGAATGTCCTACCGCCAGGATCGACCACCAGGCTTGGCTGATCCTTCATGCCAGCAAGGCGATTGGTAGCAGTGGCGTAATACACCAGAGCGCCCTGCGGTTGCGCCATGACCATGGCTTTCTTGACCTCGACACGCTTGCCGCCACCAACGTCATGGATGCCGGTCATCGCCTTTTCAAGGGATGCCTTGCGCAAGGTCAGCAATGCCACGGGCAGACCGACCACCAACAGGTCGATCACCGGCACGTTCATCATCCGCAACGCACCTCGCAAAAGAGCGAGGTACTCCGGCGTATCCGTGAAGCGGTCGTGCATCTGTGATGCGCGAAACGCGTCGGCTGCCAAGGCAACGTCAGGCCCCACTTCATAAAAGAGGCCACCGATGGGCACGCTGACGGTCTGACGCCGTTCAATGGCGGCCAATTTGGTCTGATCCCGTTTGCTCGGATAGGCCACCGACGGGAAACTGGCGCAACGGATGCTGGCGCCAGCAATGCCCGTCACGAATTTGGTTTGGCGGTAGCCGACGTCCACCGCCCTGACAACGAGGCTCATGCTCATCTCCTGATCAAAAGACAAAGGGCGCTTTCCGGACAGCCCGGTCGGCGTCGATTTCAGGGATGACGCGCTTGGCTGACGTTTGCTCGGACTGGCCTCGCACCCTGCGCTCGGTCAAGTGAGACTGGAGTTGGGTCCGGGTCGGAGTTCGACCGTCAGCACAGGATTTCGCGAATCCCCTGCGATCAAGGTCTCAGCTGAGCGCGACTTGTCAAGGGCGGATTTTTTAAGGCCCCTCAGGACTCCTTGAAGGCGTCGAGCGAGTCCAGCATCGCTTCTGTCAACTGAGTAGGCAATGCTGTTTGCTCGCCCTGATCGATGTTCAAGCCACACTCGTCACCGTGCTCGCAAGAGTCAGCCAGAGACTCTTTCTTGAACGCTCCGCTGGAAAGCGCCGCATGCGCGATCAAACCGTCATGAGCAAGGGTGCGCAACCTGGCAATGCGCCGACGCCCCTTGGGAATGGCCGCCAGCTCGTCGAACAGCGGTGGGTCATCGCCTCGTCGAAACTCGATCGTCAACTTGATGAGGTCATCAGCGTTGGCCATTTCAAGTGGCTCCAGCCCCATCTATTTGTTGGCCAAGCATCGCCTTGCGTTCCGTCTCGGACGAAGGCTCCGCCAATGGCACCGGCTGAGCCAAAGTCATGGCCAGGTTGTGGCCCGTGATCTGAAAGCCCTTGACGTTGGCGAACAGGGGATCCTTCACCACCTGGATCTTGTGGTTCGGGAACGCTGCCTTGACCGCTTCCTTGAACATGAAGGCACCGCCACCCACCATGATGATGTTCTGGATGCTGTATTCCTCATTGACCCACTCCAGCATGGAAGACACAGCGCGCGATGCCACCGAGCGCGCCGTTGGAAGAATGGGCGCGATGTCGTATGGCTTTTGGTAGATCATCAAGGGCTTGCTCGTTCGCAAGGCCAGGTCAATAGCAGGGAAGTCGCTGTAGGGCCTGCCAATGTCGTTGCTGATTTCCTGCGCGATGGTCTTGAGGATGTCAGACATCCCCCTGTTGACCGAGCTGCTGGTCTTGGGCACCAGGCGCATGCCGCGAGCCAGCAGCCAATCGAAGGTGCGTGAGCCCGGATCGATGATGAGACTGCGCTCGTTCTCGATGGACTTCTGCTTGTTGTAAGAGGCCGCGAAGTACGCCAATGCACCCATGGGCTGTGGCAGCACCAGCACACGTCTGACCTCGACCTGCTTGCCGCCGCCCACGTCATGAACACCGGTCAAGGATTTTTCCAACCATCCCCGACCGGTGTCGAAGAGCGCAACAGGCAGACCGACCACCAAGACGTCGATGGCTGGCACCTTCATGAAGCCAATAGCGCCTCTGACCAGCGCCATGTATTCCGGGGTTTGAAGGTAGCGGTCGTGCAGCTGCGTTCCGCGGAACGTGTCAGCCGCCAGATGAACGTCCGGCCCGACTTCGTAGTAGCTGCCCTCTATCGGCACGGCTACCGTGCGCCGGCGCTCGACCATGGTACGTGTGGCGGGGTCCTTGTAGCTGGGATAGGCCAGCGAAGGAAACATCGCGCACTTGATTTCCTTGTCTGTGTGGGCCGTGACGTACTTGGTGTTCCAGTAGCCAACATCAATCGATCGGACGATCTTGTCCATGGCGATGCTCCTTAGGTCCGTTGTCAACGGACCAAGGCTCCCACTGCGTCACCATTTCATCCAACTGGAATGGGCTCGAATTCAACAGCATTCCACTACCAGGTCGGCGGGTTGCCTCAAGCATGCTTGAAGCATCAATGAGGCAAGAGGATGCCGACACGGCCCCGCCCATACCATACTTGAAGCATCCTTCAAGAGCGTGGATGCGTCATGACGTTCCACGACGGTTCAAACATTCGACGCCATCGGCTTCATCGAGGTTGCAATTACAACCAGAGGCCAGTTTGTAACTTGTCAACCCCTTCTGTGGACCATCCCCAGAAGGTCCATCACAAAATAATGCCGTGTCAAGACATCGCCAAATTTCCAGCCAGAAAGTGCCTCGGCGGTATTGACGGCCCACTACCGGGCGGTGTCAACTGAAGGCTCCCGAGGGCTCCTTGCCCTGCTTCCATCGCGGAAGCCATCAGGCGTAGCGGTCGTTACCCGCCCTTGCAAGCTCCCAGCCTCGATGCTGGATGTGGCGCGGCCTTCAAGGTCGTGTCCGAGGTTCTCCCCCGTAGTGCAGTCCTGCGACTTTCCGGCCCCTGTTGGCCGGGTGCTCTTCGAGAGCACGTCCAGGCCAATCGCAAATCATCTGCCCGGCGCTTGACGCCGCGCATCTTGGTTCCGCCATCCTGTCGGGCATGCGCTTTCGCGCAGCACACGGACGTGCTTGCCTCTTTAGGCTCCACGTGTGCCCTCGCCCGTCGACCTGACGCCCCCTGGACTTTCGGTGAGGGGGGCTACCCAGCAGGTGGATGACGCTACGCATCCAGACCTGATCCATCAGCGCCGTGAAGGCCAGACCTTCACGTCGAGCGCGTGCGGCCCTTGAGGTCGCCGACGCGTTCACCAACCCCGTGTTGCGCGGAAACCCGCGCACGGGCCGGATCAACCGTTTCATTTTTAAGACCGACCGAGTCAGCGATGCCAGCCCGATGGCGGCGGTGTCCTGGCGAAACCCTGGGTTGGCATGCGCCGAATGTGGTCGGGCGCCATGCCGCGACAAACGACCACCAGCCAGGGCGGCCCTGCGTCAGCCGCACCTGGGCATGACCTTTTGAGCACGACGCGCCTTCGCATTCCTTCACGAACTTAGGCTGCCCGGGAACAGCCTGCTGACACAGGAGACGGCCATGCCGCGCTCATCGACCACAGCCAAAGGCGCACCGGCGCGCCGCAAGCGAGACCATGCGGGTCTGACACGTGCAGACTTACTTGCCCGTCATCCGCCTGGGGAAACGCCGCCTGAGCAGGTGCTAGAGCTGCTGCTAGGCCAATTCAATCTGGCGCACACGGCCCGGGAGAAAACCGTCTCGCACAAGACCCGCCACGAGCGCGCGCAGTTTCTGCGGCGCTTCTTTCGGGATCTGCGCGCCAAGGCAGGCTTCGCAACCACGCCCGACCCGCGCAACCTGGGCAACCGGCACATCCTGGCCATGGTTCAAGTGTGGCGCACTGAGCGGCTTGCACCGGCCACGATCCAGACCTACCTGAGCTTCCTGCGGGGACTCGCGCAATGGATCGGCAAGCCAGGTTTGGTGCGCAAGCCAGCGCACTACGGCTTGTGTGCCGACGAGTTCCAGCGCCATGAGGTGGCCAGCCGGGACAAGAGTTGGTCCGGCCAGGGCATCGACATTGAACAGGTCATCGTGAGCGTGTGCCGTCACGACATCCATGTGGGCGCCTCGTTGAGGCTGATCTGGGCTTTTGGGCTGCGGCGCAAGGAAGCGGTAATGTTCCAGCCGCACAGTTGCGTGGTGCACTTTGAAGCCACCGGCTTGCCCTCAGACAAGCGCGAGGCTAACCACTACATCTGGATCAAGCGGGGTGCGAAGGGTGGACGCCAGCGGTTCGTCCCGATCAACACGGCGCGCAGGCAAGAGGCTCTGGTCCACGCACAGGCAGTAACCCAGGGGCAAGATGCCCACATGGGCAGACCGGAGCGCGACTTGAAGCAGAACCTCTGGCACTTCAGCTATGTCGTGCGCCGCTTCGGCATCAGTCTGGATGGACTGGGGGCGACAACCCATGGGTTGCGGCATGAATCGTTGATTGATGAGTGGCAGGGAAAGACGGGTGTGGCCCCACCTGTACGAGGTGGCCCGCCCCTGCCACCCGATGTGGAGCGTGCAGCCCGGACCGCTGTGGCTCACATCGCAGGTCATTGTCGCAAACGCGCCTCTTGTGCTTATTTAGGTTCGTCAGTGGTCACACGCAGGCCACCGGAAAAACAGCCATCCGGCACAGAGACTGATGGTGCAGATACCGCCTTGGCCACGCGCATGCACATGGGTGGGAATGACGGGTGTCACGAAGCACACAAGGCGAGCCCAGTTGGCGATACACAAGTAACCCAGTCAATGAAAAAATAACTCCAACAGAAGTCATCCGCCTCCCCGAATCACTCGTTCTGAATGCAATCAGCTTATGGAGAACGCCATGACACGACCGAAAGTGGCCATCGGCCTCGCCCTCCTGCTTTTGACCGGAAGCAGCTTCGCATGCAAGTACAACCAAGTCAGCTTGAAAGAAAGCGTTGGCCAAGCCCAGTTCGTTTTCGTTGCGCGAGCTGAAACCGCATCAAATGGCATGAGTGGCAAGGGGCCTGAAATTCCCGCGTCCATGCGCGTGACTCAAGTGATCAAGGGCTCTGCCAAGGTGGGCCAGATCGTATCTGTCCATACCTCGAATTCGTCTTGCGGTCTTGGCATCCAGACCGGGCAGCGTTGGTTGATCCTGGCAAGTGGCGAGCCACTCAGATCGGATCAGCCATCAGGCAGCATCCTGTTGACAGATCAAGCTGCCAGAAAGCTCGTGGCCGACGAACTGGGCCTGCGCATCCCGAATTGACCTGATCTCACTTGCCACCTCGCACACCAGGGCCACCCGGTGCCAGTGAAAATTGTGGACAACCACAGCGAGTGCGGCCATGGACGTGAGCGCGCCCATGCGGCTGGATCAAGTTACGGCGTCACACCGATGTCGTCCAACTTGACAAAGTGGATGCCGCTGCCCGAGTAGGTGGCCGTTCGACCATAGACGTAGAGCACCGACGCATCCAGGCCCGCCGCCTGCGCCTCGTGTACCGCCACCTTGAACTCAGCACGGCCAAAGTTGCCAGCCGTCACGAAGTAACCTCGGTTCCTCCTGGCGTCCTTGGCCACCAAGAACCGATGGCCGTGCAGGCGCTCGGCAGGATGGCGGGCGTAGGCATTGACCCGCAGCAGGACTTGCTCGATGAGCTTGTCCCATGTTAGGTCCATCTGGGTGAATGGGCTATGCGGTATCGCCATCAGCCATCTCCTGCTCCCGCTTCTCCACGTAGCCGAACCTCGCCCAGGTTTCGGGCTTGATCTCGATGGGACCGACCCGCTTGCTGCCCAAGTTGATGACCGCGCCGTGCTCTTTGAGCTGCCCCTGCGAGAACAGTTCATAGAGCAGGTGGGCGGCAAAGCGCACCGCCACATCGTTGATGAACAATCCTTGCGAAGCCAAGGACATCCGCACGGAACATGACGGGCGGTTGTCCTCCTTCTGCCCTTCATCCAGCAGTTCCGCAAAGAGTTCGGTGACACAAGGCAAGCGCGGGCCATTGGCAGCCAATCTCGCCACCTTGTCGTTGTCCGGCTGCCCCAACACCACCTGGGCCGTTGATTCGGTATTGCCCATGTCCAGCCAGTACCGGTACGGCGCGCCATCATCGAATGCCAGGCGGTGCAGCGTCTGGCGAGCCTTGCGGCTGTCCACGCAACTGATCAACAAGTCCCCATCTCGGTGAAGCGTGCGTTCGACCAGATGGGTTTCATAGCGCACAGGCTCGGCATCCCAATCCAGGCCGTAGAACTGATTGAGCCGATGAATGGTCACCAGCGCCTTGTGCCTGCCAATGTCCGCCGCGCTGTACAGTTGTCGCCCGACATTGGCCTCGCTCACTCGGTCGTCATCGAAGGCCGTGACATGCAAGCCGTGAGGGTGTCCCAATGCCAGCATCGCAATGTTGAGCCGGGCCAAACACGCGGCCATTTGCGCGCCATTGCCGCCAACGCCAACCAGATGAACCTTCACGCGGCGTTGCAAAAGATGGGGGTCGATTCGATGCGCCATGAGCATCTCTCCTTGTCTATGCCAGAGCGACAACAATGCGTTTGTGCTCAATCACGGTGGCACTTACCACCAGCGTCTCAAGAGACTCGGTATCCAGCCGCCATGCGAGCCTGCCAAGTCAGATGGGCTCACGTCCCGGCCATTGCCCACCCATGGATGCTGGTCGAGCGGCTTGTGAAACCCATTGACAACCAGACGAAAGCGAGCGGTCGGTGCAGGTTGGTGCAGCAGCCCGAATACACCAGCCACCACAATGCCCTGGTCGTCGCGGTTGTCCTCGTCCGACCAGAAGGGTGGCAAGCGGCCATGCGTGTGCAGGTCAACGGCCACCGTCTCGTCCCTGCCCATCGCGGGACGGCGATAACTGATATGAACAGGCGAAGCCGATATGGGTTCACACATCGCCAGCCGCAGCCCTCCCGTGGTGCGGGAGTAGATCAACACACTAGCCGCTTCGTCAGGCAGACGCCGCCGCGCCCTGGCCACGAAATCCTCGATCAGGCTGATGGGCAGGACGCCAAAGCAAAACCGAAGATGCTCCGCCACCTCACCGTAGGGCAAGCGAATGGCAACGGGCCTCTGGCTCATGGCGAGGATGCAATCCAGCCAATCGAGTCTGGTCTGTATGAATGTGCCGTTGCGCGCCACGATCACACGCTGGCCATTGTTCATGGGTGGCAGCGGCCCGAAGCGCGGTGCGGCGATGACGGGGCAGGACGCCTGGAGAGCCTGATCGCGCATGTCCATCATTGATCCTT
>RXJO01000397.1:0-10115 GCA_003987795.1 Curvibacter sp.
GTCGGCCAGCTTGATCAGGATCACCCGCACATCGCGGGCCATCGCCAACAGCATCTTGCGGAACGATTCGGCCTGGTTTTCTTCGCGGGTGTTGAACTGCAGCTTGTCCAGCTTGGTCAGTCCGTCCACCAGTTCGGCCACCTGGATGCCGAAGCGGTCCACCAGCTCGGCCTTGGTGACGCCGCAGTCTTCGAGGGCGTCGTGCAGCAGGGCGGCCATCAGGGCCTGGGCATCCAGCTTCCAGACCGCACACTGGGCGGCCACGGCGATCGGGTGGGTGATGTAGGGTTCACCGCTGTTGCGCAACTGCCCCAGGTGCGCGGCATCGGCAAACCGGTAGGCCTGGCGGACCTGCTCGATGCCGGCCGGGCCCAGGTAGCCCAGGGCGTCGACCAGGGCGGCAAAGCTGGCGGCTGCGGCATTGGCCGCCGCCGCCGTGGCGGAGCCAGCGGCCGTGGCAGCACTTTTCGGGGGCGTGGCAGAGGAGGAGGGCAGCACCGCAGTCATGCTTGTAATGTAGCGCTGTCAGGGTTGAGTGGGAGAAAGGACAAAAAAAAGCACCGCGGCTGCGGTGCTTTTCGGGCGCCATGGGCGCGAGCGGGTTCAGGGAACCTTCTTGAGCATTTCCAGGCCGACCTTGCCTTCAGCGATTTCGCGCAGAGCGGTCACGGCGGGCTTGTTCTTGCTTTCGATCTTGGGCGAGTGGCCCTGGCTCAGCATGCGGGCACGGTAGGTGGCCGCCAGAACCAGCTGGAAGCGGTTCGGGATGTTGACCAGGCAATCTTCGACGGTAATGCGTGCCATGAGGGTTCTCCGCGGGCTAGGCGATGTTCAGTGATTGGAAGGTGTCAGCCCGGGCGCGTCGCTGGGCTGCATACTTGAGACGCTGGGCGTGCACCACGGCTTTCATGTCGAAAAGGGCGCGCTCAAACAATTCGTTGATTATAACGAAGTCGAATTTCGAGGCCTGTGCCATCTCGACGGCGGCATTCTTCAGGCGCAGCTCGATCACGTCCGGGGCGTCCTCGCCACGGCGCTCCAGGCGCGAACGCAGTTCTTCCCAGCTCGGCGGCAGGATGAAGATCAGGATGGCATTGGCGAACGCCTTCTTGATCTGGATCGCACCCTGGAAGTCGATCTCGAGCACCACGTCGGCGCCTTCGGCGATGCGCTCCTCGATGGCCTTCTTCGAGGTGCCGTAGCGGTTGCCATGCACGTGGGCCCATTCGATGAAGGCGTTGTTGGCCACCATCGAATCGAATTCGGTCTGGGACACAAAAAAGTACTCGCGCCCGTGCTTTTCCTGGCCGCGCGGGGCGCGGGTGGTGTGGGACACGGAGGGCTGGACACGCGAGTCCAGCTCCAGCAAGGCCTTCACGAGGCTGGATTTGCCGGCCCCGCTGGGGGCGGCCACGACAAACAGGTTTCCTGGGTAATCCATGATGAGGTCGGAGTCTGGGTTGGGCTCTGGGGCTTATTCGATGTTCTGGACTTGTTCGCGCATCTGCTCGATCAGCACCTTCATGTCCACGCTGATGCGGGTCAGTTCCAGGGCCGCCGATTTCGAGCCCAGGGTGTTGGCCTCGCGGTGCAGTTCCTGAATCAGGAAGTCGAGGCGCTTGCCCAGCTCGCCGCCTTTGGCGAGCAGGCGCTCGAGTTCGTCAAGGTGCGAGTCCAGGCGGGTGATCTCTTCGGCCACGTCGATGCGGATAGCGAAGGCCGTGGCTTCAGACAAGGCGCGGTCCTGGGCGGCCTCGGGCAGGGTGCTGCCGTCGGTCAGGTTCATCGCCTCTTTCCAGCGTTCCAGGAAGCGCTGGCGCTGCTGTTCCACCAGTTGGGGCACCAGCGGCGTGGCCTGGGCGGCCAGGGCGCGCAATTGGGCGATGCGATCTTGCAGCATGGTGCTCAGGCGCGCCCCCTCGCGCTGACGCGCCGCCAGCAGGTCCTTGACCACCTTGGCGGCCAGGGCCTGCACCTCTTCGGCACTCGGCAGCAGCGTGTGGGCGTCAGAGCCGCCCAGGCGGATCACGTCGGCCACGGTCAATGGCGTGGCCTGGGGCAGCCAGGCCCGCACCTGGTCCTGGATGGCGTTGAGTTTCTGCAGTTGGCGGGTGGTGGGCTCTTTGAGGCCGTCACCCCCCTCCTGCTCCAGGGCGGCGCGAACCTCCACCTTGCCGCGCTTGAGCTTGGCGGTCAGCAACTCGCGCAAGGCGGGCTCGTGCTGACGCAGCTCCTCGGGCAGTCGGAAGCTCAAATCCAGAAAGCGGCTGTTCACGGCGCGGATTTCCAGGCCGAACCGGGTCGTGGCACTGCTTTTGGCGTCGCCGCCGACCTCTGGGGTGGCCACGTCCTGCTGGGCAGTGGCGTAACCGGTCATGCTGTAAACTGGCATTGGGTTCTATTACGTAAATCAATACCAGGGATTATCCCGCCTGGACGGGGTGCCCGTCCCGTCTATCTCCACATGTCGAAGGTCAAACCGGCACCGCTTCCACCGGATACCGTCATCGGTGGCTACCGTGTCGTACGCCGCCTGTCTGCGGGCGGCTTCGGCGTGGTGTACCTGGCCCTTGACATGGAAGGCCAGCAGGTCGCCGTCAAGGAGTACCTGCCCTCGTCGCTCGCCACCCGGGGCGCGGGTGAGTTGCTGCCGCGAGTGCAGCCCGAAAAACTGTCGCTGTACCGCCTCGGCCTCAAAAGCTTCTTCGAAGAAGGGCGCTCGCTGGCCCAGATCTCCCACCCTTCGGTGGTGAGCGTGCTCAACTTCTTCCGCGAGAACGAAACCGTCTACATGGTGATGAACTACCTGGAGGGGGCCACCCTGCAGGATTTCATCATCACCGCACGCGATCTGAAAACCCAGAAGGTGTTCCGCGAATCGACCATCCGATCGCTGTTCGACGAGGTCTTGCGGGGGTTGCGCATTGTCCACCAGCACAAGATGCTGCACCTGGACATCAAGCCGGCCAACATCTTCATCACCGACGACAACAAGGCCGTGCTGATCGATTTCGGCGCCGCCCGCGAAGTGCTGTCCAAAGAGGGCAACTTCATCCGTCCGATGTACACGCCCGGCTTTGCCGCCCCCGAGATGTACCGACGCGATGCCTCGATGGGCCCCTGGACCGACATCTACGCGATCGGCGCCTGCATCTACGCCTGCATGCAGGGCTATCCACCCAACGAAGCGCCCCAGCGCATCGAGAAAGACCGCCTCTCGCTGGCCTTGTCGCGCCTGCGCGGGGTCTACTCCGACAACCTCATCGAGGTCGTCGAATGGTGCATGGCGCTTGATCCGCTGGCCCGTCCGCAATCGGTGTTCGCGCTGCAAAAAGAGCTCAGCCGCGAGGGTGAGCGCCGCTACACCAAGCTGTCGGTCGGAGAAAAGGTGCGGCTGCAATTTGACACCCTGGTGTCCGACAACAAGAAGAAGACCGGCCGTGAACCCACGGACGTGGGTGCGAAACCGAAATGAAATTCTCAGTTTTCCAGGTCAGCCGCCGCGGTGGGCGTGAAAAGAACGAAGACCGCATGGGCTATTGCTACACCCGTGACTCGGCTCTGTTCGTGCTCGCCGACGGCATGGGGGGGCATCCCGAGGGTGAAGTGGCGGCCCAGATCGCCTTGCAGACCATCTCGGCCTTGTTCCAGCGCGACGCCCAGCCCCGGCTGGCCGATGTGACCGAGTTCCTGACCACCGCGCTGATGGCGGCCCACCACCAGATCCTGCGTTACGCCGCCGACAAGGGCATGCTCGACACGCCGCGAACCACCCTGGTGGCGGGTGTGGTGCAAAGCGGCAGCGCCAGCTGGGTCCATTGCGGCGACTCCCGTCTGTACCTGGTGCGTGATGCCGAAATGCTCACCCGCACCCGCGATCACTCCTACATGGAGCACCGCAGCCCGACCATGATGCTGCCCGAGCGCATCAATCGCAACGTGCTGTTCACCTGCCTGGGCTCGCCCACCAAACCGGTCTATGACGTGACCGGTCCGGTCATGCTGCAGCAGGGCGACAAGATCCTGCTGTGCTCCGACGGTCTGTGGGGCAGTGTCCCGGACGACGAGATCGTGCGCCACCTCAGCCGCCTGTCGGTCTCCGAGGCGGTGCCCGAGTTGGTCGAGACCGCCTTGCGCAAGGCCGGAGAGACCAGCGACAACGTCACCGTGATCGCGCTCGAATGGGAAACCCCGGACACCTTCGAATCAACCCGGGGCATCTCGACCGACAGCATCAGCGAGGGGGTGTTCGCCTCCACCATCCAGTCGGGCGCCTTGGATAATTTTGTCGATGATCTGGACGACGCCGCGATCGAGCGCTCCATCGCTGAAATCAACGAAGCCATCCGCCGATCTTCCCAGCGCAAGAACTGAGCCGCCGATGGATTGCCCTGGCATGGCGGCAGGGCATCCCGGTCCAGGCTTGAAGCCGGGCCGGCGGCAGGTTCCAATCACGCCCTGCCGGCCGCCAGGCCGGCGTGTTCCACCTTGACGGATTTTCACCATGACGGCCACCCCCACTCCTTTCCAACGCAGCCAGCAGCGTGGCGCAGCCCAATTGCGCCCGGTGCGCATCACCCGCGGCTACACCATGCATGCCGAAGGTTCGGTGCTGATCGAGTTTGGCCACACCAAGGTGCTGTGCACCGCCTCGGTCGAAGAGAAAGTGCCGCCGCACAAGCGTGGCAGCGGTGAAGGCTGGGTCACGGCCGAATACGGTATGCTGCCGCGCGCCACCCACACCCGCAGCGACCGCGAGGCCGCACGCGGCAAGCAGACCGGCCGCACCCAGGAGATCCAGCGCCTGATCGGGCGTTCCTTGCGCGCCGTCTTCGATCTCAAGCGCCTGGGTGAACGCACCCTGCACCTGGACTGCGACGTGCTCCAGGCCGACGGCGGCACCCGCACCGCGGCCATCACTGGCGCCTTCGTGGCCGCCCAGGATGCGGTCAACGGCCTGTTGGCCGCGGGCAAGATCAGCCAGTCGCCCATCCTCGACCAGGTGGCCGCCATCTCGGTCGGCATCGTCGAAGGCACCCCCTTGCTCGACCTCGAATACACCGAAGACTCGGCCTGTGACACCGACATGAACGTGGTCATGACCGGCGCCGGCCACTATGTCGAAGTGCAGGGCACCGCCGAAGGCGCGGCGTTCACGCGCCGCGAGATGGACCAGTTGCTCGGCCTGGCCGAAGCCGGGATCGCCGAGCTGGTGCAACTGCAGAAGCAGGCCTTGGCGGCCTGAGCCCTTGACCCCCACCCGATGTGAGATTCCTGTCATGAAACTGGTCCTGGCCTCCAACAACCAAGGCAAGCTGGCCGAACTGCAGGCCCTGTTCGCCCCCCTGGGCGTCGAGCTGGTGCGCCAAGGTGAGCTCGGCATTCCCGAGGCCGCCGAGCCCTTCCGCACCTTTGTCGAAAACGCCCTGGCCAAGGCCCGTCATGCCAGCGCCCACAGCGGCCTGCCGGCCCTGGCCGACGATGCCGGCCTGTGTGTCGATGCTTTCGGTGGCCTGCCCGGCGTCGACACTGCCTACTACGCCACCCAGTTCGGCTATGCCAAGGGCGACGACAACAATGTCAAGGCCTTGCTGGAGCAGATGCAGGGCATCGAGCAGCGCCGTGCCGCCCTGGTCAGCACCCTGGTGGCGGTGCGCTCGCCCGAAGACCCCGAGCCCTTGATCGCGGTGGGCCGCGCCGTGGGGCAGATCACCCGTCAGCCCGTGGGCGAGCATGGCTTTGGCTTCGACCCGGTGATGTTCATCCCCGAGTTCGGCCAGACCTTTGCCCAACTGCCTCCGGAGGTCAAGAACGCCCACAGCCACCGCGGCCGGGCGGCGCAGCTGATGCTGCAGCTCATGCGCAGCAACTGGCTGCCGGAGGCCGCTGAGTGAGTCTCCCCGATCTCGCCCATTACATGCGCCCGGGCACGCTCAGCCTGCCCGCACTGCCGCCCCTGTCGCTGTATGTGCACCTGCCCTGGTGCCTCAAGAAGTGTCCCTATTGCGATTTCAACTCGCATGAGTTCCGGGGCGAGGGCGGCGAGTTGGCGCCGGCGCCCGAGGCGCGCTACATCGCCGCCCTGATGGCCGACCTGGAGGCCTCGCTGCCCCTGATCTGGGGCCGGGCCGTGCACAGCATCTTCATCGGCGGCGGCACCCCCAGCCTGTTCTCGCCCGAATCGATCGACCAGTTGATCAGCGGCCTGCGGGCCCGCCTGCGCCTGGAGGCCGAGTGCGAGATCACCCTGGAGGCCAACCCGGGCACCTTCGAGAAGGACCGCTTCCGGGCCTTCCGCCAGGCCGGCGTCACCCGCCTATCGATCGGCGTCCAGAGCTTCAATGACCGGCATCTGCAGGCGCTGGGCCGGGTGCACGACCGGGCCCAGGCCCTGGCGGCGGTCGAGGAGGCGCGCAGCGCCTTTGACACCTTCAACCTCGACCTCATGTATGCCTTGCCCGGCCAGAGCCTGGAGGAGTTCTCGCAAGACCTGGACACCGCCCTGGCGCTGGCACCGCCGCACCTCTCGGTCTACCACCTGACCATCGAGCCCAACACGTATTTCGCCAAGTACCCGCCCGTGGTGCCTGAGGACGACACGGCCTACGCCATGCTCGACCTGATCACCGAGCGCACCGCTGCCCGCGGCATGCAGCGCTATGAGGTGTCCGCCTATGCCCAGCCAGGGCACGGCTGTTTCCACAACACCAATTACTGGCAGTTCGGCGACTACCTGGGCATCGGCGCCGGGGCCCATGGCAAGCTCAGCTTTGCCCATCGGGTGGTCCGCCAGGTGCGGGTGCGAGAACCTCGCCTGTACATGGACAAGGCCCTGGCCGGCGAGGCCATTGCGCAAGAGACCGAGGTCAAACGCAGCGAACTGCCCTTCGAGTACATGCTCAATGCGTTGCGCCTGCGCGAAGGCTTTGCGCTGCAAGATTTCTGCGACCGCACCGGCCTGCCCCTGTCGGCCATCGCCGCCGGCCTCGACGAGGCCGAACGCAAGGGCTTGATCGAGCGCGACTTCGCACGCGTCAAACCCACCGAACGCGGCTTTGATTTCCTGAGCGACCTGCAGGCCCTTTTTCTCGCCTGACCACGGCCGCGGCCTCGGGGCCGATCAGCCCAGCAGGCCTTTCAGCAGGTTCAGCCCCTCGGCCACCAGCGGCGACTCGCCCTGGGCAGGCATCTGGCCCTGGGGCGTCAGCCGATCGACGATCTGGGGCAGCCACTGCGCCAACTGGCCCGACAACTCGGCCGGGTTCAGACCCAACTGAGCTGCCAGGCGCTGCACGGTGTCACTGCCCAGCACGGCCTGCAACTGGTGGGCATCGATGGGCAGGTTCTTGCCATTCGAGATCCAGGAAGCGACCACGTGCGCCAGCCCTTGCTGCTCGAAAGCCTTCGCCAGCCCCGACAGGCCGCCGGTCTGAGGGTCGTTGAGCCAATGCAGCACCACCTCGGGCAGGCTGCTCCCGGCGGTTGCGCCACCTTGTTGGGCCGCCAGCCCCCCGACCGTGCTCAGAACCTGATCGAACAAACCCATGGTGATCCTCTCCTGGCGCCGCAAGCGCTTGATGAATGGGTGTTCAGTCTAGTGGGAAGGCCTTGACCACGTTGTGAACAAATCCCGCAAACCTTGAATTCATGACGCGGCCGAGGTGTCCTGGGCCACCCGCATGGCGTGGGCCGCGAAGGTGCTCACCAATTGGTTGCCGTGGCCTGGGCGGGTGGCCAGGGCCATGTCCAGTCGGGCATCGGCGGGGGTGTCGGTCAGCCGCAGCAGCTTCACCCCGCGGCGGATCTGGTGACGCGCCACACCGGCCACCAGGGCCAGACCCAGGCCGCTCTCGACCAGGCTCAGGATGGTCGATACCTGCATGGCCTGCTGGGCCACGCGCGGGCTGAAACCCGAATGCTGGCAGCGCAGCATGGCCAGGGCGAACAGCCCGGGCACCCGGGCCTGCTCGTACAGGATGAAGGGCTCCTGTGCCACGGCCGACAGGGCGATCGCGCTGCGCCGGGCCAGCGGGCTGTTGGCAGGCACGGCCAGCATGAACTCGTCTCGCTCCAGCACGGTGAACTCGCAGTCGCCCGGCGTCAGCACCGGGTAGCGCACCAGGCCCACATCCAGGCGGCCGGCGGCCAGGCCGTCGAGTGCGGCCTGGGTGGTTGATTCGGTCAGTTCCAGTTCGATCTTCGGGTAGTGGGCCCGAAAGCTCGGGATCAGGCGCGGCAGCAGCGAATAGGTGGCCGTGCCGATGAAGCCCACCCGCAGCAGCCCGCCCAGGCCATGCAAGGCCGCCGCCACCCGCTGCCGGCACTGGGCCGCATGGGCCAGCGCCTGCCGGGCATCGGCCAGCATGGCCTGGCCGGCGGCCGTCAGCACCACGCCGGCCGGTGTGCGGTCGAACAGCGCGCCGCCCAGTTCGTCTTCGAGCTTGCGGATCGACACCGACAGCGGCGGCTGCGCCATGTGCAGGCGCTCGGCCGTTCGGTGAAAGTTGCCGGTCTCGGCCAGATCGACAAACTGGGCCAGTTGCCTGAGGTTCATTTTGATACTCGTTCGGTATTGGATCGACGCTAATCAATATTGGACGCGCTGACAAGCGATTCCTAAAGTCTGGCGTCATGACGGAGACAACAAAGGCGGCCCGCCCACTGGCGGGCCTGCGCGTGGTGGATGCCAGCGCGGTGGTGATGGGCCCCTATGCCAGCCAGTGGCTGGCCGACCTCGGGGCCGAGGTGATCAAGGTCGAGCCCCCCGAGGGCGACTCCACGCGCCACACCGGCCCGGCGGCCGAAGCCGGCATGGCCGCGATCTTCCTCGGTGTGAACCGCAACAAGCGCAGCGTGGTGATCGACCTCAAGCAGGCCGGCGGCCAGGCCGCACTGCAGGCCCTGATCGCCGGGGCCGATGTGTTCATGCACAGCATGCGGCCCCAGAAACTCGCTCCGCTGGGGCTGGACCCGGCCACGCTGTGTCAGCGTCACCCGCGCCTGGTGTTTGCCGGCCTGCACGGTTTTGCCGAGGGCGGGCCCTACAGCGGCAAGCCGGCCTATGACGACATCATCCAGGGCCTGTCAGGCAGTGCCGCACTGATGCAGGCACAAAGCGGAGTGGCGCGTTACCTGCCCACCATCGCGGCCGACAAGACCTGCGGCCTGGTGGCCGCCCTGGCCATCGTGGCGGCGGTGCTGAGGTGCCAGGCCACGGGGCAGGGCGGCTTCGTCGAGGTGCCGATGTTCGAGACCATGGTGGGCTTCAACCTGGTCGAACACTTCTACGGCGAGCATTTCGAGCCGCCGCGATCGGCCCCCGGCTATCCCCGGGTGCTGGCCGACTGGCGCCGTCCCTATGCCACGGCCGACGGCCACGTCTGCCTGATGCCCTATACCGATGCGCACTGGCGTCGCTTCTTCGAGGCTGTGGGCGAGCCCGCCCTGGCCACCGACCCACGCTTTGCCAGCATGGCCGCCCGCACCCGCCACATCGAGGCCCTGTACGAGGTCACCGGCCAGTTGGTGGCCCGGCACGGCACCGATCACTGGCTGGCCTTGTGCGATCGCATCGAGGTGCCTGTGGCCCGCATGAACCGGCTCGAAGACCTGCAGCGCGATCCACACCTGCAGGCCACTGGATTCTTCGAGCCCCTTGACGATCCGGCCATGGGCGCGTTGCGCTTTCCGGGCGTGGCCCCGCGCTTTGACGGCCAGCGGGCCCCGGTCGGCGTGCCGCCCCGCCTGGGAGCCGACACGCTGCAGGTGCTGCACGAGGCCGGCGTGCCATCCGACACCCTGAACGCCTGGCTGAGCACCGGCGCTGTGCAGGCCCATCAACCCCCACCCTGAAGCAGGAACCGCCATGCCTCACCACCCGCCGCCACTGCCACCTCGCCTGGGCCAGGGCTTCCACTGGCAGGACCTGTCCGTGGGCCAGAGCTTCCGCACCTTCCGGCGCACCATCACCGAGACCGATCTGGTCAATTTCATTGCCTGCACCGGCATGCTGGAGGCGATCTTCATCGATGCCGGGTTCGAAGGCGGTGCCATCGACGGCCGCCCCGTGCCCGGCGCGCTCACCTACACCCTGATCGAGGGCTTCATCCTGCAGA
>RXJO01000397.1:10167-10470 GCA_003987795.1 Curvibacter sp.
GCACCCGGTGCGGGTGGGCGACACCATCCACGCCCGCATCACCGTGACCGAGGTGCGCCCCACCTCGGCCAAGGGCCGGGCGGTGGTCAGCTCCGACATCACGGTCTTCAACCAGCATGAGATCGAGGTCATGCACTACAGCGCCAAGCGCCTGTTGGCCGGGCGACCCGAATGACGCACCGAATGACGCCCCGAACGACACCCAGGAGCCCCGGCATGCAGCCCAGACCCTTTTTGCGACGCACCCTGGCCGGCCTGGCGCTGGCCGGCTTGTCCTCCCTGGCCCTGGGCCAGGCGGCCCCG
>RXJO01000509.1 GCA_003987795.1 Curvibacter sp.
TCCGCTGCGCGCACCTCGGCGGAGCCTTTCACCTCGACCACTGCGCTCATGGGGTACTGCTCCAGTTCCGTCCTGGGCGGCAGCGCCACATAGTGGGCCTTGCCGTCGATGCCATCGACCACCAGATAGCCCCGGTCGTACAGTTCGTCGGCCAGTCCTTTGCCCGCCACGCGGCCGATGATGGAGTGTCCATCCTCGCCCGGTTGGAACACGGCCAGGTCACGCTGCTTGCCGCCCATCGCGCGCTGCATGGTGCGGATGATGTCGCCACGTTCTCCCATGGCCCGCAAGGTTTTCTCGGCATCGGCATGCACGGCCCAAGTGCCGGGCTGGGTCTGCGTGGCAAGCCCCATGCGTTGAAGCCGCTGCAAGCGCCCGACCAGCAGCAGACGCTGGCGTTGCAGTTTGGGTTCGTTGAAGCGCTCGACCTTCACCAGGCCGTCCACCGCCTCGCGCTGGAGGGTGCGATCCAGGCTCGTCCACCGCTCCTGTTCCACTTCGCGGGCTAGGGTGCGCTGGATCTCCAGCTCGGTGCGCGGCCCCAGCCATTCGGTGGCCAGTTCCATCGCCCGCTCGCGCATGCCGCGGGTGATGTACTCCTGCGAAATGATGAGATCCTTGCCAGTGTCGTCCTTGCCGCACAGCACGACATGGGTGTGCGGGTTGTCGGTATTCCAGTGATCGACCGCCACCCAATCCAGGCGGGTGCCCAGGTCGGCCTCCATGCGCTGCATCAGGTGCCGGGTGTAGGTGCGCAGGTCTTCGAGCTGCTCCGCATCCTCGGGCGAGACGATGAAGCGGAACTGGTGGCGGTCGCCCTTGCCACGCTCCTCGAAGGCGGCCGTGTCCGCCTCGTCGGTGATGGCGCCATAGGCACGGCCCTGTCCACCCTGGCGGTCCACGCCTTCGCGCTCGATGTAGCGCAGGTGCTGCACGGTGGAGCGGCCGCTGGCCTGCTGCAAATACACCAGCCGCACCTTGACCGTGGCCCGGCGAGAAAGCGCCGTCAACGACTGGCCCGTGAAGCGGGCTGCGACATGACCGCGCCCCAGGCGCGAACCGGGGGGCTTGCCGGTGGTCTTGCGCCCCCGGCCAGAGACGCCAGCGGCCTTGCTCGTCTGGCGCAGCACCTGGGCAATGAAGGTGTCGCCGCGCTGCCTGGGCTTGCTGGGCCGCACGCGAAAACGGTCATCGTCACCGGGATTTCCGCGCTGGCTCATGATGCAGTCCCCACCAAGCCCATCGCGCCCGAGCGCATGCGGCACACGGTATTCCCAATGCCCGCAAGGCCTTGGGGCTGCTGGCGGCACGAAGCCACCTTGTGGCGAGTGCCGCCCCCAACCCACGTGCAGACTGGCTTTGCGCGCGCCGTGGTGCCGCGCCCTTCAATCTTGCCTTCCGCCTTTGCCCCTCGCTGACGCTCCGGGCAGCGGCGGCCCGGCGGCGCTGCTGCACGAGCAGCCAGCGCGCCGGCGAACGCAAACACGGCCACTGGCCGGGCGCGTTCGAGGCAAGACGCCTGCACGTTGGATGGCTGCGCCGAAGGCAGCGCGAAGTGCGGCGCGGATGCGCTCGCACTGCACGCGCAACGACACAGCGACGGCCAGCAGCACGACACGCCCGATGGCACGATGAGATGCACGGCAGCGTGCAGCGAATCGGCGGCCATCATGGGCGCGACTCCAGCCAGACCGGACGCGCAACGCCGATCACGGCAGCTGCGCTGACCGGCCCGAAGTAGCGGCTGTCGAACGACGCCGGATTGGTGACGCTGAGCAGGAACAGCTCGCCGGGCCGAAGGCGGCGGCACTGCTGCCAGGATGGCAGCGGCCGGCCCCAGCGATCCGCAGACAGCACGGCGGCCGAAGGCACGCCGTCGATGCGAACGCTGCCGCCGACGATGCACACCTCTTGCGGCGCCACTGCGCCCACTCGCTTGAGCAGGGGAATGCGTGTCGGCAGGTAGCCGCGCTGCGCAGCGAGCGCGGCAGCCTCGGCCGGCAGCGGAACCAGCACGATGGTGCCCACGGATAACCGACGTGACAGCGGGCTAGCGCGATGGTCAAGCGGATCGACGCGATACCAGCCGACTGCCACGCTGTCGGACGGGTTGTAGGTCAGGCGCGGCAGTGGATGCACGAAGGACGCCCAGGCCAGCGCAGCGAGGCCGCAGGCGGACAGGCCCGCCAGCACGATGCGAGCGCGCAGGCGCAAGCGAGGACGCGGTGCGGTGCCGGTAGTCGAAACGGCGGTCATGGCAGCGCCCTCCCGATGAGCCAGGCGGAGTGCCGCTCGGCGGTGTATTCGGGCAGCGGCAGGCGCGCAGCGAGCCGGTTGGCGAGCGTGCGCCAGTACGCGGGCGAAACGGCAGCGGGCGCGATGCCCAGCGCCTCGATGGCGTCGATACGCTCCAGCACGGCGCGCACCGATTGCTCACCTTCGGCGTGCAACAGCAAGCGCGCGCCCGGCTGCACGCCGGGGATGCGCTGCTCCTCATCTAGCGGCGTGCAAGCCTGCATCACCATGAGCTGCCAGCGCACGGTGCCGTAGTCGTTGGCCTGCCAGCGAATGCGGCAGAAAACGGCGTTCGGCAGGAACACGGCGAGACTGCGCCAGCGGTCGAACCGGTGCGTGCGCGCGGGTTCGCCGAAGCGCAGATAGAGCTTGAAACGGTGCTCCAGGAAGGCCAGCGAAACGCGCGTTAGCGGCGTTGAAATAGGCCGCGCCGCGTGTGCTGGGAATGGTGGCGCTGGTACAGCCGTGGCCGCACCAGCGGCAGGCAAAGCGGATGCGATCATGGTGTGTTCTCCCTGCGGTGTTCTGGAAACTCGCGCTCCAGCAGGCCGCGCAGCAGTTCGGCCACCGTCACGCCTTGCGTGAAGGCCGATACCTTGATGCGCGCCCGCATGGCGGGCGTGATGTCGAGGGTCAGACGAGCCGTGTAGAGGTCGCCTTTGCCCAGCGCATCGACGTCACCTTGGCGAATCCACGCTTCGGCGTGCGGATTCGTGGGCGGGCGCGCGCCAATGCCCACGCGCTTGGCTGCGCGTTTGCTGCCGAGTGACGGCTTTGTGGTCATGATGGCCACCGCAGCAGTTCGTCCACCAGCGCGGTGATTTCGCGGGCGGCGGCGCTGTCGGGCGCCAGCTCGCGGGCAAGCCGGCCGGCGGCCACGCTGTCTGCGAAGACGATGCGCTGGCGTACTTCCGAGCGCAGCGCGGGCAGCGGCTGCCCGGCCAGAGCGCCGCGCGCTTCGCGTCCGATCACCGTGGTGCTGACGCGCCGGTTGATGACGAATGCCGCGCGCAGCGCAGGCCGGAACACCTGCGCCTCGCGGATCAGCGCCACCATCTCGGCGCTGGCCCACAGGTCGTAGGGGCTGGGCTGCACGGGGATCAGCACGCGCTCGGCCGCCAGCAGCGCGGAGCGCGCCAAGGCGGCGATGCGCGGCGGGCCGTCGATGACGACGTGATCGGCCCGCCTGGCGAGTTCTGGCGCCTCCTGATGCAATGTTTCGCGAGCGAGGCCCACGGCGCTGAACAGCCGTGGCAAACCTTGCTGGCTGCGGCGCTGCGTCCAGTCCAGCGCGGAGCCTTGCGGGTCGGCGTCCAGCAGTACGACGTGCTGGCCGCGCATCGTCAGCTCACCGGCGATGTGGGTGGCGAGCGTGGTCTTGCCCACGCCGCCTTTCTGGTTGAGCAGCGCGACGATCATGGCCTGACCCTCCACGTTGGAAAGCCCGGCTGTTGCTGCTGTGCGTGGTGCCGCTCGGCGGTTTTCCACCGGCGTGCGGCGCTTCTACTATCAGTTAGATGATTTAAGTTAGGGAAGTTAGAGGGGCCGCAAACCCGCACCGTTATTGGGTTTGCTGGCGATTCGTACTCCTGATAGCACGATAGCCGTACTCCCGATAGCACGATACGCCGTACTCCTGATAGCACGAGCCCATCCACAAGCTGCGCACCGTTTATCCCCGTGCCGTGAACGGCACGGGCCGGAAGGTCAGCAGCTCGGCGCCGTTGTCCGGCATTCGCTCGATGCCCAGGACGTAGCCGGGCATCGACTGCCGAGCGACTAGCGCGCGCAGGTCGTAGGCGAAGTCCGAGAAGCGCGTGGCGCTGCCCGATTTCCGATACAGGTGCCGAAAATCGAATTGCCAGCCGCCCGGTTGGCGCCCGCCGTGCTTGCGCACCAGCCGGTACAGCCATCGCTCGATCCCGCCCGTGAGCCGGAAATACGCCGGGTCGATGGTCAGTACCAGGGCGGCATCCATGACGCCCGCGTAAAACCAGTCCGGCAGGATCAGCTCCAGCCCCAAGGGCGTGCCCTTGGCATCGGCCAGTTCCTTCCATTCGTTGATCCACGAGAAGCGGTGCAGCCGTCTTCCCGTGGTCTCCCGGATGGACGTGGCCACCGTGGTGGATTGCAGGCGATCCAAGGCCGCTTTGAGACGTTGGTAGTCGCGCAGCGACGTACCGCGCCCGATGAAGCGCAGGATCTCGTAAGGCGTGGCCTGCATCAGCCGCGACGGGCGCAAGCCCGCATCGCGCGCTTCCACGATCTGACTGGCCGCCCAGATCAGGATGTCCGCATCCCAAATCGTGGCGATGCCGTGCTCCTGCGTGCCCTCCACGCGGATCGTGATGCCGCTGGCCCGGAAGTCGATCGGCGCGACGCGCCGCGACTTCGCCAGCGAGAAGAACGGAAAGGCCATCAAGTCCTGGCTGTCGCGCGGCGCCATGTCGCCCGGCAAGGCGCGAAACAGATCGAGCTGTTCGCGCTCTGGCACGGGCCGCTGCCGGGACGGCAGCGCAGTGCTGGACATGGCGATGGCCTGCCGCGTGCCGCCGATCAGCGCGCACGGCTGTCGGCCGAGTGGTGCTCGGCGTATTCGGGATCGGAAGTCGTCTCGAAGCTGCGGTCGGCGGCCCAGGCGTCGAGGTCGGCCACGGCGTACATGACGCGCCGGCCGAACTTGCGAAAACGCGGGCCACCGCCGAGTACGCGCTGTTTTTCCAGCGTGCGCGGCGACAGCCGCAGGTAGTCGGCGGCCTCGTCGTTGGTCAGATAACGCTGCGGCTGCGCAGCAGTGGTCGGGGCAGTGGCGGGTGCGGCAGAAGGCCGCAAGGGAGCGGGACGCATAGTGAGAACCTCCGTAGCTTTCAAAGCTCCGGCCGCACAGCGCAACCGGATGGAGGCAGTCTCAGAAAACGAAGCCCTCTTGCTCAGGGTCGTTTTGCGTGGCCATCAAAACGACCCTTCTCAAGCGGCGCAAGCTGTGCTAGGCGGCGATAGCCGCCGCGCATCAGCGCATCGCCGCGCCGCACCAGGCGGCGTACCTTGGAGCGCAGGCCGCCGTCGCTGTACCAACCGGCCGTGGCGTCTACGCCGAACAATCCTTCGGCCACGTCGCGCAAGGACGCGCCCGCCAGGGTCGCGTCGAGCGCCTGCAGGGTGTGCAGCTCCAGTAACGCAGCAGGCGTCGGCCTGGGCCTGGTTCGCGCGGCGCTGGGCGCGTGATCGAGCACAGGCGCGGCAGCGTCGCCGCGATGGGCATAGGCGACAGCCATGCCGTCTTCCAGGCCAAAGGCCAGCGCGTAACGCTGGCAATGGCCGGGGCTGCGCGCGATCAATGCCAGCCGCTTGCCATCGTGGAGCAGGTGCTTGTGGCCGGGAATGTTCCAGAAGTCGAATCTGGCCGCGTCAGGCGGCGGATCAGCATCGGGATAGAGTTGCACCACGGCCGCATGGCCGGGCAGCCAGGCCGGATGCGCGTCACGCGCATCCAGCGCCGGGTCTTCCAGCAGGCGCAGGCCCCAGCGATACGCAGCATCGGGGCGGCGCGCACGGCGCACCCAGTCAAGCCGGTAATCAGGATGCCTACGCAAGTACTCCCAGGCCAGCGCCAGCGCATCCAGCCACAAGATGTAGAGGTAAGCCGCCGTGGGATACCAGTGAGCGACGTGATGAGGATTGACCATGACCGTAGCTCCTGTCGAACAGCAGGAACGTCGCCACGGCGTCAGACATGCAGGAGCCTTAAATCAAGGTAGAAATCCGGTTAAGCTGTATCTGTTGGTGTCAAGGCTAATTGGCTCCGGCGTATTGCGAAATCCGTCCGAATGCGACGGCCGCCCGACTTAGAAATGTCATGCGGCACGGAATACCGTGCCGCAACTCCCGCAAAGGATCGTGGCTGTTTTTCGCATGAGGGCACTGCTTCGGTGCAAGAGTGCGGATTCAGACTTTGCGGGTCTGGAGCAAGACCGAAATAGCCTTAATACGCCCGGCTTGGGTGCGAATGGCTCAATCGACGACAGAGCGGTTTTCCTGCGCCAGCCGCAGGTATTCCGACAGCGGGCGCACCGCCTGGAAGTACAAATCCCGCGCTACGGGCTGCTTGTTCGGGCCGACGATGGAGGCCAGGTCGGACAGCTTGATGTGACCCAGCTCGGGCATACCGATGCCCACGTCCATGACGCCCCAAGCTGTATCGCCGTCGGCAGGATCGAGCGATGCCAGCAGCCAGATCGCGTGGGCGTCGGGAGTGAATAGCCGCACGACCGGCAACGGGTCGTATGGTTCACCGGCGGCGACCCGCCGCCCGTTCTCCAGCAGCGCGGCGCGCTGCTCCTCGGTGACGAGGGGAGCCTTCATCGAGGTGCTCCTGTTCCAACATGGCATGTCGGTTTTGCGTTTCCACGCGAAAGCGTGGATGCGTATTCCACGAAAGCCGTGGAAACACGAAAGCGCAAAAGCTCAATTGTAGGGGTCGCTTCAGAAAACGGAAAATAAAGCACGCTAAGCCGGTTGCAGGGGCCGTAGCGGCCTGAACTTGCCCGCGCCGATCTTGGCGCTGCTGCGCCAGAGGTAATCGCCGGTCAGGTTGATGTGCTCCCAGCCAAGCGGCGATAGGTACTGCAACAGCGCGTCATCGACGGCATGGCCGTTGCTGCGCAGTCCGTGCGCTGCCCGTTCCAGATAGACCGTGTTCCACAGCACAATGGCCGCCGTCACCAGGTTGAGGCCGCTGGCTCGGTAGCGCTGCTGCTCGAAACTGCGGTCGCGGATTTCACCCAGGCGGTTGAAGAACACGGCGCGGGCCAGCGCATTGCGTGCCTCGCCCTTGTTCAGCCCGGCATGCACGCGGCGGCGCAGTTCGACGCTTTGCAGCCAGTCGAGAATGAACAGCGTGCGCTCGATGCGGCCCAGCTCGCGTAGCGCGACGGCCAGGCCGTTCTGACGCGGGTAGCTGCCGAGCTTCCTGAGCATCAGCGAGGCTGTCACCGTGCCCTGCTTGATCGAGGTGGCCAGCCGCAGGATTTCATCCCAGTGGGCGCGGACGTGCTTGATGTTGAGCGTACCGCCGATCATCGGCTTCAATGCCTCGTAGGTAGCATCACCCTTCGGGATATAGAGCTTGGTGTCGCCCAGGTCGCGGATGCGCGGCGCGAAGCGGAAGCCCAGCAGGTGCATCAGCGCGAAGACGTGATCGGTGAAGCCCGCCGTGTCGGTGTAGTGCTCCTCGATGCGCAGGTCGGATTCGTGATACAGCAGGCCGTCGAGCACATAGGTCGAGTCGCGCACGCCAACGTTGACCACCTTGGTGTGGAACGGTGCGTACTGGTCGGAGATGTGGGTGTAGAACGTCCGCCCTGGGCTGCTGCCGTATTTCGGGTTGATGTGGCCGGTACTCTCTGCCTTGCTACCGGTGCGGAAATTCTGGCCGTCCGACGATGACGTGGTGCCGTCGCCCCAATGCCCGGCGAAGGGATGGCGGAATTGCGCGTTGACCAGCTCGGCCAGTGCCGCCCCGTAGGTTTCATCGCGGATGTGCCAGGCTTGCAGCCACGCCAGCTTGGCGTAGGTCGTGCCGGGGCAGGACTCGGCCATCTTGGTCAGGCCCAGGTTGATGGCGTCGGCCAGGATCGTGGTCAACAGCAGGTTCTTGTCCTTGGCCGGATCGCCCGATTTCAGGTGAGCGAAGTGCCTGGTGAAACCCGTCCATTCGTCCACCTCCAGCAGCAGTTCGGTGATCTTGACGTGTGGCAGGATCATCGCCGTCTGGTCGATCAGTGCCTGCGCGCTGTCGGGCACCGCCGCGTCGAGGGGCGTGATCTTCAGGCCCGACTCGGTGATGATGGCGTCCGGCAGCTCGTTGGCCAGCGCCATGCGGTTGACGGTGGCGAGCTGAGTTTCCAGCAGCGTCAGCCGCTCATGCAGGTACTGGTCGCAGTCGGTGGCTACGGCCAGCGGCAATTCGCTGGCCTGCTTGAGGCTGGCGAATTTCGCGGGCGGCACCATGTAGTCCTCGAAGTCCTTGAACTGGCGGGAGCCTTGCACCCAGATGTCGCCGGAGCGCAGCGCGTTCTTCATCTCCGACAGCGCGCACAGTTCGTAGTAACGCCGGTCGATGCCGGCGTCGGTCATGACCAGTTTCTGCCAGCGCGGCTTGATGAAGTCGGTCGGCGCGTCGGCGGGCACCTTGCGGGCGTTGTGGCTGTTCATGCCGCGCAGTACCTCGATGGCGTCGAGCACGTCTTTGGCGGCGGGCGCAGCCCGCAGCTTGAGCACGCCGAGAAATTCCGGTGCGTAGCGGCGTAGCGTGGCGTAGCTCTCGCCGATGCGGTGCAGAAAATCGAAGTCCTCGGGCTGCGCGAGTTTCTGCGCTTCGGTCACGCTCTCGGCGAAGGCGTCCCAGGACATGACGGCCTCGATGGCGGCAAACGGATCGCGGCCTGCTTGCTTGGCCTCGATCAGCGCCTGGCCGATGCGGCCGAACAGCCGCACCTTGGCGTTGATCGCCTTGCCGGATGCCTGGAACTGCTGCTGATGCTTGTTCTTGGCGGCGTTGAACAGCTTGCCCAGGATGCGGTCGTGCAGGTCGATGATTTCGTCGGTGACGGTGGCCATACCCTCGATGGCGAGCGCGACCAGGGTGGCATAGCGTCGCTGCGCCTCAAACTTGGCCAGATCGGCGGGCGTCATCTGGCCGCCCTCGCGGGCGATCTTGAGCAGCCGGTTTTGGTGAACCAGCCGCTCGATGCCAGAAGGCAGGTCGAGTGCCTGCCACGCTTTCAGGCGTTCGATGTGTTCGAGCATGTGCCGCGAGTTTGGCTTGACGGGCGACTGGCGCAGCCAGGCCAGCCAGGTCGTCTTGCCGTTGTCCCGACGCTTGAGCAGCTCATCCAGGCGACGACGATGTGCGTCCGTCAGCGGTTCGGCCAGGGCATCGTAGATGCGCCGGTTGGCGCGGGTGATCGCTTCGGCGCTCGCCCGCTCGACGGCGTTGAGGGCAGGCAGGATGATCGACTGCCGCCGCAGGTGCTCGATCAAGGCGTTGGCCAGCACAATGCCCTTGTCGGTTTGCATGGCCAGCTCGGTCAGCGTGTGGACGGCTTGCCGGTAGTGGCTCATGGTGAACGGTTGGAAGCCAAACACCGTTTGCAGCTCGACCAGGTGCTCGCGCCGGGTCTGCTCCCGCTGCCCGTATTCGTCCCAGCTTTCGACGCTGACCTTGAGCTGGTTGGCGACCAGCTTCAATAAAGGTGGAAATGGCGGCTCATCAACGCCCAGGATGACGCCAGGAAAGCGCAGGTAGCAAAGCTGCACGGCGAAGCCCAGCCGGTTGGCGGGGCCGCGCCTCTGCCGGATGATGGACAGGTCGGTGTCGCTGAACGTGTAGTGACGGATCAAGTCGTCCTTGGTGTCCGACAATGCCAGCAGGCTTTCCCGCTCGGCGGCGGACAGTATGGAACGACGAGGCATATCTATTGATCCGATCTCAGGTATTGATACAGGGTCTCCCGGCTGATACCGAATTCACGGGCCAGCTTCGCTTTCTGCTCCCCAGCGTCGGCTCGCTGACGCAGCTCGGCCACGCGCTCCGATGACAACGATTTCTTACGCCCACGATAGGCTCCGCGTTGCTTGGCCAACGCAATGCCTTCGCGCTGCCGCTCGCGGATCAGGGCGCGCTCGAACTCGGCAAAGGCACCCATCACTGACAGCATCAAATTGGCCATCGGCGAATCCTCGCCAGTGAAGGTCAGGCATTCCTTGACGAATTCGATTCGTACCCCGCGCTTGGTGAGCTTTTGCACCAGGCGGCGCAAGTCGTCGAGGTTCCGCGCCAGACGATCCATGCTGTGCACCACCACGGTGTCGCCCTCGCGCACGAAGGTGAGCAGCGCATCCAGTTCTGGCCGCTGCGTGTCTTTGCCTGATGCCTTGTCCGTGAACACTTTGTCCACCTGGGCCTGCTCAAGCTGCCGATCCGGGTTCTGGTCGAAGCTGCTTACCCGCACATACCCAATGCGTTGGCCTTTCAAGGGTGTCTCCTGCATAAATGTGTCAGGAAAGAATCTATGATCCTTCGCGCATTATGTCAATAAATACCCATCTTAACTCTAACCTGACGCATTTCGTTGACAGCACTTGACGCCAAGTTAGGGTATAGCCTTAACTGACACCACCTCCCAGGGCCTGATATAAAGCAACACTATCGACTAGGCGTTGTGCCTGGGCCGCAACCATATTGATCCGGATTGACTGTGCCTGTTGCTGCGCGATGAGCAGTTGCAGGTAGCTGGCCGCGCCCAGCCGGTATTGCCGCTCGACCGACTGCAAGGAGGCCTGTGCAGCCATATCAGCGGCAGCGAGGGCAGTCAAAGTTTGTGCATCGCTTTCCACCGCGCGCAGGGTGTCGGCGACGTTACGCAAAGACTCCAATACGACGCTCTGGTAATTGGCTGCGGCGGCATCAAAAGCGGCGAGCGCCGCTCTTTTTTCAGCGGGTAGCCCTGGATTAAAAAGAGGCTGGGTGAGCTGCGCAACCAGGCCCCACACTGCCGAGCCACCACCGAACAGGGCACCGGTGGTCAGCGCTTGAGAGCCAAGGTTGGCGCTCAGGTTGATCTGTGGGTAGAGCTTGGCGACAGCCACACCATAGTCTGCATTGGCCGCATGCAACAGCGCCTCTGACGCCTGGATATCCGGTCGGCGGCGCACCAGTTCTGAGGGCACGACGAGCGGCATCTCGACGGGCAGAGTGAAATCGGCCAGAGTGAAGGCCGGGATGCCACCCGTGCCTGGGGCACGACCGGCTAGCACCGCCAGTAGATGTTCGGTTTGTTGCAGTTGTTTACGCAGCGCAGGCAGTTCTGCCCGCGTTTGCTCCGCCTGAGCTTGTAGGCTCAACGCTTCATCAGGTGAGGCCTGACCGATACGCACGCGTTCATGGGCTAGGCGCAGTTGCTCATCCTGCACGCGCAAAATGGCAGTAGTGGCTTCTAGTTGCGCGGCGAGGCGTGCTCGGGTAATGGCAGCGGTTGCCATGTTGCCGGCAAGGGCCAGGCGCGCAGCATTCAGTTCGAAGCGACGGTAGTCGGCGCGAGCAGCCAAGGCTTCGAGTGCGCGCCGGTTGCCGCCAGCCAGATCGAGGTTGTAATGCACGCCAACGCTGGCGTTGTAGAGGCTGAATTGACGTGCGTCTCCGCTCAACCCTTGGCTACTGGGACTCATTTGCTGGCGCTGAGATCCCAGTGCGACATCTACCTGTGGATATTGCGTCGAGCCCGCCTGTGCGGCAAGAAGCTCCTGCGCCTGTCGCAAATTGGCGCTGATGCTCGCCAGCGTCGGGCTGACATGGAAAGCTTCGTTGATCAGTCCGTCGAGTGCGGATGAACCCAAGCTTTGCCACCATTGCGTTTCGATCGGAAGCCCTTCGACTAGACGTTGTGTTTCGCCGAACTGCGTGGGAGCGGACGCGGTTCTATCAGCCACCGGTGTTGCAGTGTAGCGAGCCACATCGGGTGCGGTGGGACGCTGAAAATCAGGGCCGGCGGCGCAGCCGGCCAGACCGGCGGTGACCAGACCAGCTACCAGGTAAGTTGCCGCAAGCCGTCTTTCGAGGCTGATGGGGCGCTGGCATGTTTTAGCGTGCTCCATAAAAATGCTCCACGAAAGGTTTACGGAAAGCTTGGTGGCAGCCCAAGCAGCTTTCCTGCACGTGGGCGAATGATTGGATCACCGCCTTGCCGTCGCTGCTCGCAGCAGCCAGCTTCATGGCCAGCGCCGCCTCGTGAGTCTGCGCGTCAAAGTTTCTGAACTTGGTCGCATCAGCGCCGAGGTAAGCAAGGATGCGCATTTTTTCAGTAAGCGGTGGCTCGGGGTGTGCAGCAACTTTTGGGGCGAGCTGAACGACCTGAACCCATTCCTCCTGCGAAATCGCACCGGTAATAGCCTGCATGTTGCGCCCGAGTTCCTGCATGATCTTGCGTAGCGCCAGTGGCTCAACCTGGGTAGCGTCACCAGCCCAAGCTGGCAACTGAAAACCCCATAAAAGCAGGCAGGCCGTAACGGTCAGGGTGATAGTTCCAAATGCGTGGCTGTGTTTGCGGTGGGTCATGAAATTCTCCTGTAATTCAATCGTTCTCTCATTCGAACTCCCGCCCTTCGCCAGCTTCCTCATGGGTCACACCGTCGCGGATGTGGTAGATGCGCTTGAAAGTGGGGATGATCTTTTCGTCATGGGTGACGACGATGATGGCGGTCTCGAACTTCCGAGCCATGTCATTGAGGATGCGGATTACAGCCATGGCGCGCTCACTGTCTAGTGGAGCTGTGGGCTCATCAGCCAGGATCACCGGAGGGCGATTGACCAAACCTCGCGCAATGGCGACCCGTTGCTGCTCGCCACCGGAGAGTTGCGAGGGCATGGCGCGAGCCCGGTTTTGCACATCGAGCGCGGTGAGCAGTTCCAGTGCCTTCGCGCGCGACTCCCCATTCGCGACGCCTGCGAGCATCGGCAGTAGCGCCACGTTGTCGGTGACATCGAGAAACGGAATCAGGTATGGTGCCTGGAAAACGAAACCGATCTTGTCGCGCCGCAAGGCGCGCAAGTCGCGGACTTTCCAGCCATCGTCGTAGATCACTTCATCGCCCAGCGTCATGCGACCGGCGGTCGGATCAATCACCGCGCCCAGACATTTGAGCAGCGTGCTCTTGCCGGACCCGGAAGGGCCAATCAGGCCCACCACCTCGCCGGGTGCCACCTGCATGTCCACGCCTTTCAAGGCATTGACCGCGGTATCGCCCTCGCCATAACGTTTTCTCAAACCTTCGATGCGAATGCCTTTGCCACTCATCTCAACCTCCAATGGCTTCGGCCGGGTCGACCTTGAGTGCCATGCGAATGGCGACGATGCTGGCTAGAACGCAGATCACGAGCACGGCGAAAAAACCGGCGATGGAGTCGAACGGCATCAGCAGTACGTACTTGGGAAACAGGGGCGCTGAGAAAGTGGCTGTGATCTTGCCGACCACGAAACCAATCACGCCCAGGGCGAGCGCCTGCTGCATGATCATCGCGGCGATGGTTCGGTTGCGTGTGCCGATGAGCTTCAACACCGCGATCTCGCGGATTTTGTCCATCGTCAGCGAATAGATGATGAAGGCAACGATGGCCGCGCTAACGATGGCCAGAATCACCAAGAACATGCCGATCTGCTTGGCCGACGTGGCGATCAACTTGCCGACGAGGATGTCTTCCATCTGTGCCCGTGTGTAGACCGTCAAACGTTTCCAGCGCCGGATGGATTCGGCAACCTCGTCCGGCGCATGACCAGGTTTCAGAGTGACCAGCACTGCATTGACGAACGCGTTGGTGCTCTGTGAAGCAATCACGGCATCCAGCAAACCAGGAACACCGGGTCGATTGAAGGCCGGGTTGGCTTCGGTGCGACGCCGGCTTTGCCAAATGGCGTCGTTGTCCTTGAGGAACTGAGCCTCTTGGGCATCCTTGAGCGGAATGAATACCATCGGGTCGCCGCTGGACGACACCATGCGCCGTGTCAGCCCCACGACGGTGTAATGATTTCGGCGAATGGCAAGACGATCTCCCAGTTTGAAGCCGGTGGCGATGTCGGCCACCGCCTCGTAGTGACCGCGCGTGATCTGGCGTCCAGCGACGAGATAAGGAGGCCATCCGGGTGTAGCCCCCAACGCACCGGGCGCGATGCCGACCACCATGGTGCGTACATCACTCTCGCCCTTGCGTACCTGCATGGTCAGGTAGGTCACGTTCGCTGCCTGTGAGACTCCCGGCATGGCGAGAATGGCGCGATACACGTCATCGTTGAGGCTGGACGACTCCGCATAAGGACCCAGAGTATCCTTTTGCACCACCCAAAGGTCAGCGCCACTGTTGTCGAGCAACGCCTTGCCGTCGTCCACCATGCCTCGGTACACCCCAGCCATGACCAGGGTGACGCCGATCAGCAGACCCAGACCGATGCCGGTGAAGACGAATTTTCCCCAGGCATGGAGAATGTCGCGGCCGGCCAGGCTGATCATCGTGACACTCCTGGGATATGGTCGACCACATGGATGCGGCTGCGCGCCGTCAGTGCCTTTTCGCTATAGGTCACAACCTGGTCCCCATTCTTGAGCCCTTCGCGCACCTGCACGTAACCATTGAGGTCGGAAGTGCCGAGCTTGACCGGGGAGAAATGCAGATCACCATCCACGATTTGCCAGACACCAACTTTGTCGCCCTCACGCTGGACGGCAGCGTTGGGGATCAGTGGAGCGGCCGGGAGCGCCGGCAAGTCAACCGTGACTTCGGCCAGTTCACCCACCGGTGGCAAAGGTTCTGGTTTGTTATCGAATGTCACCTTGGCAAGCGTTTCCTCGGTTACCGCGTCGGCCTTGGGTTCCACCCGCAGCACGCGACCTTTCAAGGTCTGGCCACCACGCGAACGCAGGACGATAAGAGTCGGCAACCCCCCAGCCAGCCCCGATGCGCTGATCTGGTCGAAGCGCGCATTGATCCACAAACTCTTGGGGTCGATCACTTCCACCACGGCCTGGCCCGCGACGATGGTCGTGCCGGGATCGGCATCGCGCACGGCGACTACACCGTCGACCGGCGCGATCAGGCGCAGATTGCTCCGCTGCGCGACGAGTCCTTCGCGGTCGGAGCGTGCCCGGACAATATCTTCCCGAGCGGCAGATAAGGCGGCATCGGCGATCTGCAGTTCCTGCCGCTTGGTGGTGACGATTTCCTCGCTGGTCGAGCGCACCGCAAACAATTGCTCGTAGCGGCGCGCCTGGGTTTGCGCGTAGGCTTGCCGGGCTTCTGCCTCGCGCAAAGCCGCTTCCGCACGCTTGAATGCCGACTCCTGTGAGCGCACCCGATCATCGAGGTCGACCGGCTCCATCTCGCCGAGCACCTGTCCGGCCTTGACCTGGTCGCCTACATGCACCTCCAGGCGTTTGACGCGCCCGGCAAACGTCGGCCCGATCTTGTAGGTGTAGCGCGCCTCCACCGTGCCGATGCCGAACAGCGCCGGTGTGATAGCCCGTGATTCCACGCTTGCCACCGTCACAGCGACCGGGGCGAGCGGCCCTGATCGCAGACCGACATAAATAAAAAGCACCAGCAAAGGAATGATGACGGCAAGCAGCGCCAGGGTGCGGCCTTGCAAGGGTAACTTTTTCATTGCGCACTCCTTATGCCACGCCGATAAATTGCAAAGACGCGCGGCGCATCGCGGTGCATACGTCCCACATCACCCGCCAACAGCGATTGCATGACCAAGCCCTGGATCGTGCCAATGAACAGCGTTGCCGCCGCCTCGTTGTCAAGCGAGGGAGACAACTCGCCGCTGGCCTTGCCTTTCTCGATGAGACGATGCAAACGTTCGCCGTAGCGCTGAATCAAGGTTTGCACCATGCGCTTGGCCGGTGTCGATTCGGCACGCTGAAGCTCACCAAACATCATTCTTGGCACGCCTGGGTGCTCAGCTACGAATTCGATATGACTCATGAACATCGCCTCCATGGCTGCCAAGGGCGACTCGATTCCTTGTGCGGATCGATCGATTCTGGCTAATAGGCGCTCTGCTACCCACTCCATGACCGCCTGCCAAATGGCTTCCTTGTTCGGGAAGTGCCGAAACAGCGCACCCTGGGTCAAGTTCATGTGTTTAGCGATAGCCGCAGTGGTTATCTCGCTTGGGTTTTGTGAACCGGCAAGCGCCACGACGGACTCGACAGTTACGGCACGACGTTCATCGGCCGGCAGATGCTTTGGATGGGTGTCCACGAGCACTCCTTGTAAGATAGTAATTGATTACTATCCTACCACAAGAGGCAACTCAAACAAGAGAAAACCCGACGTACTCGTCAATATCTAGCGTCTGCAATGGGCTTAACGTGCTTTATTTTCC
>RXJO01000172.1 GCA_003987795.1 Curvibacter sp.
CCCTGCGCCTGGCCGAACCCCGCTTTGCCCAGACCGTGCAGCCCGAGGACTGACAGGGCCTGTTGCAGGCCGCCGCTGCGCAGGGTGTGACGATCATGGTCTTTGTGGGCAACCCCGGCGCGATCCAGATCCACACCGGCCCGGTGCGCCAGGTGGTGCTCAGGGGCCCCTGGCTCAATGTGCTGGACCCGGGCTTCAACCTGCACCTGCGCGAGGACCACATCGCCAGCGCCTGGGTGGTCCGAAAGCCGACGGTGGACGGTTTGGTCAGCTCGCTTGAACTGTTCGACAGCCAGGGCGACACCATCGCCATGTTGTTCGGGGCCCGCAAGCCCGGCCAGGCCGAGCGCTGTGAGTGGCGCGCCCTGCTGGAACCCCTCACCGAGGAGCGTCGCCCATGCCTGGTCTGAAAATGCCTTTGCCCGTGCCCGAATTTGGCAACGCAGCGTCCCGGCGTCGGCAATGCCTGCAGGCCGGCGGCCTGATGGCGGCCTGGATCGCCCTGCGGGCCCGGGCTGCCCCGGCCCGTCAACGCATCGTGAGCGTGGGCGGGGCCCTGACCGAGATCGTGTTTGCGCTGCAGGCCCAGGCCGATCTGGTGGGGGTCGACACCACCTCTTTGTTCCCTGAGGCCGCGCAGAAGCTGCCCAGCGTGGGCTACGCCCGTTCCCTGTCGGCCGAAGGGGTGCTGGCGCTGGCGCCCACCCGGGTCATCGCGACCGAGGATGCGGGCCCCCCGGGGGTGATCCGGCAACTGGCAAGTGCCGGGGTCGAGGTCTCGGTGCTGCCGGCCCGGCATCGCTTCGAGGGGCTGTGCGAGCGCGTCCTGCGCGTGGGCGATCTGACCGGGCGCAGCGCCGAAGCCCGGTTGCTGCAGCAGGGCCTGCTCCAGCAGTGGGGCCGGGTGCAGGCCCAGGTGGGCGGGCGGCCCTCCAGGCCGGTGCGCATCCTGTTCGTGCTGGCCCATGCGCCCAACCAGATCATGGTGGCCGGGGCCGACACCAGTGCCCAGGCCATGATCGACTACGTGGGGGCGCGCAATGCCATCAGCGGGTTCAAGGGCTACAAGCCGCTGACGCCCGAGGCCGTCATCGCGGCGCAGCCCGAACTCGTGCTGCTGACCGACCAGGGGCTGGGTGCGGCGGGCGGGGTGGACGGCCTTCTTCGTCTGCCTGGCCTGGCGCAGACACCGGCCGGGCAGCAACGGCGGGTGCTGGCCTTCGAGGCCATGTTCCTGCTGGGCTTCGGGCCTCGTCTGCCAGCGGCGGTGGCCGCGCTGGACGAGGCCATCGCCCGGGCGACGAAGGCATGAGCGCGCCTGCCGTGCCGGCCATGGCCGGTGGCGGGCGCTGGCGCGCTCCGCCTGCGCTGCTGTTGGGGGGCACCCTGCTGCTGGCCGGGGTGTTGGCTGTCCAGGCCGGTGCCGTGCCGGTGGGCATTGAAGACTGGTGGGCGCTGCTGGCCCCGGCGGATGCCACCGCCTCGGCACCGACCGGCTTGGCCGGCGGCGCCCATGTCCTGTGGCATCTGCGCCTGCCCCGGGCGTTGCTGGCCATCCTGGTCGGCGCCGGCATGGGGCTGGCAGGCGCCTTGACTCAGGGCTTGTTCCGCAACCCCCTGGCCGACCCGGGCCTGCTGGGCGTCAGTGCCGGGGCTGCCTGTGCGGCGGCCGTGACCATCGTCCTGGTCTCGGGGCCGGCGCTGACGCTGCCGCCGGCCTGGCGGCCCTGGACCCTGCCGGTGGCCGCCTTTGCCGGTGCGCTGGGCGTGTGCTTCACCCTCGACCGCGTGGCGCGCTGGATCACGCCCGGGTCCATCTCCGGCCTGCTGCTCACCGGCGTGGCCTTGAATGCCCTGGCCGCGGCGCTGATCGGGCTGTGCACCTACCTGGCCACGGACGAGCAGCTGCGCAGCCTGTCGTTCTGGACCCTGGGCTCGCTGGCCGGGGCCCGGTGGGGCCTGGTGCTGGTGATGGGGGGCCTGCTGCTGGCGGCGGTGTGGCCGCTGCGGCAGATCGTGCGCTCACTCAATGCCCTGGCCCTGGGGGAGGCCGCCGCGGGTCATGTGGGGGTGGACGTGCAGCGGCTGCGCAGCCGGGTCATCGTGCTGGTGGCCGTGCTGGCCGGTTTCTCGGTGGCCTGGTGCGGCATGATCGGTTTCATCGGCCTGATCGCACCGCATCTGGTTCGGACCTGGGTGGGGGGCGATCAGCGCCGCGTGCTGCCGCTGTCACCGCTGATGGGCGGCCTGCTTCTGCTGGTGGCCGACACACTCGCGCGCACCGTCGCCATCCCGGCGGAGATCCCGGTGGGCATCTTCACCGCGCTGCTGGGCAGCCCCTTCTTCCTGATCTTGTTGCGCGGGGCGCGGGGGCGGTTCACATGAGGCCGTTGTTGATGCTGGAGGCCGCCACCCTCGATGTCGGCGGCCAGTGCTTCGGCCCGTTCTCGCTGCAGGTGGCCCCTGGCGAGCGCATCGCCGTGCTCGGGCCCAGCGGGGCGGGTAAGTCCAGTCTGCTGAGCCTGCTGTCCTGCGAGCGTCGGCCCGCTGGCGGGCTGGTGCGGTTCAAGGATCGGGCCCCTGAGGCCTGGCCCCTGGCCGACCTGAGCCGCCACCGCGCGGTCTTGCCCCAGGCCGGCGACGTGGCCTTTGGGCTGCAGACCGAGCTGGTGATCGGGTTGGGCCGGGTGGCCCGGCTGCCCGACCCTCACCTGGCCAGCATCGTCGCATCGTCCGCGAGCCTGGCCCGAGCCGCCCACCTGTTGGGGCGGCGCTTCGATACCTTGTCCGGCGGCGAGCGGGCGCGGGTGCAATTGGCGCGCCTCTTCGCCCAGTTGTGGGATGAGCAGGGCGGTCTGATCCTGGTCGATGAACCCCTGGCCGCGCTCGACCCCGGCCTGCAGTGCGATCTGCTGGACAGTCTGGATCGATACGCTGGCGCTCGACAGCATGCCCTCATCGCCATCCTCCATGACATCAACCAGGCTCTGACGGGCTTTGACCGGCTGTTGCTGATCCGGCAGGGGCGCCTGCTGGCCGATCTTCCCGCCACCCCGCAGGCCGTGCCGGCGTTGGAGTCGCTCTACGACCTCCGTCTGAGCTGTTTCACCGATCGGCACGGCGCCTTGGTGGTGGCTCCTTTGCGGCCCCCGCGAAGCGGCGCCGAGGCGATCGGCTGGCCCCGGGAGGCGCAGGCATGAGCCCCCGTCGATGGGCACGTTCATGGCCGACGTGGCGGGCGCGGTGGGTTTCGGCGTGCGCGCTGCTGATGCACGGGCTGGTGTTGTCGGGCCTGCTCCAGCTGGCGCCGCGCTGGCCCCCCCTGGACCGCTTGCAGGTGGCGCCGCCCTTCGAGGGGGTCTGGATCGCGCCATCGTCATTGTCGTCGCCATCGCCTGCTCGCCAAGCCGAGACACTCCGGCAAGCTTCCAGCGCCATCCAGGCCTCACGGCCAGCCGCCCTCAGATCTCGCTCGCCGGATCCGGTCCACCCCTCACCCGCAGCCGGGCCTGGCCTGTCCGTTGGCCATGCCCGCAGCGACCCGGCTCCGCAGGCCGATGCCGCACCTGCCCCCGGGGCCGCCGCCCTTGCCGGGGAGCAGGCTGTTGCGCCTGGGCCGGGTGCGGCCGCGTCGACCGCCGAGCCCCCGGCACCGACAGCTCAGGCCGCACCCCCTGAAGCCCGCGTCGACGCTCGCCCCGATCACGCCTACAACCCGCCGCCTGACTACCCCTTGGCCTTGCGTGAGCAGGGCATTGGCGGTGTGGTCTGGCTGCGGGTCTGGGTGGACGTCGAGGGGCGTGCTGCCGAGGTCCGGTTGGCCAGAGGCAGTGGCTATCGTCTGCTGGACGAGGCTGCCGTGCGGGCGGTCAGGCAATGGCGCTTCATCCCGGCGCGCAGCGGGGACCAGACCCAGGCCAGCTGGGTGGAGTTCCCGATCCGCTTTGTGCTCAAAGGCTGAGCCTGCCGACCTCATGTCGCGCGCCCATGTTTCTGCACGATTGCAAGGTGGATACCGGATCGCGTGAAAGCGTTTACGCCCAGGAAACACGCAGCGCTTAAGCTTTGAACCCAATACCTTTTCAGGGAGTTTGATGATGTTGTCGACACGAAAGACCCGCCCGTTGATGTGGGCCTTGGGGGCCGCCATGTGCTTGAACCTGGCGTCCGCCCGGGCCCAGACCGCGCCCACCACCCCGGATGCCGGGCCCGCCGCTGCAGTGCCCGCCGCCGTGCCCGCCCCGCTCGCCCGGCCTCAGCGCCGTGACGAACTGCAGCATGCCCAGTTCCGCCTCAATGAACTGCAGCGCAAGCTGAGCCTGGCCCCCGAGCAGAAGAGCGCCTGGGACAGTTGGTCGGCGGCCGAACTGCAGGCCCTGAAGCAAGGCATCGAACAACGCCAGGCCTGGCGGGCCGCCCACCTGCCACCATCGCAGCCGGGCCAGCCCCCGGCCGAGTTGAGCGCACCGCAACGCATGGCCCAGGCCATTGCCCACCTGCGCGATCACAAGTACCTGCTCGACCAGCATCTGCAGCAACTGGAGGCCCGCCAGGTGCGTACCCAGGCCTTCTACGACACGCTCGATGCCAAGCAGAAGACCATCTTCGACCTGCTGGTGGCGGCCGGCCCCCATGGCCCCGGCCCCTTCGGCGAAATGGGCCCCCACGGCATGGGTGGCCCAGTTGGCCAAGCTGGCCCAGGTGGGTCGCATGATGCAGCCGGCCCCTTTCGCATCGGCCCGGGCACCGGTGGCCCCATGAAGCCACAGCGCCTGCCCTGATCCGGAGATTGCGGCCCCCGTCCGCCACCTGCATGCTCAGCGGGGCACCACGAAGGTGGTCTTTTCGGTGACGCTGCTGGCCTGCTCCCCCGGTGTGGCTTCGCGGGTCACGCGCAACTGCAGCGGCAGCACCTGCCCCCGATGGCTCTCGGCCGCGCCGGCTTCCAGCTCCAGGCGCAATGGCAGGGTGCCGATGCCGGTGGCAGGCACGCTCAGCCCAGCTTCACTGGCCACGCTGAGCCCCGCCTGGCCCAGCACCTCGACCTTGAATTGCTGGGCCTGTTCGGTGCTGTTGATCACCTGCAGCCGGTAAACGTTCTCGATGTTGCCATGCCCCACCTGGCGCGCCAGGGTGCCGCGGTCCTTGATCACGTTGACTGCGAAGTCGTGGCGCTGCAGCAGGCTCAACGCAAAGCCCAGGCAGGTCAGCGACAGCAGGCCGGCGTAGATCAGCACCCGGGGCCGCAGCACCCGTCGCAGCAGGGCGGCGCGAGGCCACTGCTTCTCCATGGCATGGCCCGAGCTGTAGCGGATCAAGCCTGTCGGGTAACCCATCTTGCCCATCACGTCGTCACAGACATCGATGCAGGCCGCGCAGGCGATGCACTCGTTCTGCAGGCCTTCCCGGATGTCGATGCCGGTCGGGCAGACCTGCACGCACAGCGTGCAATCGATGCAACTGCCCAGTCCGAGGCTGGCCGGATCGGCCTTGCGTGAGCGCGAACCCCGGGGCTCGCCGCGCCGCGCGTCGTAGGCGATCACCAGCGAGTCCATGTCGATCAGGGCGCTCTGGAAACGGGCATAGGGGCACATGTACTTGCAGATCTGCTCGCGCATGTAGCCGGCATTGCCATAGGTGGCCAGGCCATAGAACAGCACCCAGAACCACTCCCAGGGTGAGAAGGCGCCCAGCGCCAATTCGGAACTCAACACCCGGATCGGTGTGAAGTAGCCCACAAAGCTGAAGCCCGTGAACAGCGCCACACCCACCCACAAGGCCTGCTTGAGCGCCTTGCGGCCCAGCTTGGCCACCGACCACGGTGCGGCGTCCAGCCGCATGCGGGCTTGGCGGTCGCCCTCCACCCGACGTTCGATCCACAGGAAGATCTCGGTGTACACGGTCTGTGGGCAGGCATAGCCGCACCAGAGGCGGCCCGCCAATGCCGTGAAAAAGAACAGCGACAAGGCCGAGATCACCAGCAAGGCCGCGAGGTAGATGAAATCCTGCGGTTGCATCACCAGGCCCAGGATGTAGAAGCGCCGCTCGCCCAGGTCGAACAGCACCGCCTGGCGGCCATTCCAGTTCAGCCAGGGCAGCCCGTAGAAGAACAGTTGTGTCAACCACACCATCACCCAGCGCCAGCGCGCGAAACGCCCGCTGACCGAGCGCGGATAGACCTTGGCCTGGCTCGCATACAGCGAGACCATCCCGGGTTCGGCCTCCTGGGGCGGGGCGGGCTGGATGGGGATCACACGGGGGCTTGTCATGAGGACACCTGATGGGTGGGGTATTTCAGATGCATCCGAAATGCAACTTAATGGGTAAAAAAAGGGCCACGCTCAACCGGCCTGGCCGTCATTGAAGGCCGAGATGTGGGCCACCTGGAACACCCCGGACAGCGACTGCAGTTCGGCCCGATGGCGACCGGCCAGACGCTCCAGGCATTGCTCGCCCAGCTCGCACAGATGAACTTCGACCTGACGCCGATCGGCTTCGCTGGGCTGGCGCCTCACCAGGCCAGCGGCCTCGCAACGCGAGACCAGGGCCACCACCGCGTGGTGCACGGTCTGCAGGCGTTCGGCGAGCTCACCCACCGTCGCCCAGTCTCGACCGGGGCTGCCCTTCACGTGCAGCATCAACAGGTACTGCTGGGGCGTGAGGCCTTCGGATTGCGCGGCGTCTTCGCTGAAGCGCAGAAAGCGCCGGAGCTGGTGCCGGAATTCGGACAGGGCTTCGTAGTCTTGCTTGCGCAAGGGAGGCAATGGGGCTGGCTTGGGCATGGTGGACGAGGCGCCGCGGGGCATGGCTTGAAATTATATATCGTGACGTGATGTAATTCGCCCCCCACTCCCATCCCTCAACATGACGACATCCTTCCTCGGCTGGCTGCAGCGCCAGTGGCCCCCGCCTTCGACCATCGATCCGCTGGAGCGCCTGCGCGCCAGTGGCGGCGCCCTGATCGGTATCCTGCTCACCGGCTGGATCAGTGCCTGGGCCTTGGGCCCCGGTGCTGGCGCTCTGTGGCTGGCCGCCCCCATGGGAGCCTCGGCGGTGCTTCTGTTTGCGGTGCCGTCCAGCCCGCTGGCCCAGCCCTGGTCCATCGTGGGCGGCAACCTGGTGGGGGCGCTGGTCGGGGTGAGTTGTGCGCGTTTCATCGAGACCCCGGTGCTGGCGGCCGCGCTGGCCATCGCCCTGGCCATCGCGGCCATGTTTGCGCTGCGTTGCATCCACCCACCCTCGGGGGCGGTGGCACTCACCGCCGTGCTCGGGGGGGCGCCGGTGCACCAGGCCGGGTACGGATTCGTGTTCACGCCCGTGGGCCTGAACACGGCCTTGCTGCTGGTCATTGCCGTGCTCTACAACAAGGCGGTGGGGCGCCGCTACCCGCACACCGCCTTGCCGGACCCACGCAGCCAGCACCACACGGCCGACCCCCGGCCCTCGGCGCGGCTGGGCTTCCGGCCCGAGGACCTGGCCCGCGTGATGCAGGACTACAAAGAGGTGCTCGACATCAGCCCCGACGACCTGGAGGCGCTGTTCATGCAGACCGAGATGAAGGCCTTCCGGCGCCGCTTCGGTTCGGTGACCTGCGGCCAGATCATGTCGCGCGATGTGGTGTCGGTGGTCTTCGGCACCGAGCTGAGCCAGGCCTGGCGCCTGCTGGAGCGCCACGCCCTGTCGGCCCTGCCCGTGCTGGATCGGGTGCGCCGCGTGCAGGGCATCGTCACCCGCGCCGACTTCCTGGCCCACGCCCAGGCCCGGCGCTTCCCCGGTCTGCACCGGCGCCTGCAGCGGCTGCTGCAGGCCTCACCCTTCAGCCACAGCGACAAGGCCGAGGTGGTCGGCCAGATCATGAGCAGCCCGGTGCGCACCGTGCTGGACACCCAGCCCATGGTCGAGCTGGTGCCCCTGATGTCGGACCAGGGCCTGCACCAGGTGCCGGTGGTGAATGCCGACCAACGCCTGGTGGGCATGGTCACGCAGAGTGATCTGGTGGCGGCTCTGTACGAGGCCAGCCTGGCCCATCTGGCCGACCCGGCAGTGACTTGATCCAGGTCAAATGAGCGGCGTTTCCAGCGCCGCCCTAGTTCGAATGGAGGAGGTTCAAAAGAGCAGGCCTTCCCTACCATGCAAGCCAGGGCTGCAGAGGGGCTGCAGCGGTTCGCACAGGGGGACGATATGCGCCAGTTCAGTGACCTCAAGATCGGAATGCGCCTGAGCCTGGGCTTTGGCCTGCTCATCGCGATGATGCTGGGCATGGCACTGATGGGCGGCTGGCGCTTTGCCCAGGTGGGCGAGGTCAATCAACGCCTGGTCGAGGTGGATTGGGTCAAGGTCGAGGCCATCCATGCAGTGGATGTGGGCACGCGGGCCAACGCCCGGCGCACCATGGAGCTGGTCATCGTCACCGATCCGGCCCGGCGGGCCCACATCCGCGAGCGCATCGAGGCGAACAAGCGCAGCATCAGCGAGGCGCTGGCCACCCTCGATCGGCTGATCTACCGGGCCGAAGGCCGCCAGCTGTTGCAAGACCTCAGGCAACGGCGTGAGGCCTATGTGGCGTCGTTCTCGCAGGTGTCGCAACTGGTGGAAAGTGGGCGCCGCGAAGAAGCCCTGGCCCGCTTGCAGGACGACACCCTGCCGGCCCTTGATGCGCTGCAGGCGCCGGTCAACGGCCTCAATGCCCTGCAGAAGCAGATTGCGGCGGAGAGCGCCCGGCAGGTGCTGGCCACGGCCGATCAGTCGCGGCTGCTGATGGCCTTGCTCGCTGGCCTGGGCTTGCTCACGGCCACGGGTCTGGCCTATGCCCTGACCCGTGGCATCACCCACCCCATCGGTCAGGCCGTCAGCCTGGCCCGGCGGGTGGCGGCCGGTGACCTGGGCGCCCGCATCGAGGTGGAACGCGCGGACGAAGCCGGCCAATTGCTCGCGGCCCTGCGCGACATGAGCCGCAGCCTGCAAGCGGTGGTGGGGCAGGTGCGTGGTGGCAGCGAAGCCATGGCCAGCGCCACGCAGCAGATTGCCGCGGGCAACCTCGATCTGTCCTCACGCACCGAGGAGCAGGCCAGCGCGCTGCAGCAGACCGCGGCCTCCATGGAGCAGTTGGCTGCCGCGGTGCGGCACAACGATGAGAGTGGCCAACGGGCCCACCAACTGGCGGAGTCGGCGGCCAAGGTGGCGGTGCAGGGCGGGCAGGTGGTGGCCGACGTGATCCACACCATGGAGGCCATCGACCAGTCTTCCAAGCGCATCGCCGACATCATTGGGGTGGTCGACGGCATCGCCTTCCAGACCAACCTGTTGGCGCTCAATGCGGCGGTCGAGGCGGCCCGTGCTGGCGAACAGGGGCGCGGTTTTGCCGTCGTCGCCAGCGAGGTGCGGCAACTGGCAGGGCGGGCCGGTGAAGCCGCCCGAGAGATCCGCCAACTGATCGAGGCCTCCGTCGGCCACGTCGGCATGGGCTGCGCCCAGGTCGAGCGCGCTGGCAGCACCCTCGACGAGACGGTGGTCAGCGTGCGCCGGGTGGCCGATCTGATGCGAGAGATCTCGCTGGCCAGTCGCGAGCAGAGCGCAGGCATCGATCAGGTCAGCCAGGCGGTGGGCCAGATGGACCAGGTCACGCAACAGAACGCCGCCCTGGTCGAAGAGGCTGCGGCCGCCACCCAGGCCCTGGAGCAGCAGGCCCAGACATTGACCGACACAGTGGGCTTCTTCCGGCTGGGCTGAGGCCCGGCCCATCCGATCTGCTTTTGGAGTTCACACATGGCTTACTTTGAATGGGCTGATGACCTGGTGATCGACCATGGCCCCATCGATCGAGATCACCGGCACCTGGTCGATATGGTCAACCAGTTGCACACCGCCACCAGCCAGGGGCGCGGGCGCGACGTGGTGCAGCGGGTGCTGGGGGAACTGCTGGCCTACACCCGCGACCACCTGGCCCGTGAGGAGGCTTTGATGCAGCAAGTGGGCTTTCCGGGCTTGGAGCAGCACCGGGTCGGACACGCCCGCTTCATCGCCCAGTTGGAGGACCTGCGCCAGCAGTACGAGGCCGGCCGCATCACCGTGGCCTCACAACTCTCCACCGTGCTGCGTGATTGGCTGTCGCTGCACATCCGGCGTTCCGACAAGGAGGCCAGGGCCTATGTGCAGAAGAGGCCGGAGGGGGGCTAGGCGCGCCGGGGCCAGGAAAACGGATTCGGTGTCTCCGGCGCCATGGGGATGCCCTCTCCCTGCCTGATCGCGGCGCCGACTTTCACGTCTTCACTGCATCAGCGGTGACTCCGCAGCCTCCAGCGCCACCCCCTGCACCGGCCAGCGCGTGGCCAGCACCAGCAGTTGCTGGCGCAGGGCCGTGATCCAGGCGCTTTGTCGCAGGGCCTGGGCCACGGCCTCGCGCACCTGCTCGAAC
>RXJO01000278.1 GCA_003987795.1 Curvibacter sp.
TGCGATGGCCCTGGGCGAGGCGGCCGCCGGCCTGCTCTTGCTGCCTGTGGCCACCCGGCCGCTCGGAGCCACCTTGGCCCTGGGCGTGCTGCTGGTGGCCAGCACCGCCGTCGCCCTGGCCCTGCGCAGCGGGCGCGAGATCGACTGCGGCTGCGGCGGCACCCGCCTCAGCTTGTCAGGCGCGCTGCTGTGGCGCAACGCCGCCCTGCTGGGGCTGGGCCTGGCCGCGCTGGCGCCCCTGGCCCCCCGGGCCGTGGGGTGGGCCGACGGCCTGGCCGCCTGCGCCGCCACGCTGTTCGCCACCGGCCTGTATGCCGTCACCAACCAACTCTTGAGCAACCAACCCCGTCTTGCCGAATTGAGGAACCATCATGATTGAAACCCTGATCATCTCCAACGTGCTCGCCTGGTGCGCCGTGATCGCCCTGGTGGTGGTGGTGCTGGCCCTGTCGCGACAGGTGGGCATCCTGTACGAACGCATCGCCCCGATGGGCGCCCTGATGATGGACTCGGGCCCCGCGGTGGGCTCGCCTGCACCCCGGCTCAGCCTGCCGCAGCTGGGGGGTGGCACGCTGGAGCTGGGTGCCCCCGCCACGCACAGCACCCTGCTGTTCTTCCTGTCACCCACCTGCCCGGTGTGCAAGAAGCTGCTGCCCATCGTCGAGCGCATCCGCCGCGACGAAGCCCCCTGGCTGCGGGTGGTGCTGGCCTCGGACGGCGAGCAGCCCGAGCACGAGGTGTTCCGCCAGAAAGCCGGCCTGGGCCACTTCCCCTACGTGCTCTCACACGAGCTGGGCATGACCCTGCGCATCGCCAAGCTGCCCTATGCGGTGCTGATCGACAGCCAGGGCGTGTTGCGCGCCAAGGGCCTGGTCAACAGCCGCGAGCAGCTCGACAGCCTGTTCACCGCCAGCGACCTCCAGGTGGCTTCGGTGCAAGCTTTCATCGACCAGAAACTGATGCACCAGGAGGCCGCATGAACCTGATCGACTGGTTTGATCGCCTGGCAGAGCGGCGCAGCCGCCAACTGGCCAGCCACACCTCACGGCGCAGCGCCCTGGTGCGGGTGAGCCGGGTCTTGATGGCCAGCGCCTTCACGCTGCCGGTGCTGCCCTTCGACCGCAGCAGCCAGGCCCTGGCGGCCGAGCACCACGCCGCCAGCAAGCGCAAAGGCCCGCCCACCGAGACCGACTGCGACTACTGGCGCTACTGCGGTGTGGACGGCTTTCTGTGCTCGTGCTGCGGCGGCAGCGCCACCAGCTGCCCGCCGGGCACCACCCCCAGCAAGGTGGCCTGGGTGGGCACCTGCCACAACCCGGCCGATGGCAAAGACTACCTGATCAGCTACAACGATTGCTGCGGCCGCGGCGCCTGCGGACGCTGCATGTGCAACACCAACATCGGCGAGCGCCCCGGCTACCGCATGGGACTGCACAACGACATCAACTGGTGCATGGCCAACGACAGCTCGGCCTTCCACTGCACCACCTCGATCATCGTCGGCGTGGCCGAGAAGGAGGGCTGAATGCGCTGGTACCCCCCCCATGCCCTTCTGGCCACCGCCGTGCTGGGCGGCACCCTGATCAGCACGGTGCAGGCGGCCGACGGCCAGGCCGTCTACCAGCAGGTCTGCGTGGCCTGCCATCAGGCCGGCGCGGTGGGCGCACCGGGCCTGGCCCCCTCGCTGGTGGGCGCGGTGGCGGCGCGTGCCGGGCAGCCGGCCATGCGCCAGTACCTGGCGCTGGTGCTGACCCACGGGCTGCAAGGCCGCATCGTCTCAGAGGGCCAGACCTACAACAGCGTGATGCCGGCCCAGACTCAGTTGTCAGACGAAGACCTGGCGGCTGCCCTGAGCCACGTGGTGCGCGACCTGGCGGGCCAGGCCAGCGTACCGGCCTTTGCCGCCAGCGAACTGGCCCAGGCCCGGGCCAGCACCGTCAGCCCCAAGGCCCTGAGGGCACAACGTGATGCGGCGCTGGCCCCCTGACCCCCGCCCAGGCCTGGCCCGCTCCGCCCTGGTGCTGGCCATGGCCACCCTGCTGCTGGCCACCGCGCCGCCCACCCAGGCCGCACAACCGGCCTCCGCCGGCAGCCCCGCGCTGAACTACCGCCTGCACTGCATGGGCTGCCACCTCGACGATGGCAGCGGCATGCCCCAGCGCGGCATCCCCAGCATGAAAGGCGTGCTCGGGCATTTTCTGCGCCTGCCCCAGGGCCGCGCCCTGATCGTGCAGGTGCCGGGCGTGATGAACACCCCCCTCAACGACCGCCAGGTGGCCGAGTTGATGAACTGGATGCTTGGCCAATGGGCCGGAGACAGCCTGCCCCCCGGCGCCCCACCCTACTCCGAGGCCGAGGTGCGAGAACTGCGCAGCCACCGGCCCAGCGATGTGGCGCGCGAGCGGGCTGGGGTGGTCGAGGCCTTGCGGCGGATGGGGTACCCCATCGATTGAATGGCGTCAGCGGGTCACGGCCTTGGAGAACAAGACCAGGGTCTGTCAACACTGATTTCACCGCTGCGAAGCCATCTGCATCCCGCAAGCGCTCAGAGGTACTCGCTCTTCCAGCGCGCCGCATCGGCCACCAACTGCGTCAGCCTGTCGGCTTGACGAGCGACGAAATCGGCGATGCCCTGCACAAAATCCCGCTCGGCCTCGCCATCGTAGTCGGGTGCGTTGGCCTGCTCTGCGGCTTGCGCAGCCGCCAGCTTGGCGAGACGCTTGCCCTCGCGGAGCATCAACTGGCGATCGACGCCGCAGCGTGTGGCGAAGTCTGCCAGGGCAAAAGCCGACACCTCGGCATGATTGAAGACGTCGCCGTAAGCCATCGCCAGCTCGGTGTCCAGGCCCTTGTACTGCAGGACACTCACGAGGTCATACCAGGGAGTAGGTTCCAGCAGGCCCCCTGGGCCAACGAAGAATGAGAAGTTCTTGCCGTGGGCGTCGCTGTTGCCAATCAAAAACTGGAACAGCGCCCAGCGCAGCATGGCCATGCGTGATGCAGCCTTGTTGGCCGTCAGGTCGGCACAGCCGAACAGGCGCTGGAAGCTCACACCGTCGCGGATGTGGCGCACGGCCTCAGCACCGCCCAGATTGCGTTCGTACTTGTAAGCCACTGGCAGGTCACAGGCCTGGCAGGTGTCAATGATGTGTCGGCGGTGAACCCGAGGCTGGCCACCGATGTGCTCGACTTCGCGGTCGAAACGCCGCACCACCAGCACCGGTCGAGGTGTGCGCAACAGCTCCACCTCCGCGGCGGGCAGGCCCATGCGGCTGGCCAGCGACATGCAAAAGTGCTCGTTGACCGCCAGGTGCGGCGTCTGGGGGTTGGCAGTGTCGGGCTTGAGGATGTAGGTGGACGCCAAGCGCAGCCCGTCGACAAGGAATAGCCGCCCACCGTCGCGCAGTGGTCGGTCAAGGTAAACCAGCAGCTTCTCCTGCAAGCCGGCCACCGACATGCGCACCTTGCCGTCCCACACGGTCAGGGGCACATGCTCACGCTCAGCGATGCGCTGGTCGAGCTCCTGAAGGGGGATTTCTCGCAAGCTGGGCTCAGCTGTGGGAGGTGCGGCTGAGGCCTCGGCGGTGAAGCGAAGGGCACCTGCCGTCTCGGTGCCAAGGGCCCAAATCAGGCCGAATACATTGGTCTTGGCCAGACCGTTGTACGCCACCGCCACATCCAGGGCGCGCCCTTCGGGCAGCAGATGCTCGATGAAGCGCTTGATGGACGCCGAAGCGTGGTCAGTGTCCGGTCGAGCCAAGGGCAGGGCCGGAGACAAAGGGTAGGACTGGGCATCTGCGAGCCAGGGCTCGGCGTAACGCAGGCTCCAGCGGTCATCGCGTCCCTCGTGCTCGATGGCTGCGACCTTCGCATCCCCGGCCCAGACGTGCAGCGCATGCGTCATGCCATCCGCCTCATGCCATCAGGTCGTCGCTGGGCTTTGAGACGCCCGCCGCCGCTGCTTCGCGTGCCCAGGGGTGATCCTTGGGCAGCACCATCAACGTCAGACCCAGGCCATCAAGCACCGCCAGCGCTTTGTCCAGGCGCACAGACCCCTGGCCGTTCTCCAGTCGTGACATGAGGTCGACAGACACGCCCAGCAGCCCGGCGGCATCGTCGATGCGCAGCGATTGCGACTTTCGACGATCACGCACCACCGGGCCCAGCTCAGGGGCTGACTGCAGGAGCTTAGGTCGTTGGCTTGCCGCGTCGGTCATTTCGGAGTTTCGGTTGCGGAGCTTGCGGAGCAAACCGCGAGCAGATTGTTTCTGGTTTTCCGAAATAATAGGTAATTTCCGGAACTGGGTCATTGAAATTTCGGAAAATCAGAAACCGTCACACCCCAGACAAGTGATTGGAGATTATTTCTGATTTTCCGAAATACTGACAAAGACGCAGATGCACGCTGAATCTCGGCACTGTCAAGACAGTTGTCGCCTCGACGACGGCAGCGGCATGCCCCAGCGCGGCATCCCCAGCACGAAAGGCGTGCTTGGGCATTTTCTGCGCCTGCCCCCCGGCGCCCCGCCCTACTCCGAGGCCGAGGTGCGCGAACTGCGCAGTCACCGGCCCAGCGATGTGGCACGTGAGAGGGCTGGGGTGGTCGAGGCCTTGCGGCGGATGGGGCAGGTGGTGGAGTGAAGGGCCCTCAGGCGTGAACGCCGAGATGGCCACAGAGGGGGCGCTGGCAATTGCCGCACCACTTCAGGTCGATGCATGACCAGGAGCCAACCCGCTTTCAGGGACGCAAAACAATCGCGCCCATGATGGACCGGGCCTCGGCAGCACGATGCGCCTGAGCCGCTTGATCCAGTGGGAACGTTGCGCCGATGGCTGAGCGCACGACGCCGCTCTTCATGGCTGCGAAGACATCCGAGGCATTCGCCCGGAAGGTATCCGGGTCTGCATTGTGCGGAAATACCGATGGCCGAGTGAGGAACAAGCAGCCCTTTTTATTCAGAAGTTCCGGGTCTACCGCTGGCGCCGGCCCGGATGCAGCACCGAACACAACGACCATCCCAAAAGGAGCTGCGCAGTCCAGCGAGCCCATCAAGGTGTGCTGGCCCACAGAGTCATACACCACCTGCGCCTTGCGCCCATCCATCGCTGAGAGCGCTGCAGACACCCAATCGGACCTGGAGTAATTGATCACCGCATCAAACCCCGCTGCCATGGCGCTTGCACATTTCGTGTCAGAGCCTGCGGTGCCGATCACGGTGGCCCCGAGCGACTTGGCCCATCGCCCCAGAATCTGGCCGACACCACCAGCCGCGGCATGCACGAGCACCAAGTCACCTGGCTGGACGACATGGGTTTTCTTGACCAGATATTGGGCGGTCATCGCCTTGAAAAAGCAGGCTGCAGCGTCGTCATCGCTGATCTCCGTGGGAATCTTGACGAGCTTGTCCGCACTGACGTTTCGTCGGTCGGCATAGGCTCCGATCCCGGCATTCATGTACACCACACGATCTCCAACAGCCAGATCGGATACGTCGGTCCCCAGGGCCTCAACCACGCCAACCGCTTCATGTCCGAGCCCAGTGGGCGTGGGTAAAGGGTACTTGCCCGAGCGTTGATAGACGTCGATGTAGTTGAACCCGATGGCCGTTTGCCGCAACAGGACTTCCCCTTTCGAGGGGGCCTGCAGCGTCACCTCTTCCAAGCGCATCACTTCTGGTGCACCGAATTCAGTCAGGCGAATGACCCGTGCGATTTTCATGCCGTTTTCCTTTTGGTGAGCTCCGTCAATTGCCCCATCCGACCGAGTCAATCCTGTTTGACCACACCGGTTTCAATCAAGCTGTCGATCTCTGCCTCAAGGTAGCCGAATTCAAGCAGGATTTCGCGGCTGTGCTGGCCCACGCGGGGAGCCGCACTGGTGGCTGGAGCGGATGTGCCGCTCATTGTCAACGGTGAGCCCAGCCCTCTCGACAAACCACCGTGTCCGTCGTCCACGTCCACGACCATGCCAACGGCACGTGACTGCGGGTGTTCCAAGGCCTGCCCTGCGGTCAGAAGCGGCCCCGCCGGTACGCCTGCGGCGTCCAGGCGTTCGCACCAGGTGGCACAGTCGGCATGGGCCAGCACACTGTTGATCAGCGACTCCAACTCAGCGCGGTGGCGCACACGTTTTTGAGGATGGTCAAAGCGCACATCGACCAACCATTCAGGGTGGCCCAGCACATGGCAGATGTTTTCCCATGCTCTGGGGTTGCCGCCGCCGATCACCAGACCACCATCGCGGGCCTGGAAGACCTGGTAGGGAGCAATGAGCGAATGGGCCGTTCCCAGTCGCGGGGTGTCCTGTCCGGTCGAAAAGTAGTTGGCAGCCAACCAATAGGTCTGTTGCATGGCTGCCTGCAGCAGTGAGGTCTCGACGTGCTGGCCCTGCCCGGTCTTGAGACGGTGGACATAAGCCGAGACGATCGCGAGGGCCGCCAGAATGCCGGCGTTGGTGTCGGCAATCGAAACGCCAGGTTTGACCGGCGGGCGATCGGGCTCGCCAGTGGCACTGATCAAACCCGTGAAGGCCTGCAGGATCAGATCGAAGCCGCCCTTGTTCGCGAGTGGCCCGACCCGGCCATAACCCGTGATCGAGCAATAGATCAGTGCGGGGTTCTCGGCCTGCAGATCGGCGTAGCTCAGGCCCAGCCGCTCCATGACGCCGACCCGGAAATTCTCCGTCAGCACATCGGCCTGCTTCACCAGCTTTTGCACGATGGCTTTGCCCTGTGGCGTGCGTATGTCCAGCGCGAGTGAGCGTTTGCCGCGATTGATCATCCGAAAGGACGGGGGCAATGCACTGTCGCCAGGCTTCTGATACTGCCGGGCATCGTCTCCTCCCGGAAATTTCTCGATCTTGATCACTTCAGCGCCGAGGTCAGCCAGCATCATGCCGCAGGTGGGCCCGGCCATGATCTGGGCCAGTTCAAGGACTCGGACACCGGCCAACGGGCGGTGCGCAGCAAGGGATGGGCTCATGGAAGGGTCTCTTTGATGGGAAATTCATTGGCCGGTGAAACAGGCGGGACGGCGTTCCGAGAAGGCCTTCCGGCCTTCAGCGAAATCGGCACTGGCAAGGGTCAGGGCCTCACGGCTGCGCAGGACGGCATCGTCAGCCACCCCGGCCATCAGCTCCCGCAGCGACTGCTTGCAGGTCTGGGCGGCCAGCGGAGCAAGGCGGGCCAAGCGGTCCAGCAGCTCTTGCAGGCCGGCTTCGAAGTGGTCGGCCTCCAGCAGGGCCGTCAGGGCGTGAACCTGGTACAAGGCTTCAAACGGCAGCGGCGCTGCCGTCAGAAAGGCCCTTTGGGCCAGGCCAGCGCCCAATCGGCTGACGAAGCGGCGCAAGCCGCTGGGGTAGTAATGGAGGCCCAGGGCACAGGCGGGCATCAGGAGTTCGCAACCCACCAGCCCCACCCTCAAATCACAGGCAAGCGCCAGGTCCGTGGCCCCCCCATAAACGCTGCCATTGAGCGCACACACCGTGATCGGACGCAGGGCTTCCAATCGATCGGCGATGCTTTCAAACAGACGTGGATCATGGTGGCCAGCCTCAAAATCGTTCACGTTGTAGCCCGCACAAAACACCGGACGTGGCTGCCCCGTGGTCTGCGCCTTGAGCACCAGGACACGGATGCTCTGATCAGCCTCCACCTCGTCGAAATGACGTCGCAGGGCGAACAGGTCTTCGTCGTGCAAGCGGTTGCGTTGCAATGGCCGGCGCAGGCTCAGGCTGGCGATCGCGCCTTGACGTTGCAGCAAAGGGAGATGGTCCATCATTCAGGCTCCACCCCGGCCGCCCGCACCAGGCGTTCTCGTGTCTGCAATTCACTTCTGATCTTTCGGGCCAGATCGTCGGCCGAGCCCGTCCATGGGGACATGCCGTTCTTTTCCAGCTGTTCAACGACTTTGGGCTCTGCCAATGCTTTGTTGATCTCTGTGTTGAGACGCGTCACGATGGGCTGTGGCAAGCCACTGGGGCCCAGCACGGCAAACCACGAGTTGATTTCATAGCCCGGCAGCACCTCCCCGATGCTGGGAACCTGCGGCAGGTCTTTGACACGGCTGGACTCCACCACACCCAAGGCATTCAATTTGCCGCTGTCGAGGTAGGGCTTCACTGTGGACAAGCTGGCAAACAGCACCTGCAACTGTCCCCCCAGCAAATCGGTCAGCGCGGGGTTGCCGCCTTTGTAGGCCACGTGAACCATGTCCAGGCCGGCTTTCTCATTGAGCAGTTGGCCCGCCAGGTGGTGTGCAGACCCTGGCCCTGAGCTGCCGAAGCTCAGGCTGCCGGGGTGAGCTTTGCCATAGCGGATCAGATCGGTCAGTGACTTGATCCCGAGTTTGGGGTTGACCACCAACACGATGTGGTTGATTGCGGCAGGGGCAATCGGGGTGAAGGACTTGATCGCGTCGTAGGGAAAGCGCTTGTTGAGGAACATGTTCGTGGCCTGCGACGCATCGGTCCCCAGAACCAGCGAATAGCCGTCCGGACTCGACTTGGCCACGTTGTCTGCGCCCAACGTGCCCCCGGCACCTGCTCGGTTGTCGACCACGATGGATTGACCCAATGCCGCCCCAAGGCGCTCGGCCAGCACGCGGCCCAAGAGGTCAGATGCGGCTCCCGGTGCATAGGGTACGACCAGGCGGATGGGCCGATCAGGATAGGGGCCGGCGAGGGCCGGCATGGCTCCAATCGGCCCCAGGATGAGCGAGGCGATGACGCCGAGACCGGCGCGGCGGTGAGCGGAAGATGGCGAGGGCATGGGATGTCTCCGAGAACTGCGTTGTCCCCCTCTTGGGAGGGACTGCCAGGGGAGCCTTCAGCTTATTCAGTCGGGCCATCCATCGAACCAAATATCACATATGTGATTCAATATCACACCCATGAACAAAGACCGACCCCAAGTCAAATCTGCCCAGCGCGTGCTCGAACTGCTGGAATTCTTTGCCGAAGAGCGACGGGCCTGTGGCGTCGGAGAGATCGCCCAGGCCTTGGGCTACCCGCAGTCCAGCACGTCAGTGCTGCTCAAAAGCCTGGCCCACACAGGGTACCTGGAGCAGGACGCCCGCACGGGCCAGTACGTGCCCAGTGTCCGTGTGGCCTTGATCACCGCCTGGATTCATGACCGGCTGTACAGCGAGCAACACCTGCTGCATCTGATGCAGAAGGTCTTGGCGGCCACGGGGCACACCGTCATGATCGGTGCCCGGCACGATCTGCATGTGCGCTACCTGCATGTGTTGCAATCGACGCGCGAGGGACGCTTCATGGCCCGCATCGGTGCCCTGCGCTCACTGTTTCACAGCGCCGCCGGAAAAATGCTGTTGACCACCCTCAACCAGCGCGAGATCGCGCTGTTGCTGCGCCGGGCCAATGCCGCCGCTGGCGTCATGGAGGCGGTACTGGAGTTGCCGGCGGTATTGCACGAGATCGAGCAGGTGCGGCAACAGGGCTATGCCCTGTCTCAGGGCACCTCGATGCCAGGCGCGGCCGCCCTGGCCATCCTGCTGCCAGCAGGGCGGGACCATCCGCCCCTCACCCTGAGCGTAGGCGGGCCATTGAATGACATCACCACGGCTCGCCATGAGCTGCTGAAAGTCCTGACCGAGGCAGCTGAGCCGTTTCAACGATCATCGAGTGGATGATCAAGCAAATTGTGCGGGAGCTCGACATGAACCTTGGTTTCCGAGGCCTGTTGCAGACCAGAATGGCTGCATTGCCCATACACGTTAGAGCGCCTCACCGACCCAGCGCTTTCTTCATGGACGCCAGGTGGTAGCCAGACACGTAGTCGTCGATCCTGGCGTACTCCTCGTAGCCCTGCCGGCGGTAGAACGCCGCAGCCTGCCACTCGAAGGTTTCGAGTTTGGCGTTCTTTGCGCCGAGCGCGATGGCCTGTCTCTCGGCCTCGGCGAGCAGGCGGCTGCCCAGGCCTGAGCCGCGCACGTCTGCCTCGACGAACAGGACGTCGATGCTCAGCCACTGAAGAAACACAAAGCTCCGGATCCCGCCGAGCAGGCGTCCGCTTTCGTCACGCGCATTCAGGCGGATGAACTGCTGCTCTGGGTACTCACCGACGAAGGCGTAGTTGTGATGGCGGAGCTTGCGGCCCAACTCGCCCGAGCGAAGCTCTTCGGGGGTGGCTGCGGTGATGATCAGGTTGTGCATGGGAACGATGGGCTGCGGAGGGGCTGTCTGAAGGATTCTGACCGACCGGCCCAGTCCGACCTCGGACTGCTCCCCGACACCCACTCTTTCGCCCACTCTTTCGCCCGCTCTTTCAGCCGCTACTTCAGCCGTTCAGCGCCACTTTCGCCGCAGGCTTGCCCTGGCCCAGCGTGGCCGAAGGCAGCTCGCCAAACAGAGTGCGGTACTCGGCCGCGAAGCGCGACAGGTGCCAG
>RXJO01000409.1:0-267 GCA_003987795.1 Curvibacter sp.
CCGGCCGCATCGCGCAGGAAGCTGAGCGCCTGGTCGTTGAAATGGTTCTCCCAATGGCCCAGCGTGAGCGATGCTTCCAGACTGTCGCTGAACACGTAGCCGAATCGCAGCGTCTCTTGCAGCTGCTGCGTGCGCTCGAGCATCTGGGGCCCGAGAATCACGCGGGGCTGGCCGTTGGGGCCAAGATCCTGCCGCGCACCCGTGACCGGCACGGGCGTGCCGCACGCAGTGAACCTCGAGTTGGGCGTGGCGTATTGCATCGGCTGG
>RXJO01000409.1:482-10219 GCA_003987795.1 Curvibacter sp.
CTTGCTGAGCTGGGACTCGATTTTCAGCGCCAGCAAGGCCTCCTTGAACTTGCGGCCCAGGCTGCGCGAGCGGTTCAGGAAGAAGGTGCGTGCCACCTGCTGCGTGATGGTGGAGGCGCCCTGCAGTCGCCCCCCCGTGACGATGGAGCCCAAGGCCCGCGCAATGCCGATGGGGTCGATGCCATGGTGCTGGTAGAAGCGTGAATCCTCCACCGCCAACAAGCTGTCGCGCATGAGCTTCGGAATCTGGTCGATGCGTTGATAGACGCGCCGCTCGCTGCCGAAGCCACCGATCTCCACCCCGTCGGCGGTATACACCCGCAGCGGCTGCTTGGGCTGGTAGTTGGACAGCGCGCTGGTGTCCGGCAGGTTCGGATACATCAGCACACCGGCCACCGCCGTCAGCACCAGCACCAAGGCCAGCGCCAGCGCTCCCCAGGCCAGCAGCCTGCGCCAATGGACACGCAAGACCCGCCCCAGATGGGCCGGGCGGAGGAGGTCAGGAAATGAAAGCCGCATGCGTGGAGAGATCAGACAAAACGCCCATTATCGGCAAGCGCCCAGTCCCCCTCTCGTCCTAGGGAAAGTGCCGGTGGCGCCGACAGGACCGGGCCGTATAACGGGAGCACCCAAAAAGGAGACCCGCATGAAGAGACGTTTCACCCCGGCCTTCGCCGTGCTCACCCTCAGTGCCACCGCCGCCCTGGCCCAGAGCCAAGGCGTGACCAAGGACACCATCGTGCTCGGATCGATCCAGGATCTGTCCGGCCCCCTGGCCGGTTTCGGCAAACAAGACCGCCTGGGCATGATGCTGCGGGTCGATGAGATCAACGAGCAAGGCGGCGTGAACGGTCGCAAGATCAAGCTGCTGGTCGAAGACTCGGGCTACGACCCCAAGAAAGCGGTGCTGGCCGCCCAGAAGCTCGTCAACCAGGACAAGATCTTTGCCATGGTGGCCCACATCGGCACGGCCCAGAACCTGGCAGCCATGCCAGTGCAGTTCGACAAGAACGTGATCAATTTCTTCCCGGTCACCGCAGCGCGTGAGATGTACGAGCCCTTCCACCGGCTCAAGTACTCGTTCGCGGCCACCTACTACGACCAGATCCGCCTGGCCGCCCCCCAGTTGATCAAGGAAAAGCAGGCCAAGAAGGTCTGTGCCCTGTACCAGGACGATGAGTTCGGCCTGGAGGTGCTGCGCGGCGGTGAGGCCGCGCTCAAGGCCATGGGCAGCGACTTTGCCGAGAAGACCTCGTACAAGCGAGGCGCCACCGACTTCTCCTCGCAGGTGGCCAAGCTCAAGGCCGCCAACTGCGACTTCGTGGTGCTGGGCACCATCATCCGGGAGACCATCGGTGCCATCGGTGAATCGCGCAAGATCGGCTTCAACCCCACCTTCCTGGGCTCTAGTGCCGCCTACACCGACCTGATCCACAAGCTGGGCGGCAAACCCATGGATGGCCTGTACGCCACCATGACGGTGCAACACCCCTACCTCGACGAGGCGGCCCAGCCGATCCGCTTCTGGGCCAACAAGTACAAGACCAAGTTCAATGAAGACCCCACCGTGTTCTCGGTCTATGGCTACAACGCGATCGACGCCTTCATCAAAGCGGCGCAAAAGGCCGGCCCCAACCTGAGCACCGACAGCTTCATCAAGGCCATGGACAGCATGGTCATCCCGCCCGACATCTTCGGCAGCCCCGAGGCCACCTTCGGCCCGCAAAAGCGCCTGGGCAACAACCTCAGCCGCATCTCCCAGATCCAGGATGGACGCTGGAAGGTGGTCTCGGACTACGTGAAGCCCTGACTGGGCTGATCCCCGCGGGCGCTCGCAGCCGCCTCAAGGTGCGGCGCTCTGCGGCGAGCGCTCCAGGCGGCCCACGTCAAGTCCCTGGGCTGTCAGGCGCTTGAGCAAGGCGTCGTAGGCCCCTGCAGGGACGACTGGCGTGCGCGACAACACCCACAGGTACTCGCGCCGAGGCTCACTCACCGCCGCCAGTTGGTAAGCCTCGTCCAGGTCGACCACCCAATAGTCGCCCCAAACCGCCGGGATGAAGGACAGCCAGGCCGGCGCGAAGCGCACCTGCAAGCGGGGCGAATCGGCCGCGCCGATCTGGCGGGCCTGACCCACGGCCTTGTCCACACGGCCGTCGGCCAGACGACACTGATTGATCACGCGCACCGACCCGTCCGGCTGGCTCTCGTAGTCGGCACGGGTGTCGGCCACGCATTGTTTCTGGAAACGGTTCGGAAACCGGGCCACCTCATACCAGGTGCCAAGGTAGCGCGGCAGATCCAGGCGCTCGATCGGCCGCAGCGCGGCAGGTTCAGCGGCCTGTGCCGGGCAGGCCAACAGGCCGATCCAACACGCGGCGACCCAGCCCAAGATGGCGTGAAAGCGTGGCCGGACGGTTTGGAACACGGGCAAAGAATGTGTCATGAGAAACTTTTTTCGTTGATGGATCATCAATTTTCAGAAAAGGTGAGACTGCGCTGTCCACCCACAATACATCATTAAATTCCGCTAATTTTCGACAAAAATATCTCTTCACCCCTTCAAATCTCATTTCCAACAAACCTCATTTGTGCAAATGCAATTCAGGATTTAGCAAGGGTTTCTACTAATTTGTAAGTTTTCGCCTGCTAGACTTCCGCGCTTCTGGCGCCATCCCAGACGCCAGCCAACCGACTGGAGACCTGACCGCATGAGCCCGACCGACCGCATCCGCAGCCCCGAACTACTCGCCAAGGTGATGAGCGCCGAAGAAGCCGCCGCCTTGATCCCCCTGGGCGCCAACGTGGGCATGAGCGGGTTCACTGGCGCAGGTTACCCCAAGGCGGTGCCCCAGGCCCTGGCGGAACGGCTGGCGGCCTGTCATGCAGCCGGGCACACGGAGGCCCGCATTGGTTTGTGGACCGGCGCCTCCACCGCCCCCGAGCTGGACGGCGCGCTGGCCAAGGTCAATGGCATCGAGAAGCGCCTGCCCTACCAATCCGACCCGACCCTGCGCAAGCTGATCAACAACGGACAGGTGCGCTACATCGACATGCACCTGTCGCACGTGGCGCAAATGGCCTGGTTCGGCTTTCTGGGCCACCTGGATGTGGCCGTGGTCGAGGTGGCGGGCATCCTGCCCGACGGGCGACTGATCCCTTCATCGTCGGTGGGCAACAACAAGACCTGGCTGGACCAGGCCGACAAGATCATCCTCGAGGTCAACGAGCTGCAAAGCGCCGGCCTGGAGGGCATGCACGACATCTATTACGGCACCCAGCTGCCGCCGAACCGCAAGCCCATCCCCCTGACCCACCCCAGCGACCGCATCGGCGAACCCTACCTGCGCTGCGACCCCGCCAAGGTGATTGCGGTGGTGCGCACCCGCCAGTCCGACCGCAATTCGGTGTTTGCCGCGCCCGATGCAGTCTCAGAGCAGATCGCCGCCCACATCATCGATTTCCTGAGCCATGAAGTGAAACAGGGTCGGCTGCCGGCCAACCTGTTGCCGCTGCAGTCGGGCGTGGGCAACATCGCCAATGCCGTGCTGGCTGGCCTGAACAAGGGCCCCTTCGAGAACATGACCGCCTACACCGAAGTGCTGCAAGACGGCATGCTCGACATGGTGCGCTCGGGCAAGCTCAGCTTCGCCTCGGCCACCGCTCTGTCGCTCAGCCCCCAGGCCACCGAAGACTTCAACCAGAACATCGATTTCTACCGGGAACGCATCGTGCTGCGCCCGCAGGAAATCAGCAACCACCCCGAGCTGGTGCGTCGTCTGGGCATCATCGCCATGAACGCGATGATCGAAGCCGACCTGTACGGCAACGTCAACTCCACCCACATCATGGGTTCGAGCATCATGAACGGCATCGGGGGCTCGGGCGACTTCGCACGCAACGCCTACCTGTCCTTCTTCGTCACGCCCTCGACCGCCAAGGACGGCGCCATCTCCTGCATCGTGCCGATGGTCTCGCATGTGGATCACACCGAGCATGACGTCGAGATCATCGTCACCGAGCAGGGTCTGGCCGACTTGCGCGGACTGGCCCCCACGGAGCGCGCCAAGCTGATCGTCGAGCGTTGCGCCCACCCCAGCTTCCGTCCTCAGTTGCAGGACTACCTGGACCGCGCCGCCAAGAGCTCCTCCGGCCTGCACACCCCGCACCTGCTCAACGAAGCCTTGAGCTGGCACAACCGCTTCCTCGAAACGGGCAAGATGTGACGATGACCGAACCCTGGGTGCCAGGCCGAGCCAGACCAGACGGGCCGCACCCATGATCGTGCGCGACCGCCCCAACGGGCTGAAGCTCTTTTTGCTGATGCGCGGCTCCATCATGCCGCGCATCTTCCGCGTGCTGGCCTTCAACATTCTTCTGGCCACGGTGGTCACCCTGACCCATGGCGCCCTGTTCCACACCAAGGTCACGCTCACAGCGATACCGTTCTCGCTGATTGGCCTGCCCCTGGCCATCTTCCTGGGCTTTCGCAACACTGCGGCCTACGACCGCTACTGGGAAGCCCGAAAACTCTGGGGCGAACTGGTGCTGCGCAGCCGCAATCTGGCGCGCCAGTGCCTGTACCTGATCGACACCCCGGCGCCCGGCCAGCCCGACCTGCGGCGCACCATGGTGCTGCGTGCCGGCGCCTTCTGCCATGCGCTGCGCCTGCTGCTGCGCAATGGCGGCGATCCACGCGAACTGCAGGCCCTGGTCACGGCCGAGGAATGGGCCGCGGTGGCGACCAGCAGCAACAAACCGCAGGCCTTGATGATGCGCATGGGTGCGGATCTGGCGGCCTGCCGCCGGGCCGGCTTGCTGGGGCCGAATGAGCTGGTGCACATCGATGCCACCCTGTCGGCCATGACCTCGGCTGCGGCCTCGTGCGAACGCATCAAGAACACACCGGTGCCTTTCTCGTACACCTTGCTGCTGCACCGCACAGCCTATGCCTACTGCTTTCTGCTGCCCTTCGGTCTGGTCGACACCCTGGGCTTCATGACGCCGGTGGTGGTGGCCATCGTGGCCTACACCTTCTTCGGACTGGACGCACTGGGCGACGAGATCGAGGAGCCCTTCGGCCTGCTGCCCAACGACCTGCCCCTGGACGCACTCTGCCGTCACATCGAGATCCATCTGCGCGAAGCCTTGGGCGAGACCGATCTGCCGCCGCCGCTGCAACCGGTCGACTACTGCCTGCTGTGAAACAAGCCGCCAGCCGGCCCCTCAATCGCAAGCAGATGTGACAAGTCAGGAGGCCCGCTGCAGGCTGCACCTAGAATGCGCCGCAACCCCGGGCCCCTTCATGCTCTTCGTCCTCACCCCTTTCGACTGGCTGACCCTGCACGGCTTGGTCACTGTGGTGTCGGTGCTGATCTATGTGGTCACCTCGCATGTGATGCGCCAACGCCGCCACCCCACGGCGGCCATCGCCTGGGTGTTCTTCATCCTGCTGATGCCTTACGTGGCCCTGCCGGCCTACCTGACCTTCGGCTCACGCAAGCGCCAGCGCCCCACGCCGCCGCCCAAAGGCCACGCGACCGCAGAGGCCCCGCTGGCCCACGGCTCAACCCAGCACTGGATCAGCGACACCTTGCAGGCCCTGGGCCAGGCCGGCCCGACCGGCTATCACAGCCTTCAGTTGCATGCCGACGGCCATGAGGCCCGGCAGGCCTTGCTGAAAGTCATCGAAGGGGCGCGCCACAGCCTGGACATTGCCACCTTCATCCTCAAGGACGATGCCCTGGGCACTCCCCTGATCGATGCGCTGTGCGCCAAGGCCGTGGCCGGCGTGCGCGTGCGCCTGCTGCTCGACGGCCTGGGCAGCCTGATGGCGGGCCGCCCCAGGCTCAAGCGCTTCACCCGGGCCGGCGGTCAATTGGTGCTGTTCGTGCCGCCCCTGCACTCCCCTCTGAAGGGGCGCATCAACCTGCGCAACCACCGCAAGCTGGTGGTGGCTGACGCTGGAAGCCCGCAAGCCCGTCTCTGGTGCGGTGGCCGCAATCTGGCAGCCGAGTATTTCGAGGGCGAGGCTGGTCAGCCCCCCTGGCGCGATCTCAGCTTTGACCTGCAAGGCCCGCTGGTGGCCCAGGCCCAATGGCAATTCGACCACGACTGGGCCTTTGCCAGTGGACGCCAAGCCACCCCCCATCCCGCCCGGACATCTGAAGTCGCCCCTCCGCTGACCGGTCAGGCGCAATGGGTGGCCTCGGGCCCCGATCAGGCCGACGACACCGTGTATGCCCTGCTGCTCACGGCCGCCTACCGGGCCAGCCACCGACTGTGCCTGGCCACCCCCTACTTCGTGCCCGACCCGGCCCTGCTCAACGCCCTGTGCCTGGCGGCGCGGCGCGGCGTGCAGGTCGATCTGCTGCTGCCGGCCCGCTCCAACCACCGCATGTCGGATCTGGCCCGAGCCCGGGCCCTGCGCGCCCTGGTGCAGGCCGGCGGCATGGTCTGGCTGCTGCCGGAGATGCTGCATGCCAAGCTCGCGGTGGTCGACGACAGCCTGGCCCTGGCCGGCTCGGCCAACCTGGACAGCCGCAGCCTGTTTCTCAACTACGAACTCATGGTGGCCTTCCAGTCGGCACATGACGTGCAGCGCTTTGCCGCCTGGTTCGAGCACGAGCGCCAGAGCGCCCGCCCTTACCGGGCTCGTCCCCCAGGCCTGGTGCGCGACCTCCTCGAAGGCATGCTGCTGTGGATGGGGTTCGAGCTCTGAGGTCTCAGTGCTGAGTTCGCTCAAGGACTGGTTATCCCGCCCCGACGGGCGGCTTGCATGGGCTTACATTCAGGGCTGAACTGAAATCCCGGAGCCTTTATGCACCAGCCCAGTCCTGACCTGGACCGCCGCCAGACCCTGCAAGCCCTGAGCCTGCTGGGCGCCGCCAGCCTGATCGGCACAAGCCGAGCCGAAACGCCGCTTGAAGGCGGCACCCTCAAGATCGTCGTGCCCTACCCCGCCGGCGGCACCTCCGACCGGGCAGCCCGGCTGCTCGGCGACGCCCTGGCCCCGCGCCTGGGCGTGCCGGTGATCATCGAGAACCATGTCGGTGCCGGCGGCCGGCTGGCCGCCCAGCAACTGTGGCGCGACAGCTCAGGTCAGAACCAGCTCTTGCTGGCCAACCCCGCCACCATGCTGGTGGCCCCGCTGGTGTTCAAGGACGTGGGCTACGACCCTGACAAGGACTACCGAGCCGTGTCGCAGATCACCCGCTACTCCTTTGGTCTGGCCGTGGGCGCCGGGGTGCCCGTGCGCGAGTTCGCCCACCTGCGCGCCTGGATGACGGCCAATCAGGACAAGGTCGCCGCCGGGGTGCCCGCCACCGGCAGCCTGCCGCATTTCTTCGCCCTGATGCTGGGCGAACAGCTGGGCCTGAACCTGCCCATCGTGGGCTATCGAGGCTCGGCCCCCCTGCTCAACGACCTGATGGGTGGCCATGTGCCGGTGGCCGTGGACACCCTGGACGCGTTGGAGCCCCTGCACAAGACGGGCAAGCTGCGCATCCTGGCGGTCTCCAGCGACGAACGTGCCGCCTCCCTGCCCACGGTGCCGACCTTCCGCGATGTCGGTCTCAAGCTGTCGGCCCTGGGCTGGAACGTGCTGTATGCCCCGGCCAGCATGCCGGCGGCCCGGGCCCAACGCATCGGCACGGCCATCACTGCCGCCATGGCCCAGAAGGAGCTGCAAGCCCGCTTTGCCGCCGCCGACATGGAGCCGGTCAGCAGCACGGCTGAGCAGACCCGACGAATGCTGACGGCCTACGCCGCCCAGTGGACACCGGTGGTGCGCAAGTCCGGCTTCCAACCCTGAAAGCGGCCCCGGCAGAACGACTGCCCGGCGGGCCCCAAAGTTGCTAACCCCTCAGGAGGGTCGCACGAGCGACCCTCTACAAGCACAACAGGAGGAGCGAGGCATGACTGCAGACATCGTTTTGGAAGAGGCCGCCCTGGCCCCCGCCGTGATCGACATCGAGGCCTCCGGCTTTGGGCGTGGCAGTTACCCGATCGAGGTCGGCTTCGTGCTGCCCGATGGCGAGGCCTGGTGCAGTCTGGTCCGGCCCGAGCCGGGCTGGGTGCACTGGGATCCGACCGCCGAGCAGGTGCACCGCATCACCCAGGACTGCCTGCAACGCCATGGCCGCTCCTGCCGCGAGATCGCCGAACTGCTCAACCGCCGCCTGCGCGGCCTGACGGTCTACACCGATGGCTGGGCCCACGATTACAGCTGGATGGGCCGGCTCTACGAGGCCGCCGACCTGCTGCCCAGCTTTCGCCTGGACAACCTGTTTGTGTTGCTCGATGACGCCCGCCTGGCGCACTGGGACGACACCCGCCAGCAGGTGGCCCAACGGCTTCAACTGCAGCGCCACCGCGCCAGCGCCGATGCCCGGGTGCTGCAGGAGACGGTGCGCCAACTGGGCCAGAAGCCGCTTCGCTGAGTCATTTATTTTCACAAAGCAACTGCTTGCTATAAATAAAAGGTTTTGTTATCGTGCCGGGCATGGAAGCCCCTGCACGCCGCCGCGCGACACCGAAATCTGCCGCTCAGACACCCGCCGCCACGGGCCCTGAAGCCGCGCCCGACACCGCCCCCGCCACAACGCCCGACACCTCGCCGACCGAAACCCCGGAAGCCCGCCGCCCGCGTGGCCGCCCCCGCAAGACCGTGGAGGAACTGGACGACGGCAACCGCCGCCGCGCCCTCATCGAAGGCGCCGCGCGCCTGTTCCGCACCCAGGGCTTCGATGCCACCAGCACCCGCGACATCGCGGCGGCGGCCGGCATGCACAGCGGCTCGCCCTTCTATCACTTCGAAAGCAAGAGCGCCCTGCTGCACGCGGTGATGGACGAGGGCATGGTGCTGGCCCTGCACAGCCAGAAGAACGCGCTGGCCTTGCTGCCGTCGAACGCCACGCCGCGCGAACGCCTGCGCGTGCTGGTGCGCCACCATTTCGAGATCCTGCTGGGGCCGCACAGCGACTTCATCCCGGTGATGCTGTATGAGTGGCGCTCGCTGAGCCCGGCCCAGCGCAAAAGCATTGCCCGTGTCAAAGACGACTACGAAGGCCTCTGGATGCCCGTGCTGCAGGCCCTGGCCCAGCAGGGCGCGCTGCAGGCCGATCCGGCGGTGGCGCGCTTGTTCATCTTCGGCGCCCTCAACTGGTCGGTGCAATGGTTCGATCCGCAGCGCGGCATGAGCCTGGATCAACTGACCGATCAGGCCCTGGCCCTGTTCATCCGGGAGACCCCATGACCACACCGGCCACCTCGCCCCACTACCGCTCGGTGTTCGCGCCCGGCCTTTTCCAGGACCGGGTGATCCTGGTGACCGGTGGCGGCTCGGGCATCGGCCGCTGCACCGCCCACGAACTGGCCCGCCTCGGTGCCCAGGTGGTGTTGCTGGGCCGCCGCCCCGACAAGCTCGCCACCGTGCAGGCCGAGATCGAGGCCGATGGAGGCCGATCCAGCACCGAGCTGTGCGACATCCGCCAGGAAGACGCGGTGGTGGCCATGGTGCAAAGGGTGCTGGCCCGCCACGGTCGGCTCGATGGCCTGGTCAACAATGCGGGCGGCCAGTACATGACCCCGCTGTCGGCCATCTCGGCCAAGGGCTGGGAGGCGGTGGTCAACACCAACCTCACCGGCGGCTTTCTGGTGGCGCGCGAGTGCTATCGCCAGCACATGGCCCACCATGGCGGCGCCATCGTCAACATCGTGGCCGACATCTGGGGTTCGAT
>RXJO01000013.1 GCA_003987795.1 Curvibacter sp.
GCTGTGTCGCGCAGTCACGGGACGGAAGGCAGCCATCTGATGCACCGGCGCCGCCGCGAAAAACGCCACCTCGAGGCTGCGAGGGCGCGGCTGGATGAGCCAGTGCAACTGGAACTTCTCCTGCGGGAGGTCGTCGCATGAACGCGCAAGACCAAACCAAGCTGCTCGCCCTGCGGGATCGCCGGCACGAGCTGCTGGCCCAGGTGGCGGGCATCGAGATCGAGCTAGCCATGCTGCAGGGCGACCGCCCGGCCGCCTGTGAGGCGCAAACCAAGATGTTCGCCGAGGTGGCCGCCCGCCGCGCACTGCGTGGCTTGGACCTGATCGGGGACCTGTGATGGCCCGGATCAGAACCATCAAGCCGGAATTTTTCAGTTCCGAGGACATCGTGAGTCTTTCCCCGCTGGCTCGAATCCTCTACGTGGCCCTGTGGTGCGAGGCAGATCGAGAAGGCCGCCTGGTATGGAAGCCGGCGACGTTCAAGCTTCGCTACCTGCCTGGCGACTCCTGCGATGTGCACGCCCTTTGCGACGAGATACTGGCCCGTGGCCTGGTTCGCCTGTATGGCGATGGGTATGCCCTGATCCCGTCGTTCGGCGCGCACCAGCACATCAACCCTCGGGAAACCTCAAGCCAACTGCCTGCACCGGCCGACGATTTTCAGGCTCCTCCCGTTTCTGGCACGCGTCAACCACGCGTCGGCACGCGTGAGACACGCGAAAGCGACGCACAGGGAGGAAGGGAAGGGAAAGGAAAGGAAGGAGAGAACGACGCGTCGCGTCGCGCGTCGGTTGAGCCAAGTGGCTTCAGCAGATTCTGGAGCACCTGGCCATCCAATGACCGGAAGCAAGCCAAAGGCAAGTGCCTTGAAGCCTGGAAGAAGGCCGGGGCAGAGAAGGAGGTGGACTCTATTTGCGCGCACGTGGACCATCTGAAAGGCTCTGAGGAATGGCAGCGCCAGGGTGGCCAGTTCATCCCTGCGCCATTGGTGTACCTCAACCAGCGACGCTGGGAAGGGGCCGACATGACGGCCGCGTCGGCAGGCGCGGAATTGGGGCCCTACGTATGACCGGACAGGCTCCCATCATCGAACTGCGCCGGCGCGGTTTCGCCCCCGACATCGTGCGCATCGAGCTGGCCAACATGAGGCCCGCCCTGGGCACCGTGGTGCTGGCTGACGACGACATCCCTGAACGACAGGACTGGCGCTTTGTCGTCGGGCTCACCGCCATGGTGTCCGGCACCGACTTGACGCGTCTGTCACGCGTGGCCCACGCGTTGGAGCCGCTCGCCCGTCGCGTCATCACCAATCTCTACCGCTGGCCAGTCCGCAACAACCGCGGTCATGACAGCGTGGAACTCATCCAAATCACCGACACGGAAGGCTTTTTGACATGGCAGGCATGATTTTTCCCGATGAGATCGATTTCGATGCGTACATGCACGAAACCGACGCCCAGCAGAAGGTGCGCCCGGCCTCGGAATGGGTTGATGAGCTGATCGCTCGCATTGAAAACCCAACTCGCCCGCGCCATGCCCTGATGCCTTGGCGGAAGACCCACGCACTCCTTCAATTTCGGCCTGGCGAGGTCACCCTTTGGGGTGGCGCCAACGGCGGTGGGAAATCGCTTGTGACGGGCCAAATAGCCCTGTCCTTGTGCGCTCAAGGCGAGCGGGTGTGCGTTGCATCCTTTGAGATGAAACCGATCAGGACTCTGGAGCGCATGGGCCGCCAGTGGTCCGGCCAGAATCCAAACGACCCGGCCTATGCCGGCAGTGAGGAGGCCAAGCGCCTGATGCTGGATGTGTATGGCCAGTTTCGGGATTGGTCCGACACACGACTTTGGTTTTATGACCAGCAAGGCAAGGTCACGGCCTCACAGGTCATTGCCGTGGCCAGGTACTGCGCCAAAGAAAAGGGCATCACCCACTTTTTCATCGACAGCTTGATGAAGTGCATCGATGGCGAGGACGATTACAACGGCCAAAAAGCCTTCGTGGATGAACTCACGGCTATCGCGCGCGACTACCAAATCCACATCCACTTGGTGCATCACATTCGCAAGCCGGCTGACGAAAGCTACAAGCCTTGCAAGTACGACTACCGGGGCTCTGGCGCCATCACCGATCAGGTCGACAACGTGATTTCTGTCTGGCGCAACAAGCCCAAGGAACGGGATGTGGCGGCCGGCAAGCAGGTCAAGGAGACCGACCCGGACGCCTTGCTCATCTGTGACAAAAACAGAAACGGTGAATGGGAGGGGCAGATCGCATTGTGGTTTGAGGCAGCCAGTCAGCAATTCGTTGGTTCACCAGGTGCTGAGCCCTTGGTCCTGTACCGCCATCCGGAGGACCAATGATGCAAAGCCACACGACAGAAATCGAGCCTTTCGGCATCGCACTCTACTGCGCAACCCATGTCCAAAACGCTCTTGCTGAAGGCGAGCCAACGGTGAGCGCAACCTTCAGTGAGTACGTGCTGACCGCCATCCTTCAGGCCTTTGCCCAGGCCGGCTATGGACCGACTGGCGTGCTCGAAACCATGCTGCTGCGTCATCCCCTCAGCGAGCGATCAATTGCCATGCTCGAGGCCGCAATTGAGCGGGCTGGCAAAGCAGTCGTGGCCCAGACCATCCGGGAGGCAGTTCAGGAGCTCGATGGAGGCCGTGGGAAATGAGCGACAAAAAGCCACAGGACTGGAGTTCGCACTTTGGCCAACTCGCACGCCTGGCCGACAAGCGGCCCATGGCGCCCCAGCTCCCGAGGTTCAATCCTCGTCCTGCCGGTATCACCCGGCCCGGCAGTGCCACTCAGGCTGTGCTTGCCTTGCTGCAGGCCAATCCTGGCCGGTGGTTCAGCCACTTCCAGATCGTGCAGGCCACGGCCCGGACGTCCAAGTCCGTTGACTGGGCTCTGCTCTTTCTCAAGGCTCGCGGACTGATCGAAAGCACCAAGGACGAGTGGCGTAACTCTCGCTACCTGAAGTACTCGATTGCAAAGGGCAAGGGTGCAGCAGGGCCTTGAGCCGGGTCATTTGGCTGCGGCCAGTTCGGCGGTCGATTCCCGTGCCAAGGATGCCAACCTCCCCCCCGCGCTTCACGGAAAGAGGCGGAAAGAGGCGGATTAATGGAACTCTTGAGAACAGCTGAGGTGCTGCGGCGTCTGGGTCTTCGAGACCGAAAAACACTTGAAAGCCGGGTGCGCGCTGGCATGTGGGTGCGGCCTGTCAAGGTCGGTGAGCGTGCCATCGCCTATCCGGCGCAGGAGGTGGCCACCGTTTTGGCAGCCCGCGCAGTCGGCAAAACTAACAGGGAAGTGCGCGCACTCGTCGAGCAGCTCCATGCCCAGCGCGAGCTGCAGGCAGCGGAGGTGGGAGCATGACCAGACCCCTCACCTTCGCGCAGCAGGCCCTGGCACACACTGGTCTCGTCATTCTCAGCGCGCGATTTGCTATCGAGCAGCGGCCGGACCTTTGGGCTGATGGGCTGGCCTGCGCGGCTGAGTTCGGCCAAGCAATGGCCCGGAATTCGTTCGCAAACCTGCCCGGCATCCGTTTCAAGGCGGCGCTCGACGACCAGTCCACTCCGGTGATCGTCGTCGCACGGTCTGCCGATCAACTGGCGGCGCGGATCGAGTGGCTGACCGGTCGCAAGGTCATTTCATTGGAGGCGACCGTATCACCGCCACAGGCCGTTGTCGCTCCACCAGCTCCGTCGGCCCCACCGGAAGATCGGCATCACGGCGTGGTCACACGGGAGTCCAGCGTGACCTGCAGCGACTGCAGCGCCTTCACGGCGGGGCACAGCTGCAGCAGCGCCGTGCAAAGTGGTACCGAGCACCCCGCAGCCAACGTCCCGCGCCGATGCCTGGCTTTCGCTCCCCACTGGGACGCTGTGGACAAACGCTGTGGGGCTGAGCGCTGGCCCGAGCTCGTGGCCAGACCTGTCAAGGGTGGGCGCAATGCACCAGCCCGCCGAGCTTGAGCTGGATCTTGAGCAGGTGCTGCCATTTGTGCAGAGCCTGGTGCCTGGCTTGGCTCGGGTCGATGGCATGCGGGCGATCGGGCTGCGCCGGCGTGGCGAGTTGATCGCCGGTGTGGTCTTTGAGGGCTTCAATGGCCAAAACATCTGGATGCATGTCGGCGCCGTTCCTGGCGGCCGATGGCTGACACGCCAGTACCTGCGGGCCTGCTTCCGATATGCCTTCGAGATTTGCGGTGTTCAGCGTGTTAGCGGCTACGTGGAGGCCAACAACACGGCGGCTCGCCGGTTTGATGAGCATTTGGGCTTCCGCGAAGAGGCCCGATTGATTGGCGCTGCACAGGATGGCGGTGAAGTTTTGCTGTACGTGATGTGGCGAAAGGATTGCCCCTATGTGGATGTTTGAAATGCTGCCCTTTGGGGCGTTTGAGCCGCGTCCCGGTGGTGGAATGCGGCTGCATGGCGGCAAGGGCAACAGCGCCCCTGCGCCCGACCCGCGCCTGGTGGAGGCTCAGATCAAGTCGATGGGCATCCAGGATGATGTCATTCAGCGGATCATGGCTCAGAGCGATGAGATGCTGCCGATCCAGCGCGAACAGCTCCAGTTTGGTCTCGACTCTGCAAAGACCGCCTTCCAGCAGTCGCAGGATGACCGGGCCTATGCGCTCGAGCGCCGGGGGCAGCTGACAGGTCTGCAGGACAAGATGATCAGCGATGCCAAGAGCTTTGACTCTGGCGCGCGTGGCAATGAACTGGCCAACCAGGCCCAGGCCGATGTCGGTCAGCAGTTCAACAACAGTCGGCAACAGACTGCCCGCAGCATGGCCCGCATGGGCATCAACCCCAACTCAGGCAAGTCGCTGGCGATCAACAGCGAGATGGGCGTGAGCGAGGCGGCGGCAAAGGCAGGGGTGTCCTCGGGCGCTCGTGAGTCGGCCCGGGCCGAGGGGTACGCCTTGACAGATCGGGCGTCGAACGCGCTGGCTGGTTATCCCAGCATGGGCATGGGCACCACGGGGGCGGCGGCTGGTTTTGGCGCATCTGGCGTGGGGCTGGCCAATGCATCGCTGGCTGGGCGCACTTCGGGCTACGGATCAGCGGCCCAGATTGCTGGTCAGATGGGGACAAATGCCACGGGGATGTACGGCCAGCAGGCCAACTACCAAACCCAAGCCCAGCAAGCCCAGAACGGTCTCTGGGGTGCCTTGGGGACCGTTGGCGGAATGGCATTGAGCGCTTATGCCAAAAGCGACGTGAACGCCAAGGAACACATCAAGCCAGTCGATGGCGACCAGGCCCTGCAGGCCATCCGCAACATTCCGATCTCCAAGTGGAACTACAAGCCTGGTGAGGGTGACGGCGGCGAGCACGTGGGACCAATGGCTCAGGACGTGCAGGCCGAGGTGGGCAACCAGGTGGCCCCGGGCGGAAAGGCCATCGACTTGATTTCGATGAACGGCATTGCCATGGCTGCCATCAAGGCCTTGGACAAGAAGGTAAGCAGCATCGTCGCGCGCCGCGGCACGAAAGGTATCTGATGGCCAACAACTCACTCGTCTCTTTCATCGCTGGCTTTGGTACCGGCTACATGAACCAGGAGGAAAAGCGCGCCCAACGCGAGCGCCAGGACAAGATGGATCAGATCGTGCTCGATCGCGCGACGCGCGACAAGGCCGACGCCGACAGGCAGGATGCAGAGCGCGCCCAGATCGCCGCAGCTGCTGCGCCTACGGCTGTAACCGGTGCAGCACCCCAGGTGCAGTTCGGCGAGGACCAGCCGGTGCAGTACGACGATGCCAGCGCCGCTGGCAGCGATGCGCGTCAGGCTGCTCGCATGGGCATCTCGGCCACGGTCACCCCCACACGCTGGGCGGCCGGTGGTCAGACCTTTGGGTCGGAAGCGGAAGCGGCAGAGGCTGCCAAGAAGTTCAACACACCCGAGGCGGCAAACACCCGCATCGGTGCCGTGCTGCGCGGCATCAATCCTGAGCGTGGCGTCGCCTTCGAGAGGGCAAATCAGCAGGCGAAGCTCGGCGGAATGCAGGTCCAGCGGACTGAGCAGCAAGAGGCCGATGACAAGTTCAATCGTTTGATGCTGGAAAACTTCCAGCGGCTCGGCCCATGGCAAGGGGCGGCGAGGATGCTCACCGAAACCGGAGCTGGTGGCCTTGCCGGTGCGACAGTACGGCCGGTGGTGTCCCCTGACGGCAAAACGGTCAAATTCATGTCGGCCAAGGACGGCGAAGAAAACGATATGGGCCTGACCTACGAAAACAGCCCTGCCGGCGTGCAACGGCTGCTCTACGACTCGAGCCAGTTGGATCCTCGGACCAAAATCGAATGGCTGCGTGACCTCAACAAGCGGGAGGAAGACGCCAAGTTCAAAGGTCGCGAGATGGCCGTACATGAGCGTCAGCAGTCCGAGACCGAGCGCCATCACCGAGCGCTTGAAAACCTCAGCGGTGAGCGTGTGGCCAATTCCGCAGCGCGTATCGGCATGCCTCGTCCGCTCACTGCGGCGCAGGAGCGCAGCAACGCCGAGATCGACGCGGCCCGCCAGCAGGTAGCTGGGCTGAGCAATGCCGAGATCCTGCGCCGCACGGCCAAGGCCACAAACACCGGCCGGGAGAACCCCGACTATGACCCAGGCCTGGCGCGCGCAGCGGCACTGGCTCGCCGCCGAAAGGTGGGGGAGGACGATCAATTTGACAGCCGTGGTGCCCCGGCACGGGCTGCTTCTGCTCAGGGCTCGGCCCAGGGCATTGCCCAGGCCTTTCAAGCCGACCCGGCTATGAAGGGCTACCGCCTGGGTTCCAAGACCCCGGCGGGTCGCTATGAGGTTCTGGACTCGACCGGCAAGCTGGTTGGCCACTACGAATGATCGGGGTTTCGCATGCCATTCGTTCCATTGGAAACCCCTGATCTGCCGACGCGCGTGAGCCCTGAGCTGCAGGCGCAACGCGATGAAGAAGCCCGGCGCATCGTTGCCGCCGAGATCGAAGACCCGGCGTTTTCTGGCACCGAAGACCAACAGGCCCTGAGGCGAGAGTATCAGCACCGTTTTGGCGGCGAGGGGCCCACACCATCCGCCCGCGTGCACAGGTTCACGCCTTTGGCTGCCGACGATTCGCCAACGGCGCGAGGGCCTGCCAAATCACGCTTCACCCCGATCGAGGACCAGAAGCCCAGCGTGCTCAAAACCATCGCGCTCAACAACCCACTGACCGCCCTCGGCGAAGCCGGCCTGAATCTGGCCAGCCAGGTTGTCGCGCTGCCCGCTGCAGGTCTGGCCGGCCTGGCCACCGAAGCCGGCCGCGTGGTGGGTTTGACCGACAAGACGGGCGCCGACGTCGTGCACCAGGTGGGCGATGCCCTGACCTACCAGCCGCGCGGCGAGATGGGCAAGGCAGCTGCCGAGGTCGTGGCGTACCCCTTCGAGAAGCTGGCCGAGGGCGGCCAATACGTGGGCGGCAAGGTGCTGGACGCCACAGGCAGCCCGGTGCTGGCCACGGCCGCCGACACGGCGATCAACGCGCTGCCGATGGCGATCGATCCCGCTCTGCGGGCTGGCAGGCGCGCCATGGGTAGATCCGGGAGCGCAACGGGCGCAGACCCATCAGCGACCCGTGATGTTCTTGACGGCGCACCCAGCAGCGCAACAGCGCCCGAGGCGAAATACGGATTCACCCCACTGGCAGAAGCTGCCAGCGATACCGCACCGGCCCGTCAAGTGGCCAACCCAGAGCCCGCGCCGTTGGCCAACGCACGTTTTGCCGTGGTTGATGCCGACCACCTGCGCGCCTCGCATGACGCGCTGCTGAACCCCACCCCTGACTACCCGGCAGAGCTGGGCCGACCGGATTGGACCCGCGGCGACGCAGCTGATCGCGTGCAGTCCATCGTGCGGTACTTTGACCCGCAGCGACTGGGCCAGGCCGTAGACGACGCCAGCGGCGCGCCGGTGGTGGGCGCCAATGGCATCGTGGAGGCTGGCAATGCCCGCGCCGTCGCCCTGAAGCGCGTCTACCAGGCCAACGGCCAGAAGGCGGAGAGCTACCGCGCCTGGCTGGCTGACAACGCCAGCGAGTTCGGCCTGAGCCCTGAGCAGGTGGCCACCATCAAGAAGCCGGTTCTCGTGCGCCTGCGCGCCGATCAGCCCCACCAGCAGGCCGCGATCCTGGCCCCCGACATGGCTGCCGCCGCCGGCGAACTGGCGGGCCTGAAGCAGGCCGGCGCAGATCTGGGCGAAAGCCTGGCCCAGGCCGGCGTCGACGTGCAGAACCTGCACCCTGAGACGCTGGCCATCGTGCAGCACCTGGCCGAGGGCGGCCGACTGCCGCAGGACCTCATCAACCAATTCGCGATCGAGAAAGGCCCCAACCATGCCGAGACCCCGCGTCACAGCCCCACTGACCATGCCTCTGACACCCAGCGGCGCTACGCTGGAGAAGACCCGGTTGCTGGTGCGACGGCTGGAGTCGAACCCTCGCATGCGGCAGTCGATCGCCGCGGCCATCAAGGCTATGGGCCTGCCACAGCGGCACTGACCGACCTGCACCTGGGCAACGATGTCGCCTTCAGCCAGGTGGAGGCCGCCAGTCGGCGCCGGCCACCAGCTGCAGACAGCACTTTGCCCGGCGATGGGCAGGCCAATGCCTTTGCACCTGGTGCCAACTATGTCGGCTTCATCGACGATCGTGCTGGCCCAGCCCCCAGCCATCCACCGGGCGCTGAAATCAGCGGCGGGTCTCGCCCAGCACCAATTCGTCGCGAAGACATCCTGGTGCCCTTCCTCAAGGCGCTGGATACCGGGGTCTACGAAGGGCGCGTGAAGGGCAAGGGCGTGATGGGCTTCTTCCGGCCGGCGACAGGGGAGGTGCGCGTCAAACGCCACGCAGACCTCGAGTCCACGGCCCACGAGATCGCCCACCTGATCGACCACCGGACGCCCGAGATCCGCAAGACCTGGATCGAGGGCAAGAACTGGCAGCTGCACCGGGAGGAGCTGCGCGGCTTGTCCTACGACAGCAAGAAGATCTACGAGGGCTTTGCGGAGTTCGTGCGGCACTACATGACCCAGCCCGAGGTGGCGAAGATGCGGGCCCCGACGTTCTATCAGTGGTTCGAGGACTTCCTGGGGCGCCACGAATACGGCAAGGCCATCAAGAAGGCCCAGGTCGGCATGGTGGACTGGTTCGCCCAGGATGCGCTCGATCGGGCGCGCTCAAAGATCGGCGACCACCGGCCACTGAGCGAGGCCCTGGACGGCCGTTGGGATGCCTTCCGCCAGGCAACTGTGGACGACCTGCACGGGGTGTACCGCATGGAGCGCGAGTTGAACAGCGGCAAGATCGCGCCCAACGGGGCCTACGAATCGGCCCGCCTGTCCCGGGCCGCCCAGAGCATCGCGGATGGCGCCATTCGCTACGGCGCCCCCGTCAAGAAGGCAGATGGGTCATTCACCTGGAAGGGCAAGGGCCTTGAAGAGATCCTGCGCCCCGTGGCTGGCGAGCTGGACAATGCCTTGCTGTACTTCGTTGGGCGCTCGTCGCGGGAGCTGATGGCCCAGGGCCGGGAGCACCTTTTCACGCCCGGCGAGATCGACGCCATGCTCAGGCTGCGCACACCCGAATTCGAAAAGGCCTTCAGCGAGTACCAGGCCTGGAACAGCGGCATCCTCGACTTTGCCGAGCAGCAGGGCATCATCAACCCGGCCGCCCGGGCCCTGTGGCAGCGCACCCAGTACCTGCCTTTCCACCGCGTGGCCCAAGCCGACGGCTTCCGGGGCAAGCCTGGGGACTGGAGCGGCATCAAGGCGCTCACCGGTGGCACCGAGAACATCAGGGACATCCTGGGCAACATGACAGCCAATGCCGCCATGCTGATCGACAAGGCTGTCAAGAACGAGGCTCGGCAGAAGATCGCCGACCTGGCGGCCCAGGCCGAGGGCGGCAAGTTCATGGCCAAGATCGAGGCCGGCTCACGCCCAATGAAGGTCGACAAGACGGCCGTCATCGACGCACTGCTGAAGTCGGTGGGCCTGGAAAAGGGCGTGACCGCTACGCCGGCCGCCACCCGGGCCCGTGAGCACCTGCAGAAGATGTTCGAGGACTCGCCCGGCATGCTGGAGCTGATGCAGCACAACATGCCGCCCGGCGGGGGCAATGTCGTGGCGGTGCTGAAGGACGGCAAGCCGGTTTGGCACGAGGTGGGCGACCCGATCCTGCTGCGCGCCCTGCAAGCCATCGACCGCGAGCCGCCGCCCTGGATCACAAAGTGGCTAGGAGTCTGGGCGGCAGAAGCACGAGACAGATGACGAGGGCAGCGAGATGAGGTAGCTTTGCGGTAATGGCTGCGAACTACCTTCCCTACGA
>RXJO01000330.1:0-1544 GCA_003987795.1 Curvibacter sp.
GTGGCCCTGACTTCGGGTCGCCTTTCTTTGCTTACTTTCTTTGGCGAAGCAAAGAAAGTGAGGCGGCCGCCGGGCCGCAATCCCGGCCTCCGCCCTCATACAAAGAGCAGAACCACCAGAGCGCAGCGGCAGCACAGAACCTGCAACGAGTGGCCAAGGCACACCCCCACTTCGTGCCCCAACCAATCCGCCACCCCTCTGGCCCCATTCCACAGACAGTGAGCCACACCATGACCCAACGCCCCCTCGACGGCATCACCGTCATCTCCCTGGAACACGCGATCGCCGCCCCCTTCTGCACCCGCCAACTGGCCGACCTGGGCGCCCGCGTCATCAAGATCGAACGCCCCGGCGTGGGCGACTTCGCCCGGGCCTATGACCAGCGGGTCAACGGCGAGGCCTCCCACTTTGTGTGGGTCAACCGCTCCAAGGAAAGCCTCACCCTCGACCTCAAGCAGCCCGAGGCGCTGCAGGTGCTGCAAGAGCTGCTCCAAGACGCCGATGTGCTGGTGCAGAACCTGGCCCCCGGGGCAGCGGCGCGCATGGGCCTGGGCTATGAGCACCTGAAACACAGCCACCCGCGTCTGATCGTGTGCGATATCTCGGGCTACGGCGAAGATGGCCCCTACCGCGACAAGAAGGCCTATGACTTGCTGATCCAGAGCGAGGCCGGATTTCTGTCGGTCACCGGCACGCCAGACGACCCTTGCAAGGCCGGCAATTCGGTGGCCGACATCGCGGCCGGCATGTATGCCTACAGCAGCGTGTTGGCGGCCTTGCTGCAGCGCGGGCGCACGGGGCAGGGGGGGCACATCGATGTGTCCATGCTCGAAGCGCTGGGCGAATGGATGGGCTACCCCATGTACTACGCCTACCAGGGCGCCACGCCGCCGCCGCGCAGTGCGGCAGCCCACGCCACCATCTACCCCTACGGGCCTTTCAAGGCCGGCGACGGGGGCACCGTGATGCTGGGCCTGCAGAACGAGCGTGAGTGGAAGGTGTTTTGTGCGGTGGTGCTGCGTGATGCCGATCTGGCCACCGACCCGCGCTTTGACAGCAATGCCCGCCGCAACGAGCACCGCGAGGCACTCAAGGCCCTCATCCTGACGGCCTTTGGGGCCCTCAGCAGTGCCGAGGTGCTGGCCCGTCTCGACGAGGCCCAGATCGCCAATGCGCGCATGAACGACATGGCCGGCCTGTGGGCCCATCCGCAGTTGCAGGCGCGCGCGCGCTGGCGCGAGGTGGGGTCGCCTGCCGGCCCCATCCCGGCCCTGCTGCCGCCGGGGCGGCACAGCAGCTTTGACTACCGCATGGAGGCGGTGCCCGCCGTCGGCCAGCACACCGAGGCCATTCTGCGCAGCCTGGGCCGCAGCGAGGCCGACATTGCGGCCCTGCGCGAGCGCGGCACGGTCTGAGGCGGATGAACTGACAACACACTGGAGACACAACATGAACACCCCCACGGCCACCCTGGCCCGCTTTGCTGCCGACCTGCGCTACGACGACATCCCCGACACGGTGATCCGCAAGACCGAAGACCTGCT
>RXJO01000330.1:1594-5678 GCA_003987795.1 Curvibacter sp.
CCGGACACGGCTCGCGCCAGGTCGAGAGCATCACGCGCTTTGCGATGCAGATGGGCGGGGCGGGGGCGGCGGCACTCGGGCAGGGCGGTGCCGAGGTGCTGATCAACCGTCAGTTGAGCAGCCCTTACCTGGCCGCCATGGCCAATGCCGCCGCCTCGCATGTGGCCGAGCAGGACGATGTGCACAACGGCTCGGTGTTCCATCCCGCGACGGTGGTGTTCCCGCCCGTGGTGGCGGTGGCCCAGGCACTGGGGCGCAGCGGGCGCGATCTGCTTGCGGCCTCGGTGGCCGGCTACGAGGTGGGCATCCGGGTGGGCGAGTTCTTGGGCCGCTCGCATTACCGCGTGTTCCATACCACCGGCACGGCAGGCACCCTGGCTGCCGCCGCCGCAGTGGGGCATCTGCTGCGGCTCGATGCACGCCAGATGCAGCATGCCTTTGGCTCGGCAGGCACCCAGTCGGCCGGGCTGTGGGAGTTCCTGCGCACCGCGGCCGACTCCAAGCAGTTGCACACCGCGCATGCGGCGGCGGCCGGTCTGATGTCGGCCTATTTGGCCATGGATGGCTTCACCGGCGCGGCCGACATCTTCGACGGCCCCCAGGGCATGGCCGCCGGCATGTCGAGCGATGCCGACCCGGCGCGCCTGGTCGATGGACTGGGCAGTCGTTGGGCCACCGCCGAAACCTCGTTCAAGTACCACGCCAGTTGCCGGCACACCCATCCGGCCGCCGACGCCCTGCTGCTGGTGATGCGTGAACACGGCCTGAAGCCCGAAGACCTGGCCGCCGTGCAGACCCATGTGCACCAGGGCGCGATCGATGTGCTGGGCCCGGTGGTGTCGCCCAGCACGGTGCATCAGAGCAAGTTTTCGATGGGCACGGTGCTGGCCCTGGTGGCCCAGTTCGGGCATGCAGGTCTGGCCGAGTTTGATCGGCACTTCCTCAGCGAGACCACACGCCAGCTGCGCGACCGTGTCAGCATGAGCCTGGATGCCGAGGTCGATGGCGCCTACCCGCGCCGCTGGATCGGCAAGGTCACGGTGCACACCACTGATGGCCGGGTCTTCCATGGCCGAGTCGATGAACCCAAGGGCGACCCTGGCAACACGCTGAGCCGCGACGAGATCACGGCCAAGGCCCTGCGTCTGGCGGCCTTCAGCGCTGGTGCCCAGGCGCAGGAGATGGCGGGCGCGGTCGAGCAGCTGTGGCAGATCGGGCAATCGCCGGTGGTGGGTCGTCTGTTGCCGGGCGCCGCATGAGCACGGCCCCTCAGGCGCGTGCCCTGCACGAGGCGCGCAGCTTTCTGTTCGTGCCCGGCGACCGGCCGGAACGCCTGGCCAAGGCGCTGGCCGGGGCGGCCGATGCGGTCATCCTGGACCTGGAGGATGCGGTGGCGCCGGCGGCCAAGCCCGGGGCCCGTGCCGCGCTGGCCCAGTGCTGGCCGAGCCTGACCTCGGCTGAGCGGCGGCGACTGCTGGTGCGGGTGAATGCGCTGCCTGCGGCTGGCCATGGCGAGGATCTGGACCTGCTCCAGGGGCTGTCAGGTCTGGCTGGCGTGATCCTGGCCAAGGCCGAGAGCCCGGCCCAGCTGCAGGCCTTGTCGGCTCGCCTGCCGGCGGTGCCGCTGCTGCCTTTGATTGAAAGCGCGCAGGGCCTGCTGCAATTGCAGGCCATCGCGGGCGCGCCCCAGGTGCTGCGCCTGGTGCTGGGTCACATCGATCTGCAGGCCGATCTGGGCATGGCGTGTGGATCCGATGAGGCCGAACTGCTGCCCGCCCGTTGGCAGTTGGTGCTGGCCTCACGCGGGGCTGGCCTGGCCGCGCCGGTCGATGGTGTGACCGTGGCCCTCGACGAGCCCGAGCAGACTTTGAGTGATGCCCGGCGCGCCCGTCGCCTGGGTTTTGGCGCCAAGTTGTGCATCCACCCCAGCCAGATCGAGGCGGTGCACCAGGGCCTGGCGCCCACTGCGGCGGAGTGCGATTGGGCGCGGCGGGTGCTGGCGGCGGCCGAGGCCGCGGGCGATGCCCTCGGGGCCGGTGCGCTGCGGGTGGACGGTCGCATGGTCGATGCCCCTGTGCTGGCCCTGGCGCGGCGCTGGCTGGCCCTGGAGCATCGACCTGCCAGCCCTTGAATGAGGTCCGCGTCCCGGGGTAAGGCCTAGTGCCGTCCCGCCCCGAGCCGGCGCACCATGCAGTCAGTACGAGAACGACACATCAGGGAGAGCGCCTGGCACTGCGGTGTGAGAGCAGTGAAGCAAGGGGCAGGCACAGGCTGTCGGCCCCGATGAGATCCACAGAACCCGAGAGACAAGCACCATGACCTTCCATTTCAAGCCTTTCCAATCCCTTTGGCGTGCCGGCTTGGCGGCCCTGGCCTCGACGGCTTTGCTGGGCACCGGCCCAGCCCGCGCCGAGGTGTTCCCTGACCGCCCCATCACCATGCTGGTGCCGTTTGCGGCCGGTGGCCCCACCGATGTGGTGGCGCGCCTGATCGCCATTCCCATGGGCAAGGCCCTGGGCCAGACCGTGCTGGTCGAGAACGCGGCCGGTGCCGGCGGCACCATCGCGGCCACCAAGACGGCCCGTTCCGCCCCCAATGGCTACACCATCTTTCTGCATCACATGGGCATGTCGACGGCCCCGGCCCTCTACAAGAAGCTCAGCTTCGATCCGCTCAAGGATTTCGACTACATCGGTCAGGTCGTTGACGTGCCCATGACCCTGCTGGCCCGCAAGGATTTCCCGGCCAACAACCTGCAGGAGGCCCTGGCCTACATCAAGGCCAACAAGGAGAAGGTCTCGCTGGCGAATGCCGGCCTCGGCGCGGTTTCTCACCTGTGCGGGCTGATCTTCATGAGCACCATCGGGGTGGATCTCAACACCGTGCCCTACAAAGGCACAGGCCCGGCCATGAACGACCTGTTGGGCGGCCAGGTGGACCTGCTGTGTGACCAGACCACCCAGACCGTGCCGATGATCAAGGAGGGACGCATCAAGGTGTTCGGCGTGACCACGCTGAACCGGCTATCGGCCCTGCCCAATGTGCCCACGCTCGACGAACAGGGCCTGAAGGGCTTTGATGTCAAGGTCTGGCATGGCATGTATGCGCCCAAGGGCACCCCGCCCGAGGTGATCAACAAGCTCAATGCCGCCCTGCGCACCGCCTTGCAAGACCCGGTGGTGACCAAGCGCCTGGCCGACCTGAGTTCCGACGTGCCCGCGATGGACAAGGTCACCCCGAACGGCCTGAAAACCCATCTCGAAGCCGAGATCAACCGCTGGGGCCCGGTGATCCGCAAGGCCGGCATCTACGCCGACTGATCCAGGCCTGCGCCAGCGCATGGACGCGGAGGCGCTGGCGGGTTAGAGTGGGTCGTCCACACCACGGAGGCCCGCCATGTCCCGCGCTACCGATTGCCCCTCAGGCCCTGACACCGCCGCGTCGCAGGGCCTGTACCGTTGGCGCGCAGGCATCTATGACCTGCAACTGGCGCCGTACGATGCAATCCGGGCCGAAGCCATTGCCAGCCTGCAACTGGCGCCGGGGCAGACCGTGCTCGACCTCGGTTGCGGCACCGGCATGAGCCTGGCGCTGCTGCAGGCCGCCGTCGGCCCACAAGGCCGGGTGGTGGCGGTCGACCAGTGCCCCGAGATGGTCGAAGAGGCGCGCCGGCGCGTGCAGCGCCATGGCTGGCAAAACGTCAGCCTGGCCTGTGCGCCGATCGACCAGGCCATCTTGCCCTCCGGGGCCGATGCCGCGCTGTTTCATTTCACCCACGACATTCTCCAGACGCCAGCCGCCGTCGATCATGTGCTGGCCCACCTGCGTCCCGGGGCTCGGCTGGCCGCGACCGGTCTGCAATGGGCACCGGCGGGCTGGGGCGTGTTCAATGGCCTGGTGTGGTTGGCGGCTGCGCATTCGGTCACCACGCTGCATGGGCTGGACCAGCCCTGGCGCCCTTTGGCCGACCGCGGGGTGGAGCTGACCCTGCGCACGCACCTGGGCAACACGGTGTACGTGGCCAGTGGCAGCGTGCCCGCTTCGGCGGCGCCGCAGCGGCGCAGGCACAATCGGGGCTGACCGA
>RXJO01000330.1:5728-10368 GCA_003987795.1 Curvibacter sp.
TCCGCATGCAATTCAAAGACGCCCCACCTGACCACGAAGACACCCAGTACAGCAGCGCCGAGCGCTCGGCGGCAGCGTCGCGCAGCACCTGGGTCAGTGTGGTGGTGAACACGGCGCTCAGTGCGACCCAGATCGTGGTCGGCGCCCTGACCCATTCCCAGGGCCTGGTGGCTGACGGCATCCACTCGCTGTCGGATCTGGTCTCAGATGCCGTGGTGCTGTTCGCCAACCACCACAGCCAGAAGGAGGCCGATGAAGACCATCCCTATGGGCATCAGCGCTTCGAGACCGCTGCTTCGCTGGTGCTCGGGGTGATCCTGCTGGCGGTGGGCGCCGGCATGCTCTGGGCCGCTGTGCTCAAGCTGCAAAGCCCCGATTCGGTGCCCCAGGTGCATGGCGTGGCCCTTTGGGTGGCCGGTGCTGCGCTGGTGTCCAAAGAGCTGCTGTTCCGTTACATGCTGATGATTGCCAAGCGCGTCAAATCGAGTCTGCTGGTGGCCAACGCCTGGCATGCGCGTTCAGATGCGGCCTCGTCACTGGTGGTGGGGGCAGGCATTGCCGGCAATCTGGCCGGCTTTCCGCTGCTCGACCCGATCGCCGCCCTGATCGTGGGCCTGATGGTGGGCCGCATGGGCTGGCAGTTCGGTTGGGACGCCCTGCATGATCTGATGGACCGCGCGGTGGATGAGGAAGAGGTGGCCGCGATCCGCCAGACCCTGGTCGAGACCCCCGGGGTGATCGGCGTGCACGATGTGCGCACCCGGCGCATGGGCGACATGATCGTGGTCGATGCCCACATCGAGGTGGATGCACTGCTCACCGTGGAGGCCGGGCACGACATCGCCGTGGCGGCCCAGCACCGCGTGATGGCGCGCCACCGGGTGCTCAACCTGATGACGCACGTCGACCCCTGGAAGCGCCCCGACCTGGACCACCAATTGCCGGATCCGGCGACCACCGTGGTCCGATCGGCCTGAAGCTTGGCGCCGCTTGGGCGGGTGTTGATCAAGCAAGGCGTACCATGAAGCGCTTCTGGCGCTCGGTTTTTCGTGCGTCCGATGGCGCTGTCCGTTCTGCCCGCCGTGAACGGGCCTGCTTCTTGCCTGCATCCTCAGGCCAGCCGGGGCGTTGTTCGAGCATCCCTGGTGCGTTCTTCTTCTGACTGTCTGGATCTCCATGCCTTCTTCGTTTTTCCACCCCGGCCACCTCGGCCGCTTTCAAGGGGTGAGCTGAGTCATGGTCCGCCTTGAACTTCTGATTGCCTTGCGCTACGTGGTGGCTGCTCCGGGCGCCGATTTCATCTTCAACATCCAACTGGCCCAAACCCGGCGCCAGTGGGTGATGCATGAGCAACTGCAGGTCAGCCAGCCTCAGCCATTGATGATGCACACCGACCCGGCCACCCAGGCGCGCAGTCTGCGCCTGAGTGCGTTGCCCGGGCCCCTGGAGGTGAGCTACCGGGCCACGGTGGACCTGGACCATCTGGTGTTGCCGGCGGCGGTCATTCCAGAGGTGCCGGTGGCCCAGTTGCCGCCCGAGGTGCTGACCTACCTGTACCCCAGCCGCTACTGCCAGTCGGATCTGCTCAATGCCCTGGCCATGAGCGAGTTCGGCACCTTGCCCCATGGCTATGCCCGGGTGCAGGCGATCCAGGAGTGGGTGCAGCAGCGGGTGAAGTTCAAGTCGAGCAGCAGCAACTCGATGACCTCGGCCATCGACACCCTGCGCGATGGGGTGGGCGTGTGCCGCGACTTTGCCCACTTGATGATTGCGCTGTGCCGCGCCGTCAACATCCCCGCGCGTTTCACCACTGGCATTGATTTCGGGGCGGATCCGGCTTTGGGCCCGACCGACTTCCATGCCTATGTGGAGGCTTATCTGGGGCACAACTGGTACCTGTTCGACCCCTCCGGCACGGCGATCCCGATGGGTTTTGTGCGCATCGGCACCGGGCATGATGCTGCGGATGCCTCGTTCGCGACCATTTTCGGGGCGGTCACATCAGAGCCCCCCCACATCGAGATTGCCGCCCACCTGACCCCGCAGCCCGGCTCGATGCTGCCGTATCGGCGTGGCGAGGGCGTTTCGACCGATGGCCAGGCCCTGCCTCAGTACTGGGTGCGCTGAAGCAGTTTGAACGGGTAGAGCGGGCTCCACTCGGGCAGCAAGGGGGTGAACAGCAGGGCAAAGCCCAGCAGGTTCAGCACCACGGTCAGCCAGAACCAGCCGCGAAAGCGCAGCTTGGCCGATTTGTGGCGCAGGCGCTCCTGCGCCAGGATGGCGCCGGGCCATCCACAGGCCAGGCCCAGCCAGAGCAGCGTGCGCTCGCTGGTGCGCCACCCGCCCTGGCGGGCTGCTGTTTTGTCGGCGGCATAGCTCAGGTAGCACACCAGACTCATCACGGCATAGACCCCGCCTGCGGCCCAGGGGACCTCCCAGCGAAGGCTGGCTGCCACATAAAGGGCCACACCGGCGGACAGGGCCAGCACGCTGGTGCTGCGCCAACGCACGGGTCCGCGTGGGCGGGATCTGGGGCCGGATCGCGTTGCCTGGCGCCCGGGGGGTCTTGGGGCTGGCACGTCAGGGTTTGGGCGTCTTGGGTTTGAAATCGCACCAGGCCGCCACGCTGCAGTGCCAGCACTGGGGTTTGCGGGCCTGACAGACATAGCGTCCGTGCAGGATCAGCCAATGGTGGGAGTCCACCGCATAGGCCGCTGGTACCCGTTTGAGCAGTTGCTTCTCTACTTCGAGCGGGTTCTTGCCTGGGGCCAGGCCCGTGCGGTTGCTGACCCGGAAGATGTGGGTGTCCACCGCCATGGTGGGCTCGCCGAAGGCCACATTCAGCACCACGTTGGCAGTCTTGCGGCCCACGCCGGGCAGGGCCTCCAGGGCCTCGCGGGTGCGGGGCACCTGGCCGCCGTGCTGTTCGACCAGGATGCGGCAGGTTTCGAGCAGATGACGGGCCTTGCTGCGGTAGAGGCCGATGGTCTTGATGTGCTGCTCAAGCCCCTCCAGCCCCAGGGCCAGGATCTTCTGCGGCGTGCCGGCCACCGGGAACAGCCGGCGGGTGGCCTTGTTGACGCCCACGTCGGTGGCCTGGGCCGACAGCAGCACGGCCGCCAGCAGCTCGAACACCGTGGTGTATTCGAGTTCGGTGTTGGGCTGGGGGTTGGCCGCCTTGAGGGTGGCAAAAAACGGTTCGATGTCGGATTTTTTCATGCGCGTTCAAGCTGGGCTGAACCGCATTGTGGCGCCTCTTGGGCGGGCATGCCGTCCAGACCGACCGGCCCGGGTGTGCGGTCGGCCGGGCGTGGTCAGTGCAGTGAGCCCATGTCGATGAAAGTGTCCACCGAGGGCAGATGAGCCGCCATCCATTCGGCATCGAGCTGCAGTGCTTGCATCACCTCTTGCGGCAGGCTGGCCACCGCTTGCTGGATCTCGGTCGGATCCGAGGCATGGGGTGCGGTCTCGGCCAGCAGTTCGGCCAGATGCAGCAGGCCGGCCATGCGACAGAAAGGCCGGGTCGCCATGGGGTCGGAGGCATGCTCCAGCCCCCGCACGATCAGGGCCGGGAAGTTCCAGCGCCGCGCCATCTCGGCGCTGACCTGGCTTTCGGTGAAGCCCAGCAACTGGGTCTCGCGCTGCCAGCGCCCACCGGGCAGGTGGGGCTGGCGTTCGATCTCGGACAGGGCCTGGGGCAGGCGCTGGCCGATCACCAGTTCGCCCAGGCGCAGCATCATGCCGGCCAGCCAGGCCGCCTGGGGGTCGACCTCCAGGCGCTGGCCGAGCCAGGCCGCGTATCCGGCGCAGGCCATGCTCTGTTCCCAGAACTCACGCCGGTCCAGGCCGGCAATCATCGGGAAGGCGGTGTTCAGGCAGGCCGACAGGGCCAGGGTGCGCACCTGTTCCATGCCGGTCATGAGGATGGCGTCGTCGAGGCTGGCCACGGTGCGCGGCAGACCGAAGCGGGCGCAGTTGGCCAGGCGGATCAGCTTGACGGTCAGGGCCGGGTCCCGGGCCAGGATGTCTCTCACCCCCCGGGGCGAGCTGTCCTCGTCATGCAGCGTGCGGATCAGGGTGTGCGCCACCTCGGGCATGGTGGGCAACTGGACGCTCTGGAAAAAGGCTTCAAGCTGGGGCATGGGCAAATCCTCATCAGAGTTTGGCAGGTTCCTCATTTATGCCCTGCCGCGCCCGATTTGTACATGGATGTTTCACGATGTTGTGGGGGCCGTCCGTCCGTCCTGCAGGCGCTGAATGAGGCCACCTGGGGCCATGTGTGCGTTGGGCGGACGCGAATTGGCGACAATGTGCGTCCGAAAGTGAGATGCACCATGCCATTGCAATTTGCCGACCGCCTCGACAACGTCGAAACCTCTGCCATCCGTGAACTTTTCAAGCTGCTGGGCAAGCCCGGCATCATCAGCTTTGCCGGGGGCTTTCCCGACAGCGCCATGTTCGACGTCGACGGCATCCGTGAAGCCGTCAACACGGCGCTGACCGAAGAGGCTGGCGGCGCGTTGCAGTACGGTGCCACCGAGGGCTACAACCCCTTGCGCGAGCAACTGGCCCGCTTCATGACCGACAAGGGCGCCAGCGAGGTGGCCCCTGAGAACCTGATCGTCACCACCGGCAGCCAG
>RXJO01000285.1 GCA_003987795.1 Curvibacter sp.
CCCACCAACCCCAGGGCGGCCGGCCTGTGTGGGGCCAGTCACCCCAGGCCCTGCCCCGCCCACAGGTGCAGCTTGTGCCGGAACGGCCGTCGGTTCCCCAATCCGGCAGCACCGGCTCGAACAGCACCCTGCCCTGGCAGGGTCGCGATGGCGAACGACGCCCCAACATGAGCCCTGCGCCGGCCCTTCAGACCAGCCCTGAACCCGCGGCACAGCCCCTGGGCCGCCCCGGCATCGTCCAGCAGGTGACCCCCGTTCCGAACAACGCGCCCCGCACCGAGGCCGAACGGCAATGGCGCGAGGCTCAGCAACGCGAGCAACAGGAGCAGGCCCAACGCCAGTTCCAGCAGCAAGCCCAGCAGCAGCTGCAAATGCAGCAACAGATGCAGCAACAGGCCGAAGCCGAGCGTCAACGCCAGGCCCTGCAACAGCAGCAACACCAGCAGCTTCTGATGCAGCAGCTCCAGCAGCAGCAAAGAGAGCAGGCGCAACGCGAGCAACTGATGCGGGAGCAGATCCAGCGCCAACAACAACAACAGCTTCAACAGCAGCAATGGCAACCGCAGCGGCAACCCTCGTCAGCCCCCCGCGAGAACCACGAAATCATGGTCAGGCCTGGGGTTCAGATCAATGGCGGGGGCCGCGTCGGCGGGCCGAACTCCGAGCGCACCGAGGTGCGTGGCAACACGCAGTGAGGCCCTGCAAAAAAGCCCCGGGCGCTGAAGCGCCAGGGGCCTGGGGTGCAGACGGAAGGCAGGCGGTTCAGCTGCCAGCCACCTTCATGCGGTTGATCAGCACCGAGCCCACGGTCTTGGCGCCGTAGGTGTAGGCATCGGCACCGATGGCCTCGATGCCCTTGAACATGTCTTTGAGGTTGCCGGCGATCGTGATCTCCTGCACCGGGTAGGCGATGCGGCCGTTCTCGACCCAGAAACCGCTGGCGCCGCGCGAGTAGTCACCGGTCACGTAGTTCACGCCCTGCCCTATGAGCTCGGTCACGAACAGGCCGGTGCCCAGCTTCTGCAGCATGGCGTCCAGATCGTCACCGGCACGGGTCAGGCGCGAGCGCAAGGTGAGGTTGTGCGAGCCGCCGGCGTGGCCGGTGGTGCGCATGCCCAACTTGCGAGCCGAGTAGCTGGTCAGGAAATACCCCTGCACACTGCCCGCATCGACCACCTTGCGCGCGGCGACCTTCACGCCCTCTTCATCGAACGGTGAGCTGCCCTTGCCGCGCAGCACGAAAGGATCCTCCAGCACATCGATGTGCTTGGGGAACACCTTCTTGCCCAGCGAGTCGAGCAGGAAGCTGCTCTTGCGGTACAGCGCACCGCCGCTCACCGCCTGCACAAAGCTGCCCAGCAGACCGGCGGCCAGGGGCGACTCGAACAGCACCGGGCACTGGGTGGTGGCGATCTTGCGTGATTTGAGGCGGCTCAGTGCCCGCTGGGCGGCATAACGCCCGACGGCCTCGGGACTGGCAAGATCGTCGGCGCAGCGCTGCGAGCTGTACCAGGCGTCGCGCTGCATGTCAGCGTTCTTGCCCGGCAGCGATGCGATGGGCGCCACCGACAGGCTGTGGCGCGAGCTAGCATAGCCGCCTCGGAAGCCGTGGGTGTGGGCGCTGAAGAAATGCGACTGCTGGGCCGACACCCCTGCCCCCTCGCTGTTGGTGATGCGCCGGCTGGTGGCCAGGGCGGCCGCTTCGCAGACCTGGGCCAGACGGACGGCCTGCTCGGCATCCAGTGCCCAGGGGTGGAACAGGTCAAGCTCGGGCTGCTCGGTGACGATGTCGGCCTCGTCCGGCAAGCCGGCACAAGGGTCTTCGGCGGTGAAGCGGGCGATGTCGTAAGCGGCCTGCACCGTCTGGAGAATCGCCCCCTCCGAAAAGTCGGAGGTGCTGGCATTGCCCCGCCGATGCCCCAGGTAGACGGTGACACCCAACGACTTGTCGCGGTTGCGCTCGACGTTTTCAAGCTCACCCTTGCGCACGCTGACACTGAGCCCGCAGCCCTCGGAGGCTTCCGCGCCAGCGTCGGTGGCACCGAGCTTGAGCGCATGCGCCAAGGCGGTGTCCACCAGGTGTTCAAAGGTTTCTCTGGAGTAGCTGAAGCCGCTGGCGGCCGTGGTCTGGGGTTTCTTCATAGCGGAAGCTATGATACTTGCCGCTCAGGGTCCCCTGTGGCCCTCACCCCGGATACCCCCAACATGTCACGCAAACCCAAAAAAGGCTACTTCGTCCGCGGCCATTTCGTTGCCGAAGGCAGCGAGCTGGACCTGCAACTCAAAGCCGAACTCAAAGGCACCGATGAAGCCAGCAAAACCGAACTCAAGCGCGAAAGCACCGCCCTGCAGAAGCTGGGCGAAGACCTGCTGACGCTGCGCCCCGACCTGATGGAGAAGCTGCCGCTGTCCGACAAGCTGGTCGACGCGGTGGCTGAGGCCAAGCGCATCACCAACTTCGAGGGCAAGCGGCGCCAGATGCAGTTTGTCGGCAAGCTGATGCGAATGCTCGACACCGATGCGGTCGATGCCATCAAGGCCGCCCTGGAAGTGCAACGCAAGGGCTCGGCCGCCGACACGGCCGCCCTGCACCTGGCCGAGCAATGGCGCGACCGCCTGATCGCCCACGAGGAGGCGCTGGGCCTCTGGATGGACCAGCACCCAGGCACCGACACGCAGCAGTTGCGGGCCCTGATCCGTCAGGCCCGCAAGGACGCACCACCCGTCGACAAGGCGGCTGTGTCGCAAGGCCTGGCCCCGCGCCAGAGCCGGGCTTACCGCGAGCTGTTCCGGCTGGTGCGCCGCCATCTGAACCCTGAAGCCTATGAAGCCGAGCAGGCCGAACAAGAAGGCGATCACGATGACTGAGACCCTGTCCGCCCCCGAGTCGGTGCGCATCGGTATCGTCTCGATCAGCGACCGGGCCTCCAGCGGGGTCTACCAGGACCAGGGCCTGCCGGCCCTGCAAGAGTGGCTGAGCCGGGCCCTGATCAACCCGATCCAGTTCGAGCCCCGGCTCATCCCGGACGAACAAGCCACCATCAGCGCCACCCTGACCGCCCTGGTCGACGTGGCCCGCTGCGACCTGGTGCTGACCACCGGTGGCACCGGCCCGGCCCTGCGCGATGTCACCCCGGAAGCCACGCTGGCCGTGGCCCACAAAGAGATGCCCGGGTTCGGCGAGCAGATGCGTCAGATCAGCCTGCGCTTCGTGCCCACCGCCATCCTGTCTCGTCAGGTGGCCGTGATCCGGCACCAGAGCCTGATCATCAACCTGCCCGGCCAGCCCAAGGCCATCCAGGAAACCCTGGAAGGCCTCAAGGCAGGCGACGGCAGCACGCTGGTGCCCGGCATCTTCGCGGCGGTGCCCTACTGCATCGATCTGATCGGTGGCCCTTACCTGGAGACCCGTGACGAGGTCTGCAAAGCCTTCCGCCCCAAGAGCGCGCAGCGCCCGCCCCGTCCGGTCTGAATCGGCCCGAATCGGCGACCATGAAAAAAGCGACCCAAGGGTCGCTTTTTTTTTGGCGAAGGGCGCAGCGCGCTCATTTGCCGACCAGATCGTTGAGTTTGGCCGCCTCGAAGCACTCGCTGCGCTGGGCATCCTGCGGCACGCAATCGCCTGCGGCAGGGCGACTGCTGAGCTTTTCGATGGCCTGCCACAAGAGCGCAATCTGGTGCTCCTGAGATGAAGCGCTGGTGATCAGACCCTTGAGGGCCTGGCTCACCGGATCGTCTTCGAGCGTGACGCCATAGGCCGAGAACTTGGCCCGCTCGGGGGTGGCATCGGCACTGGCCCCCTCTTTGGACGGGATGATGCGCGCGGGGATGCCCACCGCCGTGGCGCCCGGTGGCACCGGCTTGATGACCACGGCATTGCTGCCGATCTTGGCGCCATCGCCTACCACAAAGCCGCCCAGCACCTTGGCGCCGGCACTCACCACCACATCCTTGCCCAAGGTGGGATGGCGCTTCGCGCCCTTGTAAAGCGAGGTCCCGCCCAGGGTCACACCCTGGTAGATGGTGCAGCCGTCACCGATCTCGGCGGTCTCGCCGACCACCACGCCCATGGCATGGTCGAAGAACACCCGCTGCCCCAGCTTGGCGCCCGGGTGGATCTCGATGCCGGTCAGAAAACGCGCGACATGCGAGATGAAACGCCCCAACCACTTGAGCCCATGCGTCCAGCACCAGTGGGCCGGCCGGTGCAGCACCACAGCGTGCAGACCCGGATAACAGGTGATCACCTCCCAGGTGCTGCGCGCGGCAGGATCGCGGTCAAGAATGCACTGGATGTCGGATCGGAGGCGGGAGAACATGACTTGGGGTTGAATCGATATGAGCTGACAGTCTATCGGCTGGCGCGGGCGGCCGTTTCGATCATGGCCTTGGCGACACCTCTGAGGATGTGGATTTCCTCCTGGGTCAGATCGGCACGATTGAAAAGCTGGTTCAGGCGGGGCATCAGCTTCTTGGGGGCCGCGGGGTCCAGAAAGCCGATGTCGACCAGGGCCCGCTCCCAATGCCCGAGCATGCCGGCCACCTGCTGCGCATCGGCGGGCCGCACGGGCGCGGTGGCCGATTGCAGCGCAAAACCACCGAGCGCCTGGCGCCATTCGTAGGCGATCACCTGGATGGCTGCCCCCAGGTTCAATGATCCGAAGGCAGGATTGGTCGGAATGCTCAGGCAGGTGTGGCAACGGTAAACGTCGTCGTTGTGCATGCCGAAGCGCTCCGAACCGAATAGGAAGGCCACGGCCTGAGAGGGGTCCTGCGCCAGTTCAGCAAAATGCGGTCGGGGCGCCTTGAGCGGTGGGCCGAAGTCGCGCGGGGTCATCGCCGTGGCGCACAGGTGGGTCATGCCGTCCAGGGCCTCGTCCAGAGTCGGCACCACCCGGGCCCGGCTCAGGATGTCTTCTGCGCCGCTGGCGCGCTGGATGGTCTCCTCGCGCTGAAGCACGTCGGGCCAGCGGGGCGCCACCAACACCAGGTCGTCAAAACCCATCACTTTCATGGCGCGGGCCGCCGCACCGACATTGCCAGCGTGGCTGGTCTGGATCAGGATGAATCGGGTTTTCATGGGGCTTGGCACAGGGTCTCTGGGACGGGGGGCTGGCGCTCGGGGAGCAACGGCGGGTAAAATCCCGCTATTGTCGCCTCCCGCATCGCCGGCGAGGGTCAGTTCCTGCCCCGCAGTTCAGGCTGCGACTGCTGCCAATGCGGCTCAGGCAGGCCTCCCACGCTCTTCCTCACAATTCATGTCATCCAACCTGCACCCCATGCTCAACGTGGCCATCAAGGCCGCACGCGCCGCTGGCGCCATCATCAACCGCGCGGCACTCGATGTCGAATCCGTGCGCATCTCGCAAAAGCAGGTGAATGACTTTGTGACGGAAGTCGATCAGGCGGCCGAGAACATCATCATCGAGACCCTTCTCACGGCCTACCCTGGCCACGGCATCCTGGCCGAGGAATCGGGTCAGGCCCATGGCGCCAAAGACTCTGAATTCGTCTGGATCATCGATCCCCTCGACGGCACCACCAACTTCATCCACGGCTTCCCCGTGTACTGCGTCAGCATCGCGCTGGCCGTGCGCGGCAAGATCGAGCAGGCGGTCATCTATGACCCCAGCCGCAACGACCTGTTCACGGCCACCAAGGGCCGGGGTGCCTACCTCAATGAACGCCGCATCCGTGTCAGCAAGCGCACCCGTCTGGGCGAATCGCTGATCTCCACCGGCTTCCCCTTCCGCCCGGGCGACAACTTCAAGGCCTACCTGGCCATGATGGCCGACATCATGCCCCGCACCGCCGGCCTGCGCCGCCCCGGCGCTGCCGCCCTGGACCTGGCCTATGTGGCTGCCGGATTCTGCGACGGTTTCTTCGAAACCGGCCTGTCGATCTGGGACATCGCGGCCGGCTCGCTGCTGGTGACCGAAGCCGGCGGCCTGGTCGGCAATTTCACGGGCGAAGCTGACTTCCTGGAACAGAAGGAATGCCTGGCGGGCAACCCGCGCATCTACGGCCAGTTGGTCACGATCCTGGGCAAGTACAGCAAGTTTGCCGGTGCGGGCGAAAAGGCCGCCGTGCGCCAGGCCCTGGGCCAGGACGCCACCTCTTCGGAAGGCACTGACGCCGACGTCGACGAGACACCGGCTGAGGATGCGCCACCCGCTGCGGCACAGGGCGACGCCCCCTTCTGAGCCCCAGCCAGCCGACCGAGGCCCGACGCGCCTCAGTCGGCGTAGCGCAGCGCGATGACGCGAAAGTCGTCGGCGATCTCGATGAAGGCGTCGACGATGTCGGGATCGAAGTGCTGCCCCCGGCCCTGCACCACGATCTGGCAGGCCTGCTCATGCGAGAACGGCGGCTTGTAGACCCGCTTGCTGATCAGCGCGTCGTAAACGTCGGCCACCGCCATCAGGCGGGCCGACACCGGGATGGCATCACCGGCCAGGCCCTGCGGATAACCTGTTCCATCCCACTTCTCCTGGTGGCTGTAGGCGATCTCCTTGGCAAAGGTCAGGAACTTGACCTTGATGCCCAGGCGCCGCTCGGCCTCCTCGATGGCGTCGCGCCCGATCTCGGGGTGCCGCTTCATGACCTCGAACTCTTCCACCGTGAGCTTGCCGGGCTTGAGCAGGATGGCATCGGGGATGCCCACCTTGCCGATGTCGTGCAAAGGTGCTGATTTGTACAGCAGTTCGATGTTGCGCTCACTGAGCACGGCCTCGAAGCGAGGATGCTCGCGCAGACGCTCGGCCAGAGCCTTCACATACAACTGGGTGCGCCGGATGTGGTTACCCGTCTCGCTGTCGCGGGTTTCAGCCAGGGCCGCCATGACCATGATGGTCACATCCTGGATCGCCTGCACCTCAAGGGTGCGCAAGGCCACCTCCTGCTGCAGGTAGTCGCTCTTGCTGCGCAGGAAATCGGCCGTGGCCTTCAAGGCCAGGTGCGTCTGAACCCGGGCCAGAAGAATCGGCGGGCTGATGGGCTTGGTGATGTAGTCGACCGCGCCCAGCGCCAGCCCCTGGGCCTCGTCGGCCACATCGGCACGTGCCGTGAGGAAGATCACCGGGATGTCGCGGGTGGCCGGGTCGGCCTTGAGCCGCCGGCACACCTCGTAGCCGTCCATGCCGGGCATCATGATGTCGAGCAGGATCAGGTCAGGGGTGGGCGCCTGGGCGGCGATGCGCAGGCCCTTCTCGCCCTGATTGGCCACCTTCACCCGGTAATGGTCTTTGAGCAAGGAGCTCATCAGGCTGAGGTTGTCGGCCAGATCGTCCACCACCAACACGGTGGCGATCGGCTTGTCGACCAACAAGGATACTTCTGCAGTCACGGGAACGGCGGCCATCTGATTCACCCTCAAAAAAGGCCCGTGTCTGCTCGATCAGGCGGACTGGGTCGTGGCCGGGAGGATGGAATCCAAGGCTTCAATTGCCTGTTCAAACTCAAACGCAAGCGTTTTCTGCTCAACGGCAAGAAATGCATCTCCCAAGGCAATCCGCAGCATAGCGGCATTTTCTTTCACCACCTCCAGAGCCGCCGAGTCGTTGTCGACAAACAACGCACGCAGGTGCTGCAACAGGGCCAGCACTGGCCCTTCCAGGGCTTGTGGCGCCGCTGCCAGGGGTTCCACCGGCATCGCCTGGCCTGCCAGCCAGGCCTTCAGCTCGCCCAGCAGGGTACTCAGTTGCTGCAAGGCGGCCTCGCTGAGCCCGCTCAGGTCCGTGGCCGGCGCACGAAAGCTGATGGCCCTTTCAAGCTCGGCGGCACGGTGTTGAAGCACCGTCGCGCCCAGATTGCCCGCCAGCCCCTTGAGGTTGTGCGCCAGGCGTTCGGCCAGCGGCCAGTCCTGTGCTGCCAAGGCTCGCGGCAAGTCGTCCAGCGTGGCTTGCTGCCCGCTCACGAAGCGGCCCAGCATCGAGCGGTACAGGCTTCGCTTGCCCATCACCCGCTTCAGGCCCAGGCCGACGTCCAGGGCCGCAATCTCGGTGGGCAGGTTGACCGGTGCCGCGTCGAGTTCGCGCAGCGGAAGGGGCCCCGCCTGGCGGCCGATCGGCTTGAGCCACCGGGCCAGCACCCGCCAAAGGTCGTCCGGATCGACCGGCTTGGCCAGGTGGTCATTCATGCCGGCGGCCAGACAATGCTCTCGATCGGCCGCCATGGCGTTGGCCGTCATGGCGATCACCGGCAGGTGCCGGGTATCAGGCTGGGCACGGATGGCCCGGGTGGCTTCCAGGCCGTCCATGACGGGCATCTGCATGTCCATCAGCACCAGGTCGACCGGCTGCTGGCGCAACTTGGCCAGGGCCTCCTGACCATTGCCAGCCAGTTCGACCACAAAGCCGGCATCGCTGAGCAACTCGGCGGCCACCTGCTGGTTGAGCTCGTTGTCCTCGACCACCAGCAGACGCGCACCGCGCAGTGGCGTCAACGCTTCAAGCGGTGAGCTGCCGGGCGGCAGCTCGGATTCAGGCCGGGCCTGAGGCTGTCCCATCAGCCGCATCAGCGCATCGAACATCTGGGACGCATTGACCGGCTTGACCAACACCTCGCCCACCCCCAGGTGGCGAGCGCTCTCGAGCAACTCGTCGCGACCGAAGCCGGTGACCATGACCGACCAGGGCTGCAGAGGCAGATTCAACCCGGGCAGGCGGCGAGCCACCTCCAGACCGTCCATGCCGGGCATCTGCCAATCGAGCACCAGCACCTCCACCGGTAGGCCCTGATTGGCCGCCTCGACGAGCGCCGCCAAGGCCTCAGCCCCTGAATGGGCCACCGACACCTCGAAACTCATGCCCTTGAGCAGGTCGGCCAGCACCGCCGCCGCGTGCTGGTTGTCGTCCACCACCAGTGCCCGACGGCCTCGCAGATCCGGGTCGGGCAGCAGGGTTCGAGGCGTGCCGGGCCCGACCTGCAACTGGGCGGTGAACCAGAACACCGATCCCTGGCCAGGCTGGCTGTGCACCCCCACCTCGCCCCCCATCAACTGGGCCAGGCTCTTGCAGATCGACAGGCCCAGGCCGGTGCCGCCGTAGCGGCGGGTGGTCGATGCATCGGCCTGCTGGAAGCTTTGGAACAGACGTCCGATCTGTGCCTCGTTCAGACCGATGCCGGTGTCGCGCACCTCGAAACGCAAGGTCAGCGGCGGCCCGTTCACACCCTCGGCCACCGGCACCCGGCGAACCACGATCTCGATTTCGCCCTGCTCAGTGAACTTGATGGCGTTGTTGAGGTAATTGATCAGGATCTGGCCCAGGCGCAAGGGGTCGCCGACCAGGCTGTCCGGCACGTCGGGGGCCACGTCGCAGATCAGCTCCAGCCCCTTCTCGGTGGCCTTGTGCGCCACCACATCGGCCACGTTCTCAAGCACCTTGTCGAGCTGGAAGGGCGTGCTCTCCAAGCCCAGGCGGCCGGCCTCGATCTTGGAGACATCGAGGATGTCGTTGATCACCCCCAGCAGGTGTTGGCCGGCCTGCTGGATCTTGTCCACATAGGCGCGCTGCTGGGCCGTGAGACCGGTGCGCAAGGCCAGATGCGCCATGCCGATGATGGCGTTCATGGGGGTGCGGATCTCATGGCTCATGTTGGCCAGGAAATGGCTCTTGAGCTCAGTGGCCTCCTCGGCCAGTTCCTTGGCCCGCTCCAGTTCCTGCTGGGCGCGCTTCTGGTCGGTGATGTCCACGAAGGTGCCGATCAGGCCACCGGGCGTGCCGTCCGCACGCTGAAAGCCACGCACCCAGAACAGCACGTCGTGCCAGGCCCCGTCGGCGTATTGCAGGCGCAGCGACAACTGCTCGCCCGCTGCGCCTTGCAGCACCCGCCGGGCCATGGTGTCGAACAGCTCGCGATGGGACGACGACAGATAGCCGAGGTCGAGCACCGTCTTGCCGATCAGATCCTGGCGGCGCACGGCAAAGGCCTGCTCGTAGGCGCGGTTGAACCCCAGGTAGCGGCCATCCGGCCCCTTGTAGAACAACGGGACCGGGATGGTGTCGACCAGCACCTCCTGAAAGACCAGTTGCTCGGCCAGCCGGGCCTCGAGCTGCTTCTGGTCATGGATGTCGACGATCACGCCCACGACCCGCTCAGGCACCCCCTGCCCGTCGCGCATGATGCGCCCCGCATTGAGCACCCAGCGGTCCTCGCCGTCGGGCCGGCGGATGCGCCAGGAGTTGC
>RXJO01000141.1 GCA_003987795.1 Curvibacter sp.
AAAGTCAATGAAATCAACGGTCTACCCAGACCACCCCCGCGCCAGTGCTAGCTTTGCGTACCGTCACTTATTGCACTGAAAACGAGGAGACCCCAACCAGCGCGTGCCCACGTTGAATTGGCTGTGTTCGGGATGGCGGATCTCGTTCCACAGGGCGCGGCAGCGCTCACTCAGCCAGGCATTGAGTTCGACAAAGGAACTGAAGCGATGTCGGGCCGCCTCGATCCAGATGCGCCGACGGCTGTACTGCACGTTCTTCTCCACGCGCCCCTTCTCCCAGCCCGCCGCGACGTTGCAGAAGTCAGGGTCGTACAGGTAGTGCGCGCACATCACCGAGAAGCGCGCGTTGACAGTGCGGCCCTTGCCCTTGTGGACCTTGTCGACGGCGGTAAGCCCCGCTGCTTCAGGCCGCCCCACGAAGACGCAGACAAGTCGACTTAAAGGCAGCTTCAGACTGATGGCAGAAGTTTTAGGCCGCCGCGCTACTCGTTTGTACCAAAGCTGAAAGCATGCATCCGCGACATTGATAGGTCAGGCGACCGTGCCGGCACTTGCAAACCTCGACGGCGGCGATGTATTTGGCCCCATAAACTGACTGCTGAAAGTCGGCAATCAGGATGACGACAGGGGTACCGCATAGATCCTCAAGTGGCGAGCGGCGGCTGCCGTACGCACATGGCGCAAAGCGCCTTTGTGCGCAGCATCTAGGTTTCTCTGAACGTCGATGACATCAAGCCGGCAGGTTTCGTCTTGACGATGGCGGCGTTTAATCAAGCATTGGATCCGCCTGGATCCGCCGTCATTTGGCTCGTCGACGACCTAAATGCGCGTTTGGTGCTCGATCCGACGAACTGAAGATTACCCGCCAAGGCCAAGAAGCTTGCACTCGCCAAAGCTCTGCAGTTCAGGATTTCTTTCGGAAAATGACGACGTGCTGCCACGGCAGCCTCGCGTCTGTACGCACCCACTGCAACGGCAGGATTTCCGCTTCCCGGCGGATCTGCCTTTCCGTCATCTTGTGCAGCTGCTTGATCTGTACTGCGGGATCTTCCGCCTTGTACTCCACGAAAACGACCCGCCCGCCGGGCGCGAGCGACTGCACCACACTCCTGAGCATCTCATACGGAGCAGACAGCTCGTGATACACGTCGACCATGATCGCCAGGTCGACGGACCCCGGCGCCAGACGGGCATCGTTTTCAGTACCCAATGAAGGCGTGATATTGCGCATGCCTTCGGCTTCCGCAGCCTGGCGCAAAAGCGCGACCATCTCGGGTTGCACATCGACCGCCAGGACTCTGCCGGAAGGGGCGACCAGGCGCGCCATGCGACGGGACAGGTAGCCGGTACCAGCGCCGATGTCGGCAACCACCATGCCTGGCTTCAACTCCAGCGCATCCAGGAGAAGGTCGGTACGTTCTTCCTTCTCCCGTTCCTGGCGTTCGAGCCATGGCGCTCCTTGCCACCCCATGACCTGTGCGATCTCGCGACCCAGGTAGCGTTTGCCGATGCCGTCGGCGCTGGGCACTCCAGCGACGTACGCTAGCTCTTGCGCTTGCGCCGGAAAGCTGCCGGCACCAAGCAGCGATCCCAAAACCCCAGCTAAAACTGCAACGTTCCGAAAGAGTGTCATGTCAATCCAGTCAATCTCAGACAGGCATTTCGAAGTGGCCTGAATCTGCAGGTCAAGCCCTGCCGTCGCATTTGTCGCTGCAATGAAATGGGAACAACAGGGAGACTTATTTGACCCAGGTAGCAATCAACCAGTTTCAAATTTCGAAGACCCGCAGTTGGCCGTTTGGAGTCATGGCCCTCACAGATCTGGAACACAAAAGCACGTTAGCACCGCTTTCGCAAGGTAAAGCGCTTCGATTCTGCTCGGAGAGTGCCATTAGGCCAGCAGCAGGTTTCGCCCGCGGCTCACGTGTAAAGCCCGTGTAATCATGCCGCGAATACTTCACATAAAAGGGGAACCTGCGAGAACAGTTCAGTAGCCTCAATCAACCGCAAACTCGCATGGATGCTGGATTTTTCCAACTTTTTGAGATTCTTTAGAAATCGAGGTAGCGAAGACTCTTAATTCGTAGGTCGAGTTGTTGGCGCCGACTGGAGAGTGAGCCAACGGGGGTGCGGCACCGACAGCTATTTCCTCGGGTCGAAGCCTTTCGTGCAGCGTGCGCAGCGCTCGCGGCGCACGCTGGGCGTGCCCGTCCGGCAGGTGCACTACGATTTCTTAGGGCCCGCTTCGGCCCTTGATTGAGGCTTGAATCGCCTGCAGAGTCGGCAGGATCGACTTCACGGCACTGGACCAAGGGCCGCCTCTGCATCCGAGCCTACGCGCCTAGCCAGAATTTCTCGCTGCGATCGAGAAAGTCATGCAGGTGCACGATCACCGATGCCTCGTCGATCAGCACGACGCCGTACTGAGGCGGTTCGAAGCTTCCCGGGATGTCTTCGGATTCCCGGAGATGCAGCGCCACTTGATGGTTAGTGCCGCGTAATGTCGAGAACGGGATGCCGCGCCATGTGCCCGAGATGGGCCGATGAATGTGGCCGAAGAACAGGTGCTTGACGCGATGCTCGTGGCCCTTCAGAGCCGCGAGCAACCATTCGTTGTCGACCAATCCGATTCGATCCACGACCGGGATGCCAAGGTGGAATGCCGGATGATGCATGAACAGGAGCACCGGTGAATCATCCTCCGCCAAGCGCTGGGAAAGCCAGTTTGCCCGTTGCTCGCAGAAGACGCCGCAATGCGTTCCCGGTTCGTTGGTATCCAGAAACAGACCCCTGAACCTCCCGATGGCCTGCTCGTACTGGACGAACCCATTGCTGTCCACCGGCACCTGTGGGAAGCGCTCGCGGAAGTTGGTCCGGCTGTCGTGGTTGCCGAGAATCAGATGAACCGGCATTGGCAACCGCGCGCATTGCTCCGACAGCTGGCGGTAGGCGTCCGGGTGCCCGACATGTGCGAGGTCGCCCGTGATCACGCAAGACGCTGCGTCCGCGTGCTCGGCGATCACGCTGTCGATGCAGCGCTCGAACCGTTTGCCGGGGTCATGCCCGTAAAGGGCACGACCCTGCTCGACAAGATGAATGTCCGTGATGTGGATGAATTTGAGCATGGTCGTGCCTTTCGATCAGCGCGGCAGCAGTGCCTGGACCGCCTTGCTCATGTCGGTGAGAGCGACGGCGGGCTGCACTTCTTGCGAGACCACGTCCTGCAGATGATCCTTGATCACATCGGTGATCTTCAAGCCGTTGTCACCCGGAAACGCATACCAGCCCGTGAGAACCGGCATCTGCGCAATGGCGGTCAGATGGTTGGGGTTCGCCTTGTAGAAGGGCGCGAGCAGCTTCGGGTCGTTTGCCGGCAGCGTATTGGCCGGGAAGTAGCCGGTTGCCTTCACCATGGTCGTCGCGCCCAGCGGGCCGGTGGCGAACTTGATGTATTCCCAGGCAGCGGCTTGCTTGGCAGGATCCTTGGAAAACATCATCGCTGCATTGCCACCGGCCGGCAGGCGGCCGTCCTTGGCAACGGGCATGCGGGCGGTACGAATCTCGAACTTGCCTCCCACCTGCTTCGTGATGCTGCCCAGGCGCGCAGTGGTTGTCGCCAGTACCGCGAGCTTGCCGCTCACGAAGTCCTGCCAGGCGGCCGAATAGGAGATGTTGCGCATCTCACCCTGCTTGACGAGCTGCTCGAGGGTCAGCATGGCGGCCTTGCCTGCGGGGCCGTCGAAGGCCACCTTCTTCTCGTCGGCGGTCAACATGGTGCCGCCGTTGCTGAAGACCAGCACCTGCCACATCCAGTTGCCCGTGATGTCCCACTCGACGTGAAGGCTCTCGGTGCCGGGCGTTGCCGCCTTCGACTTTTTGGCCGCGTTCATGATGGCATCCCAGTTCATGGGAAAGCGATCGGGCTCCACGCCCGCCTTGCGCATCAGGTCGGCGTTGTAGTAGATGACGGGTGTAGACAGCGCGAAGCCGATGCCGACCTGCTGACCCTTGACTTGCCCCAGTGAAAGCAACGCTTGGTCGTAACCCATCCCCGCCCAGCCCTTCTCCGCCTTGATGAAGGGCGTCAGGTCGACAGCGAGCCCACGGTCGGCAAACACGCGCTGACGGTTGAGACCCTGATAGGACACGTCGGGCAGCTGCCCCGTCACGGCCTGGCGCAACACCTGTTGCGCGGAGACCTCGTAGTCGGAGTTGGGCGCGCGGAACGTGACCTTGTACTGTGGAAACTTCGCCATGAAGTCTCTCGCGATCGATTCATGGACCTCCTTGAAGAGATCCGCATACGCGTAGTCGACCACGATCTCGGTCGGTTGCTGAGCCTGTGCCAGGCCCGCGGCCATCAACACGGCCAGGGCGGCGGTTTTCTTGAACAGTTGTTTCATTGCTTGATTCCTTGCGGTTTAACCCTTGACGCCGGTGAGCGTCACACCTTCGATGAAGCGCTTTTGCGCGACGACGAACAACAGCACCAGCGGCGCCGTGATCAGCACCGTACCGGCCATCAACGGGCCGAACGCGCTGCCTGCTTCCTCATTGCGGAAGAACATGGTTCCCAACGGCGGCGTCGCCAGATCGGGTGAATTGATGACCAGGAGGGGCCAGAAATAGTCGTTCCAGTGCCAGACCACCGAGAAGATCGAGAACGCCAGCAAGGCGGGCATGGCGGTGGGCAGCATCACGCGCCAGACGATCTCCAACTCACCCATGCCGTCGAGCCGCGCGGCGTGGATCAGGTCGTCGGGCACGGTGCGAAAGAACTGCCGCATCAGGAAGATGCCGAACGCGGATACGCTGAAAGGCAGGATGAGCGCGGCCATCGAGTCGAGCAGACCGGCGTGATACAGCATTACGTAGAGGGGGATGGCCGTGGCTTGGTACGGCACCATGAGCGCCAGCATCACCAGGCGCCAAGCCCACGGCTTGCCACGGAACGACAGCTTGGCGAAGGCGTAGGCGGCAGGCAGTGCCACCAGGATCTGCAACACCAGGATGCCCGCGCAGACGAGCACGCCATTCCACAGGTAGCGCAGCAAGGGGACCTTGGTTAGCGCGAGGGTGTAGTTCTCCACTGCAGCAAAGCGCGTCGGAAAAAGATGAATCTCGCTGCCGAAGATTTCGTCGGCAGGCTTGAGCGAGGTCAGCACCATCCAGATGAACGGCATCAGGAAGACCAGGGCCACGACCATCAGCACCACGTGGCGAAGAATCCGAAAGGAAGGGGAAAGACGTTTCATGCGTAGTGCGTCCTGCGCTCCAGCGCGGCGTGCTGGATCTGGGTCAAGAGGAAGATGCCGGCGATGAAGACCACCGTCATGGCGCTGGCGTAACCCATGCGGAAGAAGCTGAACCCCTCCGCATAGATGGTGTGCAGCAGCACTTCGGTGGCCTTGTTCGGCCCGCCCTTGGTGAGCACGTGAACGGTGTCGAAGACTTGCAGGGCGCGGATGGCGCAGACAGTGATGACGAACAAGGTGGTAGGGCCCAGCAACGGCCAGGTGACGAAGCGGAATCGATCGAAGGGGCGCTCGATGCCGTCGAGTTCCGCCGCATCGCGCACGTCGCGGGGGATTCCTTGCAGCCCGGCCAGGAAGAACACCAGGGCAAGCCCCGACATCTGCCAGATGCCGATCGCGGCGAGCGAGTACAGCGCGAGGTGGCGGTCGTTGAGCCAGTTCTGGGGTGCGACGCCGACCTGCTGGAGCAGGTGATTGACGAGCCCGGCGCTCGGATGCAGCAGGAATTCCCACACGACCGCCATTGCGATCAGCGTCGATGCGGCCGGCATGAAAAAGGCTGTGCGGTAGAAGCCGCGTCCCGATCGATCGGATTCGATCAACAAGGCGAGGCTCAGGCCCAGCGTGATCGATCCCCCGGTGACCAGGACGAGGTAGACAAGGGTGTTGGCCACAGACTTGCGGAACACCGCGTCCGACCAGAGTTCGGCGTAGTTCTGCAGGCCGACCCAGTTCAGGGTGGTGGCGCCGAACTGCCAATCGGTCAGCGACATCAGAAATACGGCAAGGACGGGTATGAACAGCAGAAGCGTCGCAAGAAGGCCCGCGGGCGCGAGAAGTGAAACGGTGGAAAGAGGATGGGCGCGCATGCTCGGCTTTCAGGCCACTCGCTTCAGGGTGTCGCATCGACCGATCGACATGCGCTGGCCGCCGGCGTCGAAGACATGCAGGGCTTCCCACGGGACCGTGACCTCGAACTCGGCCCCTGCGTGCGCTGCCGTGCCAGCCGGGAGGCAGACGATGCAGGCTTCCCCCTGGCTCGGCAGGGTCAGCGTGGCCATCAATTCGGCACCCGCGTATTCCACATGGCCAACCACGCCGCGCACGGTGAGGCCCGGCGCCTTTGCCAAGGTGACAGCCTGCGGCCGGAAGGCGACACGGCAGGGCCCGCCGTTCCCCGCGGTATCTGCGATGCGTTGCGCCAGGCAATGGATCTCGCCATTGGCGAGGATGTCGCCCGGCACGACGTTGATCCGCGGTGCGCCGACGAATCGAGCCACCTCGAGGCTTTGTGGCCGCATGTACAGATCTTCGGGTGGCGCCACCTGAAGGATGCGGCCTTCGCGCATGACCGCCACACGGTCCGACATGGACATGGCTTCGTGCTGATCGTGCGTGACGTAGATGAACGTCACGCCCAACTGGTCGTGAAGCTGCCGGATCTCGGCACGCAGCGCATGGCGAAGGTTGGCGTCCAGATTAGAAAGGGGCTCGTCGAACAGGAACACGGAGGGGTGGCGAACCATCGCGCGCGCCAGGGCGACGCGTTGGCGCTGGCCGCCCGACAGGTGCGCCGGCTTACGATCGAGTAACCCGTCGATGGCGAGTCGCCGGGCCACTTCATGTGCGCTGGCATGGATGTCGGCGAGCCGGCGGCGCACCCCGGGGGATACCAGGCGTGCCCCCGGCAGGCGACCCCAGAACCCCAGGCCGCGCATCACCAGCGGCATCGAGATGTTCTCGCGCACGGTCATGTGCGGGTACAGCGCATAGGACTGGAACACCATCGCGCAGTCCCGTGCGCTGGGTGACAGGGCGAGCAGGTCGCGGTCTCCCATGCGGATCGTGCCGGTGTCGGGCGTGTCCAGGCCGGCGATCAGCTTCAGCAAGGTGGACTTGCCGCAACCGGACGCGCCCAGCAGGGTGAGGAATTCGCCGTCGCGCACTGTCAGGTCGAGTTCCTGAAGAACGGCAGCGTTGCCGAAGCGTTTGGTCAGGCCGGAAATCTGGATGTCAGACATGGTCGTTCGTCTCCGCCGTTGACTGAGTCGATGTCCGGGCGGCCATCCAGCTGTGAAACTCTGCGTAGCCCGAAAACGCCACGGTGCACGGGCGCAAGTCGTCGGGCGCCGCGGCGTAGCCGCCGAGATGGGCCGCCAGCCGTACGCCAGCCGCCTGGGCACACGCTGCGTCAATGCCGGAGTCCCCGACGAACAGCGCTGTCCGCGGCGTCCCGCCCAACTGGGTCAGTGCGAGGTGCAACGGCGCGGCGTCCGGCTTGGGATGCTCGGTGTCGCCCAGGCCCACGATCGCGTCGAAGAAGCCGGTCAGCGCTGCCTTGTCCAGAAGCGTGCGTGTGGAGCCTTGATCGCGGTTCGTGCAAATGCCCAGTGCGATGCGCTGCGAACGAAGCATCGACAGCAGATCGAGAGCGCCGTCGTATGCCACAGTTTTGTGCAGCCAGTGCGATGCGTAGCGGTGCGCGAAGGCATCTTCGAGTCGCGACCCCAACGCGAGCGGCACAGACGCGGCCTGAAGCCGGAGCGCGCTCTGGAAGAGGGCGGTGATGCCCTGGCTCAAGGCAGGACGAAGATGCTGCGGCTCGACGGCCTGCAATCCGGCGAGCACAAGCACCTCATTGGCCGCGGCTGCGAGGGTGGGCAAGGTGTCGAAAAGGGTTCCATCGACATCAAAGACGACTGTTCGTATTTGATCGTTAGTGTTCATGTCCTGAATGCTACGAACATGATGAGTCAAACTCATGACAAATACGGGCGGTACAGTTTCCGCATCGATCCCGTGCGCGCGTGGCGCGTCAACCGTCCTGAAATGCAAGAAAACAGATGCTCAAAGCAGCTCGCCAGAAAGAAATCGTCGCCCTTTTGCAAGGGGGCGGCGTCGTCGAAGTCAGCGTGCTGGCGGAGCGTTTTCAGACATCGCCGATCACTGTCCGCCGTGACCTCATCGAATTGCAGGAGCGTGGCGTGCTGGCCCGCACGCGAGGGGGCGCGATTCCCGGCAATGAGGTGTATGCAGAGGGTTGGGCGCGGTACGAGAGTGTTAGCTACGCGGAGCGCGAGAGGGAAAACTACCGCGAGAAACGAGCCATCGCGGAGCTGGCCGCGCAATCAGTGTCGGACGGCGACTGCATCCTCATCAACGGCGGTACCACGTGCAGGCACCTCGCGGAAGCTCTGCGAGGTCATCACCACCTTCATGTCGTCACCAACGGACTGACCGTCGCCATGGAGCTGGCCAAGAGCAGAAACGCCACTGTCCATCTCCTGCAGGGCACCGTGGACTTTCAGAAGATGACGAGTGTGGGCCGCCTCGAAACAGGTGCATTCGAGGACATCACGGTCAGAGCGGCCTTCCTGGGCGTCCACGGGATCTCCGCGACCGGGGGCATCGGCATGCTGACGCCCGAGGAGTCAGCGATGAATCGAGCCTTCGTGGACGCGGCCCAGTCCGTCAATGTCCTCGTCGACTCCTCCAAGTTCAAGGCGCAAGCAATCTTCAGGATCACGCATCTCGACAAGGTCGCACGCGTTTTCACCGACGACGGCATCAGCGATGAAGTGCGGCGCTCGCTGGAGCAGGCTGGGGTGGAAGTCCTGATCGCGCATGCCGAAGAAAATGGCCACTGAGGCCACGTCGTCGATAAGGCGTGACGACGATCAAAACTTAACGCCGGCAGGGCGTTGCACAAGATTAGTACAAGGCCGGAACGACAAAGGGTTGACTAACGTGACAACACCTACGGCAAATTTGATTGCCAGAACGAAAAACTTTCGATTCATGAACCATAAACCGACCGATCTCCACCGCATGGGGTGAACCGTCTCAACTGCGAACCTTGGTTGCAAGGTTTCCGTACATGATTCCATTGACGGGCGAAGAACGGAAGCGGGCGTACATTTTTTCGAGGTTGGGTGCCAACATTCGCGCTGCTTTGCAAAGACGTCGACGAGGCCCTCTGGAGTGTAGGCGACGCCGCAGATGTGAGCCGCTTTTGCTCGAATGCCGGCGATCCCGTGGCCAGACGAGCGCCTCTCCGATCGTTCGCATATTGGACGCTGGGGCTTCATTAATGGCGCAGTCGACGGTCGGCGCAGTGGCTCACTTCGGTCTCGGCGGCAACATGAAGACATCAGCACGCGCGTCGCTTCGGGTCGAATTGTTACGACGGCGGATGCGCTCGCGTTTGAGCAGTTGGAAGAAGCTCTCGGCCACAGCGTTGTTGTGACCGTTGCCACAACGACTCATGCTGCTGACCAAGTTGTGGTCGCGCATGAACGCCTGCCACTCGTTGCCAGTAAAACGGCAGCCCTGATCGGAATGAACAATGACTGGCGCCTGCGGTTGGCGACGCCAGAGCGCCATCAACACTGCATCGAGCACCAGACTATTATTCATAAGGCTGCCCATCGACCAGCCCACCGCCTGCCGGGAGAACTGGTCGACCACGACTGCCAATTAAAGCCAACCTTCATGTGTTCGGATGTACGTGATGTCGGTGACCGAGGACCTGTTGGGCTCGGCCACCGTGAACTGACGTTGAAGGTAATTAGGCGCGACCGCTGCTGGATTGCCACCTCGCATGCCTGGCCGGCGACCATCGCCCTTGGGCAGGCGTGCCACTCGGTGTTTGCCGCACCGCTCACCGAGGTCACGCATGTCCAGCGTCAGCTTGCGGTGGCCATAGACGCCCCCCCTTTCCAGACATGCCTGTTTGAGCAAACCGAGCAGTCTTAGGTCGTCCAGGGCACGTGGACTCTGCGGGGCAACTTTCCACGCGTAGTAACCGCTGGCGTGGACCTGCATCACGGGGTCTCCTCGTTTTCAGTGCAATAAGTGACGGTACGAAAAGCTAGCACTGGCGCGGAGGTGGTGTTGGTAGATCGTTGATTTCATTGACTTT
>RXJO01000341.1 GCA_003987795.1 Curvibacter sp.
ATGGCAGCTTGACGCTGATGAGCGTCTGCACCGTGGCGCACTGTTTCTCGGTGGCCCACATCACGCAGCTGACTGCGCTGCGCCAGCTCGACCGCGAGTACGAGCTGGTGGCCGAATCGCTGGGCGTGCCCTTCTGGAAGACGCTGTGGCGCGTGCACCTGCCGGTGTGCCTGCCTGCGCTGCTGCAGGTGGCGGGCTACTTCTTCGTGAGCGCCATGACCACCGTGTCGGCGGTGGTCTTCATCTACTCGCCCGAAACCACCCTGGCCTCGATCGCCGTGCTGGCCATGGACGATGCGGGCGACATCGCCCCGGCCGCCGCCATGGCCACGCTGATCTTCATCAGCGCCGCCTTGGGCCGGGCCCTGCTGGGCACGCTGGAGCGCCTGCTGGTCCAGCGGACCCAGCGCTGGAGAAGCCGCTGATGCGCCGCCGCCATCCGCCCCATCCGCCCCGTCTGCCGACACCCAGCCGCCCACCCGACAGCGGCTGAGCCCCGGCACCGGGCCTTGCCGGCCCACCATCACACCCGACGTCCATGCACTGATTTCCGATCGGCAGGGTCTGGTGCGCCCCGCTTCCTTGTTCACACCCCTCAACTCTCCATGTCAAGCATGAACAACAACCCCGAATCCTGTGACCTGCTGGTGGTCGGTGCCGGCATCGTCGGCCTGGCCCACGCCTACTGGGCTGCCAAGCGCGGCCTCAAGGTGGTGGTGGTGGAGCGCGATGCCCAGTGCATCGGTGCCTCCATCCGCAACTTCGGCTTTGTCACCGTCACCGGCCAGAAAGCCGGCGCCCATTGGCACCGCGCCCTGCGTTCGCGCGAGGTGTGGGCCGAGGTGGCCCCGCAGGCCGGCATCCCGGTGCTGCACCAGGGTCTGTGGTTGCGCGCCCAGCGGCCCGCCTCACACGCCGTGCTGGAAGCCTTCATGCGCACAGAAATGGCCGAGCGCTGTGAACTGCTGAGCCCGGACGAAGCGGCAAGCCGCCACCCGGCCCTGCAGACCCAGGGTCTGCAATCCGTGCTTTACAGCCCGCATGAGCTGCGCGTGGAGTCGCGCCAAGCCATTCCACAACTGACCCAATGGCTGGCCGAGGTGCTGGGCGTGCAGTTCCGCTTCGGCGAAAGCGTGCAGTCGGTGCAGACGCCCCTGGTCGAGACCTCGCGCGGGCGCTACCGGGCCGAACGCGTGGTGGTGTGCACCAACGCCGAACTCAACGGCCTGTACGCGCCGCAATGGGCCCCTCACCCGATCCGCCTGTGCCAGTTGCAGATGCTGCGGGTGCGGCCCCAGCCCGGCTTCAAGCTGCAAGGCTCGGTGATGGGCGATCTGAGCCTGGTGCGCTATGAGGGCTATTCCGAACTGCCTGAAGCCCAGGCCGTGCGCGAGCAACTGCGGCGTGAAGAGGCCCAGAGCCTGGAACACGGCATCCACCTGATCGTGGTGCAGAGCGCCGATGGCACGCTGGTGGTGGGTGATTCGCATCACTACGGCCCGGTGCTGCCGCCCTTTGCGCTCGAAGAGGTGGATCAGTTGATCCTGCGCCACCTGCGCGAAGCCTTGCACCTGAGCCAGGCCGAGGTGACCGAGCGCTGGGTGGGCACCTACCCGTCTTCAAGCACCGAGCCCTGCATGGTGCTGTCGCCCGACGCCCAGACCCGCCTGGTCACCGTGACCGGCGGCACCGGCGCCAGCACCGCCTTCGGCCTGGCCGAGGAAGTCTTCAACGCCTGGTGAAACCCATAGGAGCCCTGACATGAAACCCTCTCCTCTCTCTCTGCAGGCCGTCGTGTTCGACTGGGCCGGCACCGTGATCGACTTCGGCAGCCTGGCCCCGATGGACGCCTTTGTGCAGCTGTTTGCGCGCTACGGCGTGCGCATCGATGTGGCCGAGGCCCGTGTGCCCATGGGCCTGGCCAAGTGGGACCACATCCACGCGCTGGGCCACGCCCCCCGCATCGCGGCCGAATGGCTGCGCGTGCATGGTCGCCCCTTTGACGATGCCGACTGCGACACCCTGTACGAGGTTTTCACGCCCATGAACGCGGCCAGCGTGCGCGACCATGCACAGTTGATCCCGGGCGCCCTGGACACCGTGCTGGCTCTGCGCGCACGCGGTCTGAAGATCGGCTCGACCACCGGCTACAACCGCCCCATCATGGACGTGGTGCAGCCCCTGGCCGCCGCCCAGGGCTATGTGCCCGACAACCTGGTCTGCGCCGGCGACATGGCCAGCGCCCGGCCCGGCCCCCTGATGATGGTGCGCACCCTGTCAGATCTGCAGGTATGGCCACCCGCTGCGGTGGTCAAGGTGGACGACACCGTGCCGGGCCTGCAAGAGGGCCGCGCCATCGGCTGCTGGGTGGTGGGCCTCGCCATCAGCGGCAACACCCTGGGCCTGACGCCAGCCCAATGGCAGGCCACGCCCGAACCCGAGCAACAGCGCTTGCGCGCCCAGGCCACCGCCGAGTTGCTGGACGGCGGCGCGCACTACGTGATCGACAGCGTGGCCGATTTGCTGCCGGTACTGGAAACCATCGACACCCGGCTGGCGCGTGGCGAACGGCCAGACTGAACCCGCTGATCGGCATCAGCCCGGCTTGCAGACCCGTCACCAATCAGCGCGGTACGTCATGCGCGCCTGGCGCTCGCGCGCGGCGGGCAGGTAGCGCTGGCGCAAGGCCGCCACCGCCTGCATGCCCTGGCGGTCCACCGCCAGATCGGCGCTCAGGCCATGGACCGGGTCCAGCAGCAAGCCATAGGCAGCCCGGGCCAGGGCCGGGTCCAGGCCCGGCACATGGGCTTGCAACAAGGCACAGGCGGCAGCCGGCTGACGTCGACACCAGGCCAGCCCCTGCCGATACGCCTGCAAAAAGGCCTTGAGCTCCCGAGGATGCTGCTCGGCCCAGGCCTGGCGCGTGGCCCCCACCGTCCCCTGGTAGTGGGCCAGCACGTCGGCCGAACGGGCCAGCACTCGACACCCCTGCTGGGCCGCCAATAGTTCATAAGGCGTGCGCAACAGGGTGGCGGCGCAGCGCCCGGCCAGCAGTGACTGGTAGCGCTGCTCAGTGCTGCCCTGCGATTCGATGCGCAAGGATGAGCGCGGCTGGCCGGCCCTGCCGAGCAGTTCGTAGAGCACCAGCGCAAAGCCGGTGTCCGGGGCATCCACGGCCAGAACCCGGCCCCGCAGATCATCCAAGGTAAGAAGGCCTGGGCCCGCCACCAGGCTCAGAAAGCCCGCATCCCCACCAAGCACGATGACGGCATCGGGTTCGCCGTCCACCGGCACCTCGGCCAGGTTCTGCTGGAAGGCCACCACGTTGTCGGCGCTGACCAGGATCAGGGGATAGCGCCCTTCGGCAAAACCCTGCATCATCGCGCGCGAACTGGGGGTCAGCGTGAGATCGATCGCCAGGCCCCGCTGCTCGAAGAAGCCCTGCTCGATGGCCGCCCACAGAGGCAGGTTCCAGCCACCATCGAAAACACAGACGGGCAGATGCCCCCAATCGGTCATGGGCTCACTGGGCCTGGAGGTACAGAGCCAGGTCATGCACCTGCTCGGGCGTCAGTGGGCCGGCCTCGCCACCCATGGCGGCACCATCGGCCCGGTCGTGGCCCTTGAACACCCCCAACTGCTGAGCCAGGTAGCGCGCGTTCTGCCCTGCCAGCCGGGGGATGGCGCCCAGGCCCTGGGCCTGGGCGCCGTGACAGGCCGCACAGGCCAAGACACCCCGGGCGGGCTCACCGGCACGGTACAAGGTCTGCCCCCGTTCATAGGCGGCCTGCTGGTCGGCGGAGCGAGGCGTCGCCCGGGCCGGTGCCGGCGGCTGGGCTGCGTAGTAGGCCGCCAGCTTCGGCAGGTCGGCCTCTTCCAGCCATGACGCCACGCCCCACATGAAGCGCTGGGCATTCAGGTTGGCGCGGCTGTGGTCGCGGTAAGCCTTGAGTTGGGCCAGCAGATAAGCCTCGCTCTGGCCCGCCAGGCTGGGGAACTGGCCCGAATCGGTGCGCCCCCCCGGGCCATGGCAGGTCACGCAGACCTGACGCGCCAACGCCGGGGCATCGGGGCCCGGCACCGATTGCGCCGCCGCCGTGAAACCGAACCAGGAGCAGGCCATCAAGCCGAGGCTCAAAAAGTGCTTTTTCATGAGAAATGCCCCCATTCAGAACAGAAACCACAGCCCCATGAAGAGGATGTTGTTGTCGGAGGGTTTGCGGCCCCGGCCGTCGATGTTGGCGGTTGCGCCATTCCACTTCAGGAAGCCGGTGTACTGAAAGATCAGGCGCGTCTGCGGGTTGAAGTTGTAGTCAAACTCGGCGATGTAGCTTCGGGTGTCGGGGCGATCACTGACCAGGGCGCCCGTGGCGCTGTCGCGCACCTTGCCGTACAGGCCGGCATCGGCGCTGCCTCGCACCTCCGAGTAGGCCAGCGAGACACCATAGGTGCGCTCGTACAGGTAAGAGGCCTTGAGCCGCAGCGTCTGCAGGTGGTTGACAGGGTGCAGGGCCTCGCCGCTGGCATGGCTGGCCCGCCGGTTCTGCCGCTCATGGCCCAACGAGCCAGCCAGCGAGAAGATCGACGGGTCGGAGAGGTACTGGTACTGCGCATCCAGCGCCAGATCCGTGAAGCGGTCCGTCGCGCCGTGCGGCGTGCCGGGATCAGGGTATTTGTCGGCCACCATGCCGAAGTGACCCAGCATCAGCGAATGCGCGCCCCACTCGCGGTTCCAGGCCAGGCGCCAATAGGGGTTGTTGTAGGCGTGCAGACGGTTCATCTGGTCCAGTGCCACGCCGGTGCTCAGCACCCGCCAGTGGTTCACCGCGCTGCCATAGGTGCTGAGTTCGCCATACCACTGGCGGTCCCACCAGGCATAGGCCCCCAGGCCCACCACCTTCTGGCCCAGGGCGCCATCCAGCAGAAGGCCGCCCTGCGGCCGAGACCGCGGCAGGTTGGACCCGGTGAAGGGCATGCCGCGCCACACCGGCGTGCTGTTCCAGACATCCTGCAGGGTCGGGTTGTTGTTCAGGTTGAGGCCCAGCACCAGGTCTTTGCCCGCCAGGCTCAAGCGCTTGACCGCACGCAGGTCGAAGTCATGGATGCCGGCATGGCCCACCGTGCCCCCGTCGTGACCCAGCGCCTGGTTGTTGTTGTAGGCCCACTGGGTGTAGCCGCCGACGTTGTCGGTGATCTTGCCCGCGGCGAACGCCGTCAGACGATCGAACTGCAGATCGCCCAGGTGCGGCACCAGGGTGCGTCCCCCCGCATCCTTCGACTGGGCCATCTGGGTCAGCGAACCCTGCATCATCAGGGCCAGCGGCAGCGCCTGGCGTTCGCCCCAGGTGTAGCCGTTGAGCTTGAACTCGCGACCAAAGGGCGTCAACTCGGGAAATGCAGTGTGACAAGCCACGCAGTTCTCGCCCGTCTGGCGGGCAAAGGCCGGCACTGCCTGCGCGGGCACGGCGAGCAAAGCCCCCACCAGGGCGACCCAGAGGAAGAGAAAGCAGGTGATGGGTGCTCGTTTGTGAAGTGGGCGAGGTTTCTGCATGGGCGGACTCCTGATGGCTGCCCCGGTGACGCCGGGCAGGGGCCGAGAATGCAGTGTGCGAAGCGGCCTGCGACACGCAAATGCAAACAGCTGTGTCAAACGTCGCGGATGAGGCGCGTCACTCCGGCCCGCGCAGCGACAAACGTCCCCCCGTCGCTGCAGACCCATGGCCAGGCCTGAGGCCTACAAAGTTTTCGGGAAAGCGCCAAAAAGAACAAAATGTGACCCTCCCACCCACCGGGCTCAAGCCGGACACCGCTTGAACAGCGCCACCGCCACCATGAAACTGCGAATCAACGACCAAGAGACCGAATTCGACGTGCCACCCGACATGCCCCTGCTTTGGGTGCTGCGTGACGAACTGGGTCTGACCGGCACCAAGTTCGGCTGTGGCGTGGCGGCGTGCGGGGCCTGCACGGTGGACGTGGATGGCGTGGCCATGCGTTCGTGCGTGGTGCCGGCCAGCGCTCTGGCCGGGCGCTCGGTGCGCACCATCGAGGCACCGCCCGACCGCATCGTCGCGGCACTGCAGGCGGCCTGGGTGCGGCATCAGACGCCTCAGTGCGGTTACTGCCAGGGCGGCATGATCCTGGCCGCGGCCTCGCTGCTGCGCCAGAACCCGGCCCCCAGCGACGGCGACATCGATCAGGCCATCACCAATCTGTGCCGCTGCGGCACCTATCAACGCATCCGCGCGGCCATCCACGACGCGGCCCAGACCCTGAGGGGAGCCCGCGCATGAGCCGCAGCAGGTTGAACCCCACGCTGAACCGCCGCCGTTTCCTGCTCACCGGCGCTGCGCTCGGTGGTGGCCTGCTGGTGGGCTGCAGCGCCCGACGCCTGGGCGACGGCGCCATCTTCGAGCCGGTGGGTGATCAGGTGGCCCTCAATGCCTGGCTCAAGATCACCCCGGACGACCGGGTCATCGTGGCCGCGCCCCGCTCCGAAATGGGTCAGGGCGTGCACACCGGCCTGGCCCAACTGCTGGCCGACGAGCTGGACGCCCGCTGGGACCAGGTCAGCGTCGAAGCCGCCCCGCTGGCGCGCGTGTACGCCAACACCGCCCTGCTGCTGAACGTCTCCCCCTGGCTGCCCGACGACGACAGCCTGCTGGCCCGACTGACCCGCGCCTCGCTGCAGACCGTGGGTTATGCGCTGGCACTGCAGGTGACCGGCGGCTCATCCAGCATCCGCGACGCCTGGGAGCCCCTGCGGCTCGCAGGGGCCACCGCGCGCCAGCAGTTGCTGGCCGCCGCCGCGGCCCGACTGCAGGTGCCGCAGTCCGAACTGACGGTACAGGATGGCCAGGTGCACCATGGCGCCAGCCAGCGGACGCTTCGCTTTGGCGAGCTGGCCCAGGCCGCCGCCGCGCTGCCGGCCCCCACCGAGGTCGCCCTCAAGCCGGCCACGGCGCGGCGCCTGATCGGTCAACCCGTGCCGCGCACCGACATCCCGGCCAAGGTCAACGGGCAGGCACGCTTCGGCATCGACACCCGCCTGCCCGGCCTCTTGCACGGCGCGGTCCGGCAATGCCCGGTGTTCGGCGGTCGCCTGCACCCCTTCGACCTGCAGGCCGCGCGTGCCCAGCCCGGCGTGAAAGACGTGATCGTCCTCAACGACCAGACCGTGGTGGTGCTGGCCAGCAACACCTGGACCGCGCAGCAGGCCGCCAACCGACTGCCACTGCAGTGGGACGCAGGCCCCAACGCCGGGCTCGACTCGGCCGCCATCTCGAACCAGTTGCGAGCCGCACTGCAGGATGGCTGGCAGCAGGGCGGCACCCGCTTCCGGCACCAGGGCGATGCCGTGGCCGTGCTGGCCCAGGCCCCGGCAGCGGGTCGCCTGCAGGCCGAGTACGAGGTCCCCTTCCTGGCCCATGCCGCCATGGAGCCCGTGAACTGCACCGCCCAGGTAAAGGGCGGGCAGGTCACCGTGTGGTGCGGCACCCAGGCGCCTTCGCTGGCGCAGATGCTCGCAGCCCGCGTGGCCGAGGTGGACACCGACGAGGTCACGGTTCACGTGCCCCTGCTGGGCGGCGGCTTCGGCCGGCGACTCGAATCCGACATGGTCGAACAGGCCGTGGCCGTGGCACTGCGCACGCAGGGGCTGCCGGTCAAGCTGACCTGGTCACGCGAGGAAGACCTGCAGCACGACATGTACCGCCCGGCGGCGATGGCCCGCTTCGAGGCCACCCTGGATGAGCAGGGCCGTCCGCTGGCCTGGCTCAACGGCGTCGCAGCGCCCTCGGTCAGCCTGTCGACGATGCAACGCCTGCTGCCAGCCCTGGCCCGGGACATGCCCGACAAGAACCAGATCGAAGGCGCCTTCGAGCTGCCCTACGCCGTGCCCAACCTGGAAGTGCGCCAGTTCCGCTGTGCCACGCCCGTGCCCGTGGGCAGCTGGCGCAGCGTGGGCCACAGCTACAACGCCTTTTTCACCGAGTGCTTCCTGGACGAACTGGCCCACGCCGCACGACAAGACCCGCTGGCTTATCGCATGAGCCTGCTGGCCCATCAGCCACGCCACCTGGCCGTGCTGAAGGCCGCAGCCCAGCGTGCGGGCTGGGGCCAGCCACTGCCTGCGGGGCGGGCTCGCGGTGTGGCCCTGCACGAATCCTTCGGCTCGGTCTGCGCCCAGGTGGCCGAGGTGGCGGTCGAGAACGGCCGCCTGCGCGTGCACCGCGTGGTGGCGGCCATCGACTGCGGCACCGTGGTCAACCCGGACACGGTGGACGCCCAACTGCAAAGCGCCATCGTCTACGGACTGAGTGCCGCCCTGAAGGGCGAGATCACGCTCAAAGAAGGGCGCGTTCAGCAGAGCAACTTCCCCGACTACGACGCCATCCGGCTGGCCGACATGCCGCGCATCGACACCGTGCTGCTGCCCAGCACGGCAGCCCCCGGCGGCGTCGGTGAGCCCGGCACCCCGCCCGTGGCCCCGGCCGTGGCCAATGCCTGGTTCGCCCTGCGTGGCGAACGCCTGCGCCGACTGCCTCTGAGACCTGCGCAAGAGGTCAAGACCACCTGACAAACCCGTAGCCGAGATGCTGACAAGCCGGGTCACAATCGCGCCATGAAAGCGCACAAGACCCTGCTGCGGCATCTGCTGCTGAGTCGCTACGAATGGATCGAGCAGCGCATGCTGGCGCGCGCCGCGCGCAACGGGTATGGCGAGGTCACGGCCGCCATGAGCCGACTGTTCACCCACCTGGGAGGCCGGCCGGTCGGCCTGTCGGAGCTGGCGCGCCGGCTCGGCGTCTCACGCCAGGCCGTGCACCAGTTGGCCCGCGAGGCGGCGGCCCTGAACCTGGTCGAATTCGTGGCCAGCGAGACCGACGGTCGGGTCAAGCTGCTGCGCTTCACCCAGCGCGGCTGGGCCATGTCGGACAGCGCGGCCGAAGAGATCGAAGCGATTGAAGCGGAGCTCGCCCAGCAGATCGGAGCCCCCGCGCTGCAGACCCTGCGTGAGCTGCTGGCCCAGCCCTGGAGCCCGGACGAGCGCTGATCCCCAGCCCGCCCCCCGGGAAAACACTCAGATCCTAAGGTCTCGCTTGCATTGACAGCGATGGCATCAGGCTGAAGAATCAGCAAGTCGTCAAGATGATTGACATTTCAAGCCAGTTTCCGAACGCGGGCACCGACGGCGACCCGAAGGGCCCGGCCTGAGGCTCAGCACAGCCACCGGCTCAGGCGGTGCTGCCGTCGGTCCATCTGCCGGCGCACAGCGGCCGGCTCTGCAGGTTCAATCAGCCGGCTTGTCAGCCCTGCCCTGAAGGAGATCATGCCGTGTCCAGTTATGCCATGCGGGTGGCGCATTTCCAGCCCCCTGATGAATCACCGCGGCTGCACCGCGACGAACGAGAAGCCCTGGAGCGGGACGCCTGGTTCGCCTCGCTGGCGCCCCTGCTGCGCCACGACATCCTGCGCGTGCTGCAGATCGACCGTTACCGCGATGGTCAGCCGCTGGCAGACCCGCTGGGCGGCCAGCACCACCCCTGGATGGGCTGCGTGAGGGGGGCCGTGCGCATCTGCAGCGAGTCTTTCAGCGACCTGCCCCACACGCTCGACTTTGCCGGGCCGGGTCAGTGGTTCAGCCTGGGGCCGGCGGGCGACCCGGCCAGCGACGACCTCGGCCCCGACGAGCCCGGGGTTTATGCAGTGGCCCATCGCGACACCACCGTCGTGCGCATTCCCCGCTCGGCCATGTCCGGCCTGCTGCAACGCCACCCCGATTTCGGCCCCTCGCTGTTGCGCCAGTCGGCCCTGCAGACCCGGCGCCTGATGGAGCGCACCGACGACCTCAAGTCACTGAGCCTAGGCCAGCGCCTGGCCAAGCAACTGGCCCTGATGGCCGGCCTGGCTGGCCCGCAGGGCGACGGAGGCCCGGCGCGGGTGGTGCTCGACATGGCGCAGCATGAGCTGGCCAGCCTGCTCGGTGCCTCGCGCCAACGCATCAATCAGCAGCTCAAGCGGCTGGAACAGCTCAACGCCATCCAGGTGGCG
>RXJO01000415.1 GCA_003987795.1 Curvibacter sp.
GCCTACACGATCACCGCCAGCGCCTACGATGTCCAGGGCAACCTGAACACGGCCAGTGTCAGCACCTTCAGCTTCAGTGCGCCTGGTGCGGGGGCCAGTCTGAGCGCCAGCATGTGCAGTACCACGGCGGGCTCCTGCTCGGTGACATTGATGGCAACCACCGCTGGTAGCTACAGCGTGACTGCCACGGTGGGGGGGGCTTTGGTTGGTGGAACAAACCCAGTGATCGGGGTGTTTGCTGCTGGGGCCGTGACGGCTGGCTCGGCACGCGTGAGCCTCAACGCCGGGCCCAAGGCCGCCAATGGGGTCGATGCCTACACACTCACCGTCAGCGCCCTGGACGCCCAGGGCAACCTGAACACCAGCAGCGCGATCAGCTTCAATTTCAGCGACCCCGGTGCTGGGGGACGCCTCAGTGCAAGCACTTGCACGACAGTGCTCTCTGGTGCTGATGCAGGGACCTGCTCAGTGAGTTTGACGGCCACCTTGGCTGGCAGCTACAACGTGATCACCACCCTAGGCGGGGCCAGCGTCGGGGGCACCAATCCTGTTGTGGCCGTGTTCGTGGCTTCGGGCATGGACCCTGGGCAGTCTCGGGTCAGCATCGCCCTGACCGGTGCGTCCAAGATTGCCAACGGTGTGGACTCTTACACCCTGACCGCCTCGGCCTACGACAGCAATGGCAACCTGAACACATGGCAGCCGCAGACATTTGCCTTCTCTTGGCGCGCAGGGGTGGCTTCTCTCATGCTGGACCAGCGGGTATCCAGGCAGATCGTCAACCCCAAGGCCGCCAATCAATGGACGGCCATGAGTGCCGACACCTGCACCACCGCCACCAGTGGTGCCCAGGCGGGCAGTTGTTCGGTCACGTTGAGCTCCACCCAGGCGGGCTGGTTCACGGTGTTCAGCCAGGTGGGTGGCGTGCCGGTGGGCAATCCCTTGGGAGGCCAGGTGGCGGCGCAGTTTGTGGCGGGGCCGGTGGTGGCCGCCAACTCGGTGATCACCATCAGTCCGGGCACCAGGCAAGCCGATGGGGTAGATGCCCACACCGTGACCGTCACCGCGCGGGACGCGTTCGACAACGTGCAGGCCGATGTGTCGACGCTGTTCTCGCTCAACTCACTGGTGGCCGGGGCCAGCCTGAGCGCTGCCAGCTGCAGCACGGCGACCACGGGGGCCGATGCGGGCAGTTGCTCGGTCACCGTGAAGGCGAACACGCCGGGAACTTACACGGTGTCAGTCAGCTTGGCTGGCCAGTCTGTGGGCAGTGGTCCGGTGCAAGGTCAATTTGTTTCGCCGGCGGCTGCGGTCACGGCGGTGCCCACCTTGAGTCATTGGGGGCGCATCGGGCTGGTGTTGGGCCTGGGCTTGCTTGCGGCCGCCTCAGGCGTCATCCATCGGCGAGAGGGTCGCCAGCCAGCCAAACCCGATTGCGCCCGCTGTTCTTGGCCATGTACATGGCTTGGTCGGCGCGGCGGATCAGGTACTGAGGGTCGGGATGTTGATCGTAGACCGCCACTCCGATGCTCACCGTGAGTCCGATGCGGCGCCCCTGGCCGATCAGGAACTCATTGTCGGCAAAGCGCTGTCTCAGATTTTCGGCGATGCGCAGGCTGGCTTGCGCATCCACCTCCACAAGCATCACCAGCATTTCCTCGCCACCATAGCGGAACACGAAATCACCGTTGCGCACGCCGTTGAGCAGCAGCGCTGCGGCCTGCTGCAAGACCAGGTCACCTGCGTCGTGACCATGCTCGTCATTGACCCGCTTGAAGTGGTCGATATCCAGCAGCAAAAGTGCGAAGCGCTTGCCTTGCTGGTTGGACAAGGCGATTTCGCGGTTCAGCACCGAGGGTAGAAAGCGCCTGTTCAGCAGCCGGGTCAGTGCGTCGCGGCCGTTTTCCACTTCCAGTTGATGCTCGAACAGGCCCGCCAGAAAGAACTTCAGGTTGTCCAGTTCCTGTTGCAGGGACAGCACGAGGCTGGTGCCCTCGTCCGGAAGAAGTCCGGGCTGGGCCAGTCGGGGCAGGACTGTGGCATCGATGCGCTCGATGCAATCACGGATCTGCTCCATCTCGGGCGCACCTTCGAACAGCGTCGCCGCCTTGTGGTGAAACCACAGCCCGAACTCCGAGGTGCCGAGCCGAGGCAAGCTGCCGGGGCGGGGCACCCGGTGCAGGGAGAACATCAGTTCCTGGCCCCATTCCAGCAACACGGATCGCTGACGCTCGCGTTCGACAGACATGTTCTGTCCGAGCGAGAACAGGCGATAGGCCTCGTCGTTGCGGGCGCCGCGTTGGGAGTTGCGCAGAAACGCTTCGGTCATCAACTCAAGCGCCATGTCGAGCAGTTCGCTGACATAGGCCACGGCCTGCCGATGCAATGGGTCATCGTGACCACAGGCCGCATCCAGCCTTTCGAAAAGGGCCTGCTTGAGGGTTCGCGCGCCTCGTGCCACCAAATGGATGGGCAACTGGATGCGTGCGTGCACTTCACCCACATGGCGTTGCAGCGCCACGATGGCCGCGGGGTCGGTCATGGGGCGGGCCAGGACCTCGCAGATCCAACGCTCCATCGAGGCTTGAAGCCGTTGGTGCACCAGGTCGTGGTTCAGAAAACGGGCAGCATGCGGGTGCGCCAGCATGCTGTCATAAAAGAGTTTAGCGAGTTGGGCGCAATGCGCCTGGGCCACGCCGGCAACCAGGTCGCGGCAGGCCTGGGGGGCTGCTTGCACGGTTCTCGCCCATTCCTGCTCGGGAAGTTCGTTCATGGGCTTGGAGGGGGGCGCAGTGTGTCAGGGTGCCCGTCTGGCGGAGACCGCACTGGGAGGGTTCAAGAACTGCTTTGTTTGTAACGTAATGCAAGTATAAGCAGGTGCTCCGAGCCTCCTGCCGGAGGATTCATGTTGCACTGCGGCGATAATTTGGCGTTGCACTGAAAGGGATGTTCGTGGATATCGTTTTGCTGGCCAAGGCGGCCATCATGGGGCTGGTGGAGGGTTTGACCGAATTTCTCCCGATCTCGTCAACTGGCCATCTGATTCTGGCCGGGGCCTTGCTGGGCATGGACGACGACAAAGCCAAGGTGTTCGATATCGCGATCCAGACCGGCGCCATCCTGGCAGTGGTGATGGTGTACTGGCAGAAGATCCGCGACACGGTGGCGGCTTTGCCGGTGTCGATGCGGGCACGTCTGTTCGCCTTCAACGTGCTGGTGGGCTTCCTGCCAGCCGTGGTGCTAGGCCTGCTGTTCGGCAAGTTCATCAAGGCCCATCTGTTCACCCCCGAGGTCGTGGCCAGCACCTTCATCCTGGGTGGGCTGGTGATCCTCTGGGCAGAGCGACGCCCGCAAAGCGATGCCCATGTGCAGAACGTCGACAGCATGACGGCGATCGACGCCCTCAAAGTGGGCCTGGTGCAGTGTCTGGCCATGGTGCCGGGCACCAGCCGCAGCGGTGCCACCATCATTGGCGGCATGTTGCTGGGCCTGAGCCGCAAGGCAGCCACCGATTTCTCCTTCTTCCTGGCCATCCCGACGCTGATCGGGGCCGGTGTCTACAGCCTGTACAAGGAGCGTGCGCTGCTGTCGGTGGCCGATCTGCCCCTGTTCGGCGTGGGCCTGCTGTTCTCTTTTGTCAGTGCCTGGCTGTGCGTGCGCTGGTTGCTGCGCTACATCAGCACCCACAGCTTCGTGGCCTTTGCCTGGTACCGCATCGCCTTCGGGATCGTGGTGCTGGCCACCGCCTGGAGCGGTCTGGTGCACTGGGCACCGTGAATGTAGGCCCCTACGGTCGCGCACTGCGTGTCGCTCCCTGCCCCCCGAGGGGGCCGAAGGCCGCCTTGGGGCGGCCCGGCGTCGGCCTGACCTCTTCGCTCAAGGCTGACTGAACTCAGAAGGGGTGTGCTGCCCCACCCGTTTCGCCCCGCCGGCTCGCGCCGCGGGGCGTTTTGTCGTCTTCAGCCGCAAAGGCCCTGCCACGCCCTGTGGCGGCCCAGCCATCGACGGCGCAGGGATACTCAATGCGACTGATATTCGAAGCGGTCACGGCGATGCCAACCCGGCCTCCACCGAAATAGGAATGCCCCGTCGTGGCTGAGTCGCTTTCGATATTGAAGACCAGTCTTCGGCACAGAATTGAATATATATATCAGGGCGCTTACATAAACCCTGATATTCCCGCTCCACCGCCCCTCGGGATCCCACCCATACAGGAGAGAACGGTGGCACCTCACGCCCCAAGTCAAGAAATGCCGCACTTCTGGTAAGCATTTTGTAAATAAATATTTAATATTTTAAATATGTACCGAGAGAATGTTTTTTTGTATTTTGATACATTCATTTTGATCCGAAATTGAAGTGAATCAGGCGGTTTTATCCAGCGCCAGTTTCGGGGTCTGAAACCTACGATTCAGACACCCCAACTCTCAGGAGAAAACCCGTGAGCACCATCAACACCAGCAGCGCGTCCTACCAGGCGGGGCTGAGCCCCTACGAACTCAACACCAAGGCCTACGGACCCGTGGTCGCCAGCGCCATCGGCGTGGTCGATGGGGCTTCCGAAGCCGCCAGCGCGGTCTACAACTTCAGCGCTGAAAGCCTGCAAGCCCTCAGCGACTCACTCAGCGAAGGGGTGGATTCGGTCAGTTCGACTTTCAGCGACGCGGCCTCTGCGGTCGGGCAGAGCGTCGAGAGCGTGGTGAACACCGTCACCGAAGCCGCCAACGAGGGCCTGCAGGCGGTCGAAGACCTGGGCAGTTCGGTGAGCCAGACCGCCAGCGACGTCACCAGCGCGGTCACCGATGCCTTGAGCAGCGCCACCAGCACTGTCACCGACGCGGTGAGCAGCGCAGCCAGCACCGTGGGCGACGTGGCCAGTTCGGTGGGCAGCAGCATCGGCGACACAGCCAGCAGCATCGCCGCCTACGTCACCCTGGGCGCCCTGGGCACCAAGAGCCTGCTCGACACCCAGGCCTGAGCCCTTTCCACCAGGAGACGCACCATGAAGGCCAGATTGGCACATCACCGTCCGCCCGCTTTGCGGCGCAGCGCCCGCCTGACACGCACCCTGGCAAGGCTGGGGGCACTGGGCCTGGCAGCCGGCCTGGGCGGTTGCTCCATCCTCAGCCCGATCCCCCTGCTGGAGCTGGCCAAGGGCACGGCCAACGTGACCGGCGTGGCCGTGCAATCGAGCTCCGGCAAGGCCACCGACACCGTCTACCACCTGCACTCCACGGTCAAGACGGTGTGCATCGAATACAACCCCACGGCCCCGGTGGCCGATGTGGTGCCCGCACTTCAGCTGGAGCTGCGCAAGCACGCGATCGAGAGCCGGGTCTACCAGGCCAGTGCCTGGAACCCGCAATGCCCGGTATGGCTGCGCTACACCGCCTTCATGGACTGGGGCACCCAGCCCTACAACGACGAATTGCGGCCCTACGTCAACAACATCACGCTGAGCCTGCACAACGACCGCGGCCAGGTGCTGTCGACCAGCAACTACCGCTTCGATGGCGGAGGCTTCAACGCCAGCAAATGGGCCTCGACCCGCGACAAGCTGGGCCCCGTCGTCACGGCCCTGGTCACCGGTTTCGAATGATGGCCGTCCGCGGCCAAGGAGCATCCATGCATCACACATCCCTATCCCGTCCGCTGCGTCTGCTGAGCCTGTGCAGCCTGCTCGCCCTGCTCGGAGCCTGCAGCACACCGACACCCGTCAGCACGGTGCCGGGCCCCCTCACCGCCACCCCGCTGGCCGCGCCCCTGAACTTTGAGCGGGCCAACACCGGTTCGCTCTTCCAGCCCGGCATGACCAGCGCCTCGTTGTTCACCGACCGGCGCAAGCCCCGTGCGGTGGGCGACACCCTCAAGGTCGACATCTCGGAAAGCATCAACGCAAGCAATGTGCTGACCACCGACAACAGCCGCAGCAATTCGATGAGCACCAAGGGCCCCGGCGTCAAGGGCGTGGGCAGCGGCATCATCCGCTCGCTGCTCAATCTGGACGCCACCGCCTCGGGCAGCGACTCGTACAAGGGCAACGGCAAGACCACCGATGTCAGCAGCTTCACCGGCCAGTTGACCGCCACCGTGATCAACGTGCTGCCCAACGGCAATCTCGTGGTGGCCGGGGAGCGCAGCGTGGCCCTCAACGGCGGTGTGCGGACCCTGCGCTTCTCGGGCGTGGTCGACCCCAAGGACCTGGCCTCGGGCAATGTGGTGGCCTCGGCCGATGTGGCCAATGCCCGGCTCGAGGTGGCCGGCCAGGGCGATGTCTCTGAAGCCGCCTCGCGCAACTGGCTGCAACGGGTGCTCACCAACAGCCTGTCGGTGTGGTGATGGCGGCGGGCCCGGTCCTGCCCGCGGCCCATGCATGAAAGGAGAAGGTATGAAACAAGGATTCATCCGGCTTGGCCTGGCCCTGGGATTCGCCAGCCTGTGCAGCACCGGCCCGGCGCTGGCCTACGACCTGGCCGGGGTGCATTTCGAAGACGAAATCGTGGTGGCTGGCCGACCGCTGCGGCTCAACGGAGCCGGCGTGGGCTACCGCTTTCTGTTCAAGGTCTATGCGGTGGGCCTGTACCTGCCCGAGCGCCGCTACTCGGCCCAGGAAGTGATGGGCAACGACGAGCCTCGGCGCATGGTGATCACGGCGCTGCGCGAGCTCAGCAGCAGCGACTTCAACGAAGCCGTGATGAACCACTTCGGGCCGCGTGGCGAGGAGCCCGATGCCCGCGCCGCCCAGAAGGTGCTGCATCTGGGCCGCATCATCGCCAGCCAGGCCCCGGTGCTCAAACGGGGCGACAGCCTGACGCTGGACTGGCAGCCCAACAAGGGCATGAGTCTGGGCTACAACCAGACCGTCACGCCCCTGCCCGGGCACGATGTGGGCTTCTACAACACCTTGCTGTCCCTCTGGCTGGGCGACAAGGCCTCGGACCCGACGCTGCGCAGCCAACTGCTGGGCCGCCCCAGCGCCTCGCGCGCCTCGGCCGACTGAGCCGCCAGCCCCGGCCTGCTCACTGAGGGTGCAAACGCAGCGAATCGGCCAACGCATCGGCCCTGGCGGGTCCCGGGGGCGGCACCGGCCTCGGCGTGGGTGGCGACCCCGACGGCAGACCCTGGCCTGACTTGAGTTTGGACTTGGCCGCCTCGCGGTCACGGATGCGCAGCACCACCCCACCCGCCGACCGCTCGCCTTCCTGACCGAGCATGGCCCGCGCCGGCCCGACGCCGCAGCGCTGGCGCAGCGCATCGATCTGGCTTTGCAACTCGCCGGCCTGGCCCAGTCGGGTCTGGTTGCGGGTCACGATCTGGTGGGCCAGGTCGATGAGCTTGGTGTTCTGGGTCCTCGCACCGTCGTCCAGCAACTGGGCCACCGCGCCCTCGACATCGCCACCCAGGCTGCGGCCCATCGCAGCCTCGGCCATGGCATTGATCTGCTGCAGACAGTCGCGCACCAGCTCCGCATAGGGCGGGTGGCTCACGCAGGCGTTGGCGATCAGCTCGGCCAGGCCGCGCGTGTTGGCAAAGCGCAGGCCCACCTGCCGAACCCAAGCCTCGGCCTCATGGACCCGCAGTTCGCGCTCGGCCAGCACCGACAGCAGATTGCAGACGTTGCAGGCCGCCTCGAAATCGAAATCGGCATCGTGCAACTCAGCCGCCAGCGCACGCAGCCCCGCCAGCACCTCTTCGTGACGGCGGTGCAGCAGATGCCCCAGGATGTGCACCATGTCGCGGAAGCGGCGCACCCGCGCACTGCCCGCATGGCGCTCGGCAAAGCGCACCAGATCGGCCACGCAGCGGTCAAGCCCCCGCCGATCGCGTTCGTTGAGATGGCAGAAGGCCAGCAGCACCAGCGACTGGAAGTCGAACAGCTTGGAGTTGACGCCCAGGATGCCGGCGCGGGTCAGGGGCAGCTTGGCGTTGGCCAGATCCCCCACGTAGTAGGCCATCATGCCGGTCTTCTGCAGGCGCGCCACCGACTCGGGGGTGAGGTCGCTGGCGCGTCGGAAGCTGTCCATGGCGCCACCGAAATCGGCCATCTCGACCTGGGCCCGACCCAGCACATCGTAGGCATCGGCAAAGCCCGTGTCGCGCTCGATCAGCGCCTGCAGGCTGTTGAGGGCCTTGCTCGACTGCCCGGCCTCGATCTGGGCACGCGCCACCCCCAGCTCGGCCCAGGGCACCGAACGCAACGCCAACACGGCGCGGTAAAGGTCCTCGGCCTCTTTCGGACGCCCCTGACGCAGCAGCAGTTCGGCACCGATGCGGGCCGCATACAACCAATAAGGCCCCTGGGTCTCGAAACGCTGCAGACAGAGGTTGGCCGCCTCGTCGACCCGCCCCTGCTCGAGCGCATCGAAGATCGGCAGCAGATGGCGCTTGCGCAGACGCGCCAGGTTCAGGCGCTCGAACAACATCGACGGGGTGAAGGGCTTGAGCAGATAGCCGTCCAGGGCCGACTCGGCCGCCTCGGACACGGCGGCATACGAGGCCTCGGCCGTGACCATGAAAAACACGGTCGAGAACGGCAGCAGATGGGCACGGCGCAGGTCGTCGAGCAGGGTCTGGCCCGAGTAATGGTGCTCGGCAAAGAATTGCTCGCAGAGCACGAAATCGAACACCGTGTGCTCCAGCCGGTTGCGCGCATCCTGGATGCGGCTGCACTGCACCACCTCGCCCACACCGAAATCACGCAGTTGGCGCACCAGGATGGAGCGTGAGGTGGTGTTCCCGTCGATGACGAGGGCCTTGGTGTTGGCAATTTCTCGTGGATTTTCAGTCGCCATGGATCACAAACAGGTATCGTCTCTAGTTGTAACAGGGATCGCGCATCTTCAAAATGCAAAAGTTGGCCGTTCATGCCCTTAAAACGTAAAAGATCCGCGTTTCTGCGTTCTTCGGTTCCCAAGCGAACATCACTGAACCCTCTGCACTGACGCCTCCGGAAAGAATCTGCCTTGACCCTGCTCATCCTCTCGGCCGCCGGCCTGCTTCTGTTGCTCATCGTCCTGCTGCTGGCCTGGCTCAGGCGGCCGGCCTCGACGCCAACCCATCGGCCCCACCGGCCCACTGAGCCGGCCGGTGCTGGCTCGCCCCCGCCCCGGACCGAAGTGGCCCAGACCACGCCCCCACCGCCCCCGGCGGCCGCCCGCACCTGGCTGACGCCGCCCAGCGCCCTGACCTCGTTCCAGCGCCTGGGGCGCGAGCAGTTGTCGCCCCCGCGCCAAGCCGCCATCACGGCCGCCCTGCAGCGAGTGGCCCAGCCTTCGCGTGCACTGCATCAACTCGTCTCACCCGACTTTCTGGCCCAGGCCAGCTCGACGGATCTGGCTGAACTGCTGCAGGGCGAGCCCCAGGTCACGGCCAAGGTGCTGGCCACGGTCAACTCGCCCCTCTACGGACTGCAGGCCCCTGTGATGAGCCTGGGGCCAGCCATCACTTACCTGGGTCTGAACACCGTGAGAGGCCTGTGCCTGCATTAAATGCTGGAAGACAGCTTCCAGAGCAGCGACCCGGGGCTGAGACGCTATTTCGATCAGGTCTGGGGCGCCAGCAGCCTGGCCAGCGAGCTGTGCCTGCGCCTGGCCCAGGGCTGCCAGTTGCCGGACCCGGGCGCCCTGGCCACGAAGGTGGTGCTGTCTTTTCTGGGGCGGCTCTCGATGGCCTCGGTGCTGCCCACCGACCGGTTGCTCGCCATGGCACCGCTGGACCTGCTGGAACGCACCCGCCTTGAACAGCAGCAGGTGGGGCTGGGCGCCAGCGAAGTGGGATGCCTGCTGATGCAGGCCTGGCAGTTGCCCAATGCACTGATCAACGAGACAGGCGCCATCGACGCCCTGCTCACTGCGCAGCCCCATGCCCTGAATCCACGCGCCGAAGCCCGGCTGGCCGTGGCCTACCTCAGCGCCCGCATCGCTGAACAGATGATGTTCGGCAGCTTGAACGAACCCGCCGCGCTGGACCTGGCAGATGACGCCCAGGCCGAACTGTTCCCGGTTCGACAGGCCCTGGCCTTGCCGACGCTGGCCCCGTTGACGGAACTGCTGCAAGGACAATACCTGAACCGCCAGATGAAGCA
>RXJO01000148.1 GCA_003987795.1 Curvibacter sp.
GCTTGGTGACGCCGGCATAGACATAGAAGAGCGCCAGCAGGGCCTGCACGGCCCACAGACTGACATGAAGCCCCTTGCGCGCGGTGGCGGGGTGGCGGGTGTCGGTGTTCATGTTGAGTTCCTCATCGTTAGACGTGATGGACACCTGAACCTCAGGTGCCCGATAGCAACGATAGGGAGATCGGCACCTCAACGGAAGAGATAATAATTAGATTAAAACCATCTATGAAATAGATAATCCATGATCGGCTCCCTGACGCTGGACCAGCTTCGCGTGCTGGTCGCCATCGAAGATACCGGTAGTTTTTCAGCCGCCGGACGCCGTCTGCTACGCGTGCAATCGGCCATCAGCCACACCATCCAGGCCCTGGAGGCTTCGCAAGGCGTGCAGTTGTTCGACCGCAGTCAGCGCAAGCCCAGCTTCACGCCTGCCGGCCAGACCCTGGTCCGTCAGGCACGCCAGGTGTTGCGACAGGCCGAGGTGTTCGAACTGACGGCGCGCGCCATCTCGGCCGGGCTGGAGCCCGAACTCGCCATCGCGGTCGACAGTTTTGTGCCCACACCAGCCTTGATGCGGGCCTTGGCCGAACTGCAGCAGACCTACCCGGACCTGATGGTGACGCTGTTCACTGAAGGGCTGGGGGCGGCCCAGCGGCGGGTACGGGACGGCTCGACCACGCTGGGCATCTGTGCGCTGCTGCCATCCACCCTGCAGGACGTTCAAGCCACCGAGCTGACCCAGGTCACCCTGGTGCCGGTGGTGGCGCCGTCCCATCCTTTGGCCAGCGAGGCGCGCCCCTTGACACGCGACATCCTGGCTGAACACGTGCAGCTGATCCTGACCGACCCGCAGCAACTGCCGGGACCACAGTTCAGCGTGGTCAGCCCGCGGGTCTGGCGCTTTGTGGACATCGCACGTCGGCTGGAGTTTCTGCTGGCGGGTTTCGGCTGGTGCACCATGCCTCTGCACCTGGTGCAAGCGCATCTCGATCACGGCCGTCTCAAGCGCCTGGAGATCGACGATCCAGCCGTGCTGCCCGGCTCGTTCGGCCTTTATGCCATCCATGACCGGCACCGCCCCCTGGGCCTGGGGGCCCGGGCGCTGCTGGCCAGCCTGCAGCGCCAGCCTTGGCTGGGCACCCCCTGAACCTGCAGAGCCGGCCCAGGCCCGACGGGGCCTGGCGACCTCAGAAGCTGTGCTTGATGCCCAACGACACGCCGGTACTGGTGGCGCTCAGGCCAGCGCCCTGGTAGTCGCGCTTCCAGCGCGTGTTGTCGGCCTCCAGATAGACCAGCGAGCGCTTCGAGAGCTTGTACTCGAGGAAGGCGATGGTGCGGTTGTAGCCGTCGTCCAGCGCCGCGGTCCGCGAACGGTTCACGCGGTAGTGCCCGACCAGCAGATCGAGTTGCGGCGTGATGGGCCAGGTGCCGCCCAGGCCCAGCACCTGGTTGCGGGTCTTGGCCGTGGCCGAGGTGTTGGCGGTGTGGCCGCTGTAGGTCAGGTTGACCCGGCCGGCGCCGATCGGCACGGCCACGCCACTGACGTAGCCGTTCAAGCTGAGGCCATTGACGGTCTTGAATTGCGTATAGGCCAAGACGCCCTGCCAGGCAGCGCCTTTGTACTCGAGGCTGGCACCGTCGGACGACAGCTTGCTGCTGCTGTCGGCCTGGTTGCCGAAGGCGTGCATCACACGGGCTGTGGTATCGCCGAAACCGTAGGCGTACTTCACCGAGTTGTCGAGCCGATAGCTGCCCGTGCTCGAGCCGGCGGCGCCGTACTCGATGCCCAACTGGTGCGAACTGAGCGCGGAGATCGCCACGTTGGCGTTCAGGCTCGCGAAACGGGTGGCCAGCGGATCGACCGGCAGCACGGCATCGGCCAGCAAGGTGTTCTGGCGACCGAGGGTCAGGGTGCCGAAATCACCCTTGAGACCGGTGTAGGCCCCGCGATCGAAAAACTTGGTGCTGCTGGCCGTGGCGCCGGTGTTGATGTTCAGACCCGACTCCAGGAAGAACAAGGCCTGCAGGCCGCCCCCGAGGTCTTCGTTACCCCGATAGCCCAGGCGGCTGGTGGTGTTGATGCCACTGTTGACCATGCTGGCACTGCCGACCGAGCGCACGTTGGCCGGGTCCATGCCCGAGGTGCTGCGCACACCGGCGTCCATGATGCCGTAGACCACGGCACTGCTCTGGGCCAGCACCTGGCCTGACGCCAGCAGGCTCAGCAACAGGGTAGGCAAGGCCAGGCCCGCCCGGTGGGGCGTGGTGTTCTTCTTCATGCAAGTCTCCTCGTTTCGCGGGATATCGTTTTGGTGGATGCGCTTTGCCGTGCCCTGCTCCGAGCTCCGCGCCCCTCACGGGCGGAAACTGGGCGTGCCAGGCAAAAGCGGCGTGATCATGCGGGCAGCGCGCCTTTTGTTCAATTGCATTAATTTGATTTATAAATGCTCCATGCGCATCAATATCGAATTGGGTGAACTGCAGGCCTTTCTGGCCGTGGCCGAGAAATCAAGCTTCAAGGCCGCGGCCGAAAGCCTGTTCATCTCTCAGCCGGCGCTGAGTCGGCGCATCGACAAACTGGAGCTGGAGCTCAAATGCCAGCTGTTCCAACGCACCACGCGGCGCGTCGCGCTGACCGACGAGGGCCGGCAACTGCAGGCCCATGCCCAGATCGTGGTGGAGGAATTGCGACTGGCCTACCAGGGGCTGGAGGCCCGCGCCCTGGCGCGCACCGGCAAGGTCACCGTGGCTTGCGTGCCTTCGGTGGCACATCACGTGCTGCCGGCCACGCTGGGCCGTTACCGAGAGCAGCACCCGGGGGTGCGCGTGAAGATCATCGACGAGAGTGCCCAGACCGTGCTGGACAGCGTGCTGCACGGCCACGCGGATTTCGGGGTGAACTTTCTCGGCAGCCAGGAGGCGGATCTCGAGTTTCAGCCGATCCGCACCGAAGACTACGTGGTGGTGGTGCCTGAGGGGCACCCGCTGGCCCGGCGCCGCAGCGTATCCTGGAAGTCCTTGATCAAAGAACCTCTGATCGCGGTCTCGAGCAGCAGCGGCAACCGGCTGTTGATCGACAGTGCGATCGCCCGAACCGGGATGCGCCTGAGCATCCACTACGAGGTCAATCACGTCACCGGCGCACTGAGTCTGGTGGCGGCAGGCCTGGGCGCGGCCGTTTTGCCCGCGCTGGCGGTGCAGGGCCCGCTGCAGACCGGCCTGAAAGGCATCCCCCTGACCGACCCGGCAGTCTCACGCACCCTGGGTCTGATCGTCCACAAGGGCGCCCGCCTGCACCCCGAGGCCCAAAGCCTGGCGGACCTGCTGACGCAGGCCATCCAGGCCGTCTGAGCGCTGGCGGCCGGGGCAGGACCGCCCCGACCCACAGCCTCAAGGTTGACAGCTGAAGTTCGCCGCCGACTCGATGTCGCCCGAGCCCTTGTAGCGGGCCACCTTGGGGTAGACGCACAAGGGACGGGTGCGGTTGGCCGACCAGGTGGCAGGCACATCCGAGTTCACGCCGCCGGCATTGCCCGCACCTCGGGCCGTGGCCAGCACCTGCTCGGGTGCCTGGCCCCGCTCCACCCAGGCGACCAGCGGGGTGATCATGTCGAACTGGTCGGTGGCCGGCCCACCAGAGCAGTGGTTCATGCCCGGCACCGGGAACAGCCGGGCGAAGTTGCTGGCGTCACCCCCGTTGGCCGCGTTCAGGCCATCGAACAGATCGGTGGTGTCCTTGACCGAGAAGATCGGGTCGCTCACGCCGTGGTAGACCATCAGCTTGGCGCCCCGGTTCTTCACGGCCGACAGATCGGTCGGCTTGGGCGGGGTCATGAAGCTCATGCCCGACTCGGTGTAGGTGCTGTTGACGGCGTTGATCTGGGCCACCAGGGTGTCGATGTTCGCCCCCAGGGTGAAGGCCGGCCCGTTGAAAGTAGCGGCCGCCTCGGGTGGGGTCTTGAAGATCAGGCCCACCGCGCCCGAATCGAGCACCAGCGGCGCGGTGAACTCCCAGAAGGCCACACCGGCTCCGCCGTGCCCGCTGTCGAACGGGAAGCTGTTGTAGACGGCCGCGCCCGCGCTGGTGCTGGGGCCTTTGAAGATGGCGGCCACCGCGGTCTTCTGGGCCGAGCTCAGGCAGGTGCCATCGCGGCTGCCACTGCAGGTGGGCACATCGGTGGCGATGTTGAAAGCCGCCTGGCAGGCCTTGGTGTCCTGGATCAGGCCGTCCGTGGCGCCGTCAAGGGCATCGCACTTGGCCAGCACGGCCTTGGACACCAGGGTGCGCTCAGCCGTGGTGTAGGCCGTGCCCAGGCCGGCCGGCGTGCTCGGATCGCTACCGGCAGTCACCAGGTTGGCGTACTGCTGGCCGCGGTAGATGCTGCGCACTGCCGCCTTGGGCAGGTTGTAGCCCGGGGCACCAGCAAGAAAGCCATCATACTGATCGCTGTAGCGGGTCGCCCCCACCAGCGTGTGCCGACCGCCGTTGGAGCAGCCGCCCAGATAAGAGCGGTCAGGCCCTTTGCCATAGGCCAGCTGGATCACGTTCTTGGCCATGGGGGTCAGTTTTCCTACCGCCTGGTAGCCATAGTAGAGGCGGGCCTGAGGATCGATGCCGAAGGTGGGGTTCTGGGCTGCGGTGTGCCCGGCGTCCGAGCTCAGCACGGCAAAGCCTTGCAGCAGGGCATGGGTCTGCGGCCCGCCGCCAAAGCCGCCGGTGGCGGTCAGCACATTGCCGTCGGTGCCACCGTTGGCCTGGTAGAAAAAGCGGCCATTCCAATTGATCGGCAGGCGCATTTCAAAGCCGATCGCGTAGGTCTGCCCGTCGACCGCACTGACGCGCTGGTTCATCTTGCCGGTGACCAAGCAATGGGCCGGCACCGATTGCCCGGCCACCGTCAACGTGCCTGCGGCCACCGTGCTGGTGGCGGTGATGGCCGTGTTCTGCAGCGCCCCCAGCTTGGTGGCCAGGGCCTCACAGGTGCCCGACAGGCTGGCGCCCGTCGCGGCCCCCAGCTGCGGGATCACCACCCCGCCGCCCCCACCCCCGCAGGCCGCCAAAAGCGCAGCCGCCAGACTCACGGGCAGCCATCGGCATCCCGCCCATTGATTCGAATCCTTCTTCATTGAAATGTCTCCTTGTCTTGAGAACCACACCCAACCCGCCAAGACGACCGTCTCAGGCCAATCAGATATTTACTATATGTAATTAGTTTTGAAACGTGGCTAGGGATTTCACGAAGAATGCCGCACACGCAGACAGGAGAAACCCGACTTAGATAACAGAGGCGCGCAAGCTGCGCGATCAGCGCTCGATCGAGAGCACTGAGGCGATCCAAGGAAGTTCAGTTAAAAAACAATTCTCAGGGTTTCGCGGGTTGGCCCTGGGCCAGCACCCAGGCGGCCAACTGATGGGCCTCGGCCTCGGTGACACCGGGTTGACGGGGCATGATGACGCGCCCCCAACGCCCCACCGAACCGGCACGGATGATGCCTGCCAGGCGTTCAGCGGCCTCCGGATCGCCACGGTAGCGGGCGGCCACCTGGGCATAGCCTGGTCCCACCTGTTTGTGCACCAGGCCGTGACAAGACAGGCAGCCGTGTCCGCGCGCCAGGGCCAGACCCGGGTCAGCCGACTCGCCTGCGGCATCGCCGAAAGCCCGCCACAACAACCCGGCCAGGGCCAGCGCAAGCAGAGCCGCCGCAGCCATCGGCCAGAGGTGTTGCTTTGGTCGACTCACGACAGGACCCGTCAGACCTTGCGATGGGCCGCCACTTTGGCCAAGAGTTCGAACAGCAGCGTGCGCTCGCCCGGGCTGAGGTGGCTGAGCAGATCGGCCTCCATGCGGTCGATGATGGTCTCGAGCTTCTGGACCAGCGCTTCGCCAGGCGGCGTCAGGCGCAGGTGCTGCACACGCCGGTCAGTTTCGCTGCGTTCGCGCTGAAGCAGGCCCCGTTCTTCGAGGCGCCCCAACAGCAGGGTGAGGTTGGGGCCCGGCACATTCATCGCCACCGACAGACGCTTGGGGGTGACGTGCTCATTGGAGGCCACCAGCATCAGCAGGCTGAATTCGAGCTTGTTGAGCTGGCACTGGGCTTCGATGTTCGCCTTGAAGAGCCGGTTGGTCGGGATGGACGCCTGCGCCAACTGGTAGCCCAGCAAGCGGGTGAGCCGATGATGATCCAGGTGGCCGGGGCCGGAGAGGTCAGAAACGCGTGTGCTGGGCATACCCAGCCAAGTGTAGCGCCCGCCCAGCCTCGCCACGTCAAGGCATGCCATCTGGGGCTGCGCGGACTCCTCATCCCCACGAAATCCCCGACATTCGATAACCGTATAAACTGTATATACTGTTTACACCACACAACGTAGCGCATGAAGCGCCCCACGCCCCACATCGAAAGGAGGTTGGAACCATGACTTATCTGCTGGCACTCTTGGGCCTGGCCTGCCTGGTGGCCTGGCAGCATCGCCTCGATCTGGGTCGCTACCGCACCGTGAGGCGCCGGCGCGTCGGCTGGCTGACCGCCGAACTGTGCTACCGCGACTTCCTGGTGGCCCCTCATCAAGAGGCCTTTCCCGAACCCCGCGAAGAACGCCTGGTGGTGTGGCGACTGCTGGGCTGCGTGGTGTACCTGCGCCGCCGCAGCGTGGCCCTGCCCATTCAATGCGATGCGCGCCTCCACCAGATCAGCGAACGCGACTTCGACGCCCGCTTTGACAACGACTTTCGCCTCACAGCCTGGTAGACGGCGCCTCAGCGTCCACGGACCAGGCTCAGCAAAGCCTCCGGCGCACCATACAGCGCCTGACCTGTCACCAGCCTCGAACCCCCAGCCGCCTGCACCTGAAACGCCGGCACCCCTTGAAGCCCCAGTTGCTGCCAGGCACTGCGGGCTTTTTTCATGCGCTCACGCGCCTGGTTCAACAAGCCGGTATCACCGGCCTGCAAGGCCTGGGCGGCCGCCTGCAAGCCCAGCCGATGGAGCAAGGCCACGACCACCGCCGGGTCGCTGGTGGCCAAGCCATCCACATAGCGGGCGTGCTGCAGCGCATGCAGGGTGTCGAGTTCGCGCGCCGGCTCAAAGAGCTGCACCGCCGTCAGGGCACGGGTGGCCGGCCCCGAGTCGAAGGGACGCGTGGCGTCGCCCAACACCTGGTCGCGGTACGCCGGGCTGAACACCTGACCGGTCAGCGCCTGGATGCGCTGATCGTTGGCCCAGGCATAGGCCGCCATGCCGGCGTCCATCGGCCGGGAGGCCTCATCGGCGAACAGGCCCACAGGGGCCAGACTGACCGAGATGTCGGGCTGGCCCTGCAACATCTTCAGGGCGGGCGCCGCGCCATAGCACCAGCCGCACAGGGGATCGAAAAAGTAACGAACTTGGATGGGGACTGTCGGGCTCATGGCAGGCATCAGATCAGTTGAACGTTTCTTGCAGGGGCCAGGTTCACCACTTCATCTCGCCCTTGTTGACCTTGGCGCCCAGATCGAGCGACATGGCCCCTGGCAGGCCTGGGTAGGCCTGGTTCATGCCTTGCACCACCGCCGCGCTGTTGGCCCCCTGGCTCAGTTGCTGCTCGAAGGTCTTGAGGTAAGCGCTGGTGAAGGCCAGGCTGGCCGGCGTCAGCGGGGTGTTGGCCGCCATGTGACCGGGCACCACCACCTCGGGCTTCAAGGCAGCCATCTCGTCGAGCTGGGCCACCCAGGCAGCGCGCTCGGCCACGGTCTGGGTGTCGGCCGTCCAGACGTGCATCTGACCGAACACCCCCAGCGCGCCGGTGATGGTCTTGATCGAAGGGATCCACACATAGGGCCGGTGCGCCAGCAGACCCTGGGTGCCGCGCACCTCGATGGCCTCGCCGTCCACGCTCAGGCTGTTGCCTTGCAAGGCCTTGGGCAGCACCGGGCTGACCGGCGCGTTGGCGCCCATCTTGGGGCCCCAGAAGGCCAGCTTGCCCGCCAGCTTGACCTGGATCTTCTCGAGCACGGCCGGTGTGGCCACCACCTCGGCGGTGGGGAAGATGGACTTCAGCGTCTCCACGCCAAAGTAGTAGTCAGGATCGGCCTGGCTGACCAGGATGGTCTTGAGCTGGCGGTCCGAGTCGAGCACATTGGCAGCGATGCGCAGGGCATCGGAGCGGGTGAAGCCGGCGTCGATCACCACCGCCTCCTTGGCGCCGTAGATCAGGCTGGAGTTGACGCTGAAGCTGTTGGGGCCAGCGGTATAGACCTGCAGGTGCAGGGGTTCGGCCTGGGCGGCGGCGGCGAAGGCCAGAGACAGGGTGGCGGCGATGACGGTGGTGCGGAACATGGTGAAGGTCCTGGGGGTTGAATGGCGATGGGATGCAGTTTAGTTTCCGATTTCGCGCAGATAAACCCGATAATCTGCGCATATCTGTTGCACAAATCGAGCAAATCATGGACCGACTCACTGCCATGCGGGTGTTTGCCGAAGTGGCCGCGGCCGGCAGCTTCAGCGCCGCGGCCGACACCCTGGAGATGTCACGCTCGATGGTCACGCGCCATGTGGGCGAGCTGGAGCAATGGCTGGGCGCACGCCTGCTGCAGCGCACCACCCGCCAGGTGACTCTGACAGACGCGGGCGAGAACTGCCTGCGCCGCTGCCAGCAGATGCTGGCCCTGGCCGACAGCCTGCAGGAGGAGACCGACACCCACGGCGACACCCTTCGCGGGCTGCTGCGCGTGACCTGCAGCGTGTCGCTGGCCTATGCCCAACTGGCGGCGATGCTGACCGACTTCCTGGGCCGGCACCCGCAACTCAAGATCGACCTCAACGCGAGCGAGGTTGCCCTGAACCTGGTCGAGGCGCGGGTCGACCTGGCCATCCGCATCAGCAGCGAGCCCGATCCCATGCTGATCGCCCGCCCCTTGGCGCCCTGCGAATCACATCTGGTGGCCGCCCCTGCCTACCTGGCTCGCCTGGGGCCACCCGAGCGCCCCGAAGACCTGGGCCGGCATCGCTGCCTCAGCTATGCCAATTTCGGCCGGCACGTGTGGCGCCTGTCGCGCGGGGCCGAGACCCGCGAGGTGGCGGTCTCTGCGTTTTTCAGCGCCAACGAGGCCACCGCCTTGATGCAGGCCGCCCTGGCCGGCGCGGGCATCGCTTTGCTGCCCACCTACCTGGTGCACCACGAACTGGCGGCCGGCCGGCTGCAGATCGTGTTGCCGGAGTGGCAACTGCCCACCCTGACCATCCAGGCGCTCTACCCGTCACGCCGTCAACTGTCGCCCGCGGTGCGGGCCTTGCTGGATGAGTTGGTGCTGCGCTTTGCCGATCCGCCGTGGCAGGCGTGGGCCAACCCGGCAACGGCAGACGCAGCCCGCCCCTGACGCTGCGGCCCCGTCATCTGCTGGCGGCCCAGGCTTGACAGTCGCAATGATAACGTTAGCATTCGACCTGGATGGAGAACAAATTGGCTCATTTATCTCCCCATTCCGAAAATGACAACGTTATTCAGCCAGAGCACCCCCAGAACCATGACCCAGCCTCCTGCCGCGCCCCTCTGCATCGCCATGCATCCACTCGACAATGTCGCCATCGTGGCCAACGACGGGGGCCTGCCGGCAGGCACACGGCTGGCCTCCGGACTGGTCTTGCGCGACAAAGTGCCTCAGGCGCACAAGGTGGCACTGGTCGATTTCGCCGAAGGCGAGGCGGTGCGCCGCTACAACGTGACCATCGGCTATGCCTTGCAGGCCATTCCAGCCGGCAGCTGGGTGCACGAAGGGCTGTTGAAGATGCCCGAGGCCCGCCAGCTGGAAGGTCTACCCATCGCCACCGCCCGCCCCGAGCCTCAGCCCCCGCTGACAGGCTTCACCTTCGAGGGCTACCGCAATGCCGATGGCTCGGTGGGCACGCGCAACATCCTGGCCGTCACCCAGACCGTCCAGTGCGTGGCCGGCGTCACCGACTTCGCCGTCCAGCGCATCAAGGCCGAGCTCCTGCCCCGCTACCCCCATGTCGACGACGTCGTGGCCCTGGAGCAC
>RXJO01000574.1 GCA_003987795.1 Curvibacter sp.
GTGGTGGACATCGGCTTCCAGATCCTGGAGCGGGCCTCGACGGCCCAGACTTCCTGAGCCACACGCGGGTCGACCGGGTCGGCCCCGTCGCAGGCCCTGCCCCTGGGTGCCAAGGGGGCAGGGCAAGTCGCCAGCCCCTCGATTCCGGCCTCTTGATTCCCACCGCCTCGACGCCTGCACGTCCCTCGGGCGCTGCCGGCGCGCCTTGCCGCCCGGCCAATCCATGACCCAGCGCAAGCAAGCCGCCCAAGTGCCTGCCAAACCGCGCCCACAGCGCCTCGACTTTGAGGCTGATCAAGGCCAGCCCATTTGATTTGAGCATTAATCTGAACCTTGCAAGGGTTCATTTCTGATTTTCAAATGATCTTGTCGATATAATTGATATTGCAAAACGCATTCAATTGCTATTTTTGATCAAGCCAACAACTTTGGAGCACAACATGGCCATTCCGCCCCTCAACCATCCCTGCTGGCAGAAGCTGGCCGCAGGCGGGCTCACCAAACTGCGCACCCAACACCTGGGCACGCAGTTGCTGGCCAAGCGCATCGAGCGCAGCACCGACCCGCTGCCGGCCCGCGCCGCTGAACTGCATGCCTTCTTCACCAAGTGGGAGCGCATTCTCCCGACCGAAGTTGCCCAACTGACCACCCTCTGAGGACCGATCCATGAACCAACTGATCTCTGTGCAGGCTGCGGCCGAACTCATCCGCCAAGGCACCCCTCTGAGCCTGGCCGGCCCCGAATCCGCCCTGGACCAACTGCCCGCGGGCAACTGGATCGGCGGCACCATCCCTTACTTCATGGTGCCCAGCGGCGGCGTGGTGGTGCAAGAAGGCCAGGTGTTTGCCACCGACCTGTCACCCGCCGGTGAAGTGAGCATCGCCAGCTATGGCCCTGAGGCCCTGGGCGACATCAGCCGCAACGGCCCCGACAACGGCTTTGCCGTCACCATCATCCCGGCCGGCAGCAGCTCGCACCAGAAATTTGCCGCCGGTGCCGCCAACTTCGAGGACGCCTTCCTCAAACCCACCGTAGGATGGATTGCCGGGGTGCACCTGTCCCAACTCGGCAGCGTCACACCCAAGGTCTACGACGGCCGCACCGCCACCAAGTACGAAGACCGTGCCGTGGTGGCCTATGTCAAGCTGCCGGATGACAAGCTGGCCTCGATCGAGATCGTCAACCTGTTCGAGCCCGGCACCGGGGATCTGCTGCAATTCGAGGAAACCTCGTTCGAAGTGGGCCAATGCCTGGTCAACGGCCAGCCGACCAACTTCGCCAGCTATGTGCGTGAGCACGGCCTGGAAAACGGCCAGTTGCCCCTGGTGGGCGACTTTGCCGGCGCCCATGTCAACGCCTCCTTGCAGAGCGTGGGCGAGGCTGGCGGCAAGGTCGTGTTGTACGCACCGGTCTTCCCCGGGGTGGACTACCGCTTTGCCAAGCCGGTGGGCGACTACGCCGCGGCCTTCCGTGCCAAGCTGGCCGACCAGAGCACCGACGGCCTGGCCCTGTCTTGCAACTGCATCTTGAACTTCGTCTTCGGCGAGCTTGAAGGCAAGGCGATTGGCGGCCTGGCCGGCCCGATCACCTTTGGTGAAATCGCCTACCAACTGCTCAACCAGACCATGGTGAGCGTGCGCGTGCACTGACACCAGATCACCCCCTGACCACCACCCCCAGCCCCTGGCCTGACGACTTTGCCGTCAGGCCAGGGGCTTTTTCATGCGCAGAAGATGCACCGCAAACGCGAGCCCCTCACCGATGGGTGCTCCCCTGACCAACCGAGCCGGCTCAGGTCATTGGCGGGCTGGATGGTTAAGATCCGTGGCATCGGAAAAACACCCCGTCCCGGCATGAGATTGCAGCCACGACCTTTCGCCGCCCTGCCCTCCGTTCTGACCCTGGTCTGCACCAGCCTGCTGCTGTTGGCCACCCCGCCGCTGGCGGCCCGAACGCCGGCTGTCCCCCGCGCGGTGAGCCCGCGCGGGCCCCTGGGCGCCGAAGAGCTCAACCACATCAATGTGTTCAAGGCCAGCTCGCCCTCGGTGGTGAACATCACCGCCCTGGGCCTGGAGCGCGATGTGTTCTCGCTCAATGTGCAGCAGGTGCCCCAGGGCACGGGCACCGGCTTTGTGTGGGACACCCAGGGCCACATCGTGACCAATTTCCATGTGATCCAGGGCGCCGCAGCCGCCCGGGTCACACTGGCCGACCAGAGCAGCTACCGGGCCGAACTGGTAGGCGCCTTTGCCGACCGCGATCTGGCGGTGTTGCGCATCAACGCACCCGTTGCCAAACTGCGCCCGCTGCCGCTGGGCAGCAGCCGAGAGTTGCAGGTGGGCCAGCAGGTGTATGCCATCGGCAACCCCTTCGGCCTGGACCAGACCCTGACCCTGGGCATCGTGAGTGCACTCAACCGCGAGATCGAATCCGTCACCCGACGCACCATCAAGGGAGCCATCCAGACCGATGCCGCCATCAACCCCGGCAATTCGGGCGGGCCGCTGCTGGATTCGGCCGGCCGGCTGATCGGTGTCAACACCTCGATCTACAGCCCCTCGGGGGCCAGCGCCGGCATCGGCTTTGCGATCCCGGTGGACGAGGTCAACCGCATCGTGCCCAGCCTGATCCGCGACGGCCGCCTGGTGCGCCCCGCCCTGGGCCTGAGCGGCGCCGGGCCCGAGTTGAACCGGGCACTGGGCCTGCCCAAGGGCGTGGCCATCGTGCGGCTGCAGCGCAACGGCCCGGCCGCCAAGGCTGGCCTGCGGGCCTTCAGCCGCGGCGAAACCGGCATCGTGGCCGGCGACGTGATCACGGCTGTGGAAGGCGAGCCGGTCGAGACCATGGACGACCTGTTGACCGCCCTGGAGCGCCTGCAACCGGGCCAAAGCTGCACCCTGACCCTGTGGCGCGCCGGCAGCACGCGCCGCCAGGCCGTGACGCTGGCTGAGTCGGAAGATTGACGGGTGGGCTGGATGCCTCAACGAAACTGAGGCTGCAAATTTGTCGAAATTTGCAAGAAACAATCTGTGAGGTTCAGTCCATTGGCACAGGTGAAGGGCGCCATGTTCTTTTCGCTGGAGGATGGCAAATTCTCAGGACACAATTTCAATTTGACACTCCAGCGCCGGGGGCTTTGATATTGCATGTTGCAAATTCAACGGCACCATGATGCAATTGCATCACCACAAGGAGAACCCTGGATGTCCAGCCTGACCTCAAAACGCCCCTCAACGAGCGCCGAGCAGCGTCTACAGGACTACAGGGCGCTCATGGCCATCATCGTCTCTGGCGTGCACGGAACGGACTGCAAAGAGTCTGAATTCTCTGGGTCGACATTCCGGCTTCCTGATCTGGATGCACTGACCACGGTGAACTCGATCCCCGCAACCACCGCCCATTGCATCGTCCGTCAAGGGATTCCCAGTCGCTCCTTGGTGGCGCTCGGTGAGTACTTGGGGATTGGCAAAGGGGCCCTGGCCGAACTGGTGGATCTGGACAGAGCCACGGCGTTCCGAAAGGTGGCCGTGGAGAAGCCCCTTCCGATGCATGCCGCTGAGAGCGTGCTGCGCCTGCTGGAGTTGAACCAACTGGCCGAGGACACTTTTGAGACCCCGGAGGAGGCGGCGGCGTGGTTGCGTCGCGGCCATCCGATGTTGGGTGGTGAGTCGCCCTTGGATTGGGCAAGGACGGCCTACGGGGCTGAGCGCGTCAAGGAGATACTGATCGCTGTGAAGTACGGCGGTGCAGTTTGACCTCGGTGTTCCGCATCGGCTTCTGCAGAGACCCTGTACCCGCCTTACCCGTGTTGCTTGCGGAGTTGGGCCATGGTTCTACCCTGGCCAACGGGCGCTGGCACACCCGAGGCCCGCTGCAGATGGTCTACGCCGGTAGCACCCGCTCCCTGTGCCAGCTGGAAAAGCGAGTCCATGCCAACGGGGCCAATCCCAAGAATCAGGTTCTGATGCGTCTGGATTTACCTGCACAAGCTGAGCTGCTCAGCGTGCACGATTTAGGGCTGCACAGCGATTGGCGCAACAACGAGGCGGCAACACGCGCCATCGGTGACAACTGGCTTGCTGGAGGGCTCTCTCTTGGCCTGTGGGTCCCTTCGTTTGTGGAGCCGGAGGAACTCAACCTGCTCATCAATCCCCAAGTGCCCACCTACGCGAGTATCGTGGTCGCTATCGAACGCAATCCCTTCGTTTTCGACCCCCGCCTCTTCTCTGGGTCTTGATTTGAGCTGCAGCGCTACCGTTTGACCTCAGTCGGTCAACAGTGGATCAGGCTCACCCCGGCAACTCCATCCGATAGCCCACCCCGTAGACCGACACGATGCCCGAGCCCTCGGGGCGCACGCGCTCGATCTTCTTGCGCAGGTTCTTGATGTGGCTGTCGATCACACGGTCGCTGACATCGCGCAGATCGCCGTCGTGCACCTCGTCGAGCAGGCGGCTGCGCTCCAGCACCTGCCCCGGGCGGGCCAGCAGCAGGCGCAGCAGCCGGAACTCCACCCCGGTCAGGCCCAGCGGCTGGCGCTGCCAGCGCACCTGCAGCGCTGGCTCGTCGACCACAAAGCCTTGCGCCGCCGGCCAGGCGGCCTGGGCCAGACGGCCTTCGGCGCGGCGCAGCAGGGCATTCAACCGGGCCACGACCTCGCGCGGGCTGAAGGGCTTGCACACATAGTCGTCGGCACCGGTCTCCAGGCCTTCGAGGCGATCGATCTCGTCGACCCGGGCCGTGATCATCATCACCGGCACATCCGAGAAAGTCCGCAGATCGCGGCACACCGCCAGGCCGTCCTGGTCTGGCAGGGTGAGGTCGAGCAGCACGGCCGAGGGCTGGAGCTCGCGCACGCAAGGGCAGACCTGCCGCCCCTCCGACAGCCAGACCACCCGGAATCCCTGGGCCCCCAGGTAGTTGCTCAGCATGTCGGCGATCTTGAAATCGTCCTCCACCACCAGCACGGTGCGTGGCGGGATGGCGGATGGCGGCGTCGTTGGGAGGACTGCGGGGCTTTCAGTGGGTGGCATGTCAAGGTCCGGAACTCAGGCGGGTTGACGGGGCAGTTCGATGTCCATGCGCAGCCCGCCCAAGGGGCTGAGGCTGGCCGCGATGCGGCCCTGGTGGGCCTTGACGATGGCCTGGGCAATCGCCAGGCCCAGGCCACTGCCGGCCCCGGCCGAGCCCGGGCGCTGACGCAGGCGCGCCCCCTCGGTGCGGAACAGTGGCTCGAACAGCCGATGCAACTGCTCGGCTGCCACACCCGGGGCGCTGTCTTCGACCACGAAACGCACACCCAGCGCGCTGGCCTCGCAGCGCACACGCACCAGGCCTGGGGCATCGGTGTAGCTCAGGCTGTTGTCGATCAGGTTGGACAGCATCTGCTCGATGCGGCCCAGATCCCAGCGCACGGCCACCGGTTCATCGAGCAACAACAGCTCCAGCCGCAAGCCCTGGCGTGCGGCCTGGCTCTCGAACCGGCGCGCGCTGCGGCGCACCAGCTCGGCCGCATCTCCGTCGCGCCAGACGCAATGCAGCTCGCCCATGTCCGACAGCGCCAGGGTGTGCAGGTCGTTGACCAGGCGGCCCAGTTTGAGCACCTCTTCTCGCAAACTGGCCAGCACCTCGGGCGTGGCTTGGCGGGCCCCATCCTCGATGGATTCGAGCTCGCCCTGCAGCACTGACAGGGGCGTGCGCAATTCGTGCGAGACCTGGGCGATCCAGGTGCGGCGTGCGTTCTCCTGGCTGGCCAGGGTCTGGCCCATGAGGTTCATGTCGGCCATCAGGGCCGCGATCTCGGTGGCCCCGCGGGGCTGGAGCTGGGCCGAGAAATCGCCCCGGGCCATGCGGCGCGCGGCGGCCTGCACCGCACGCAGCGGCGCGCTCCAGCCTCGGGCGATCAAGACCGCCGCGGCCATCGCCAGCAGCACGGTGACCCCCAGGGCCCAGCCCAGACGCCCATACTGCTGACGCAGAAAAGCCGAGTCGGCCGATCCCTCTGCCGGACGCAGGTTCAGGCTGGCATAGCCGATCACCTGGCCTTGCCACTGGATGGCGTGCGTCACCACCTCATCGCCTGGCGGCGGCGCCGCACCCGCCAGGCGCCGGTGGTTCTTGTCGAAGATCTGCACACGCCCGGCCATGCTGCCCGGCGGATGCGGCAAGGGCCGCGGCGGCGGCCAGGCCTCGGTGGCCGCCTGGGCGCTGCCGGGCTGGACCAGCAGATCCACCCAGCCGACCAGGCCGGCCGGCAAGGACGAGACGGGCCCGGGGGCCCAGCCGGGCTGCTGCCCCGGCGGGTGGGGTGGATGAGGGGGCCGCCCCCAGCCCTGGCCTGGACCTTGACCGGGGGGCGGCGGCGGAGGCCGCCAGCCCGGCGCGGGCCGCTCCGGCCAGGGGCCAGGGCCGCCCTGTGGCTGTGGCTGTGGCTGTGGCTGTGGCTGTGGCTGTGGCTGTGGCTGTGGCTGTGGCTGTGGCTGTGGCTGTGGTTGTGGTTGTGGTTGTGGTTGTGGTTGTGGTTGCTGTTGCTGTTGCTGTTGCTGTTGCGGCCAGGCGGGTGCCGTGACCGGTGGCGCGACGGACGACGGACCGGCTGCAGGCCGGGGCGCTGGCAGCTCGGGTCGCGGCGCACGGGGCCGATCCCCCTGCAACAGCAGCTCATGCTCGTCCACCAGTTGGCGCATGGCTTCGGGAGCATGGTCCAGCCATTGCAGACTGGGGTCTTGCGCGGCGTGGCGCTCTACCACCCCGATGAAGCGATCGAGCTCCTGCTCTTCGCGGGCACGCAGGTAATCGTTGAAGCCGTTGCGCAGGCTGATCGCCATCACCGTGCCCAGGCCCAAGGTCGAGGCGAGCACTGCCGCCAGCAGCAGCAAGGCCAGTTGCTGGGCCAGACCTAGGCGCATGGCAGGCATTGATCAATGCGCCCGGGCGAATGACAGACTGGGCAGGCTGGGCAGGTCATGGCGCAGTGTAGCCGTCGCTCAGCGTGCCCATGAAAGCCACCAGGTCGTTGATCTCGGCCTGGGTCAGCACCGGCCCCTGGGCAGCGCGGCGGTTGAAGGGCGGGCGCTGGGTTTCGAGGTTGCCCAGGTAGGCCGAGGGCAGGTCGTTGGGCACCCCGCTGGGGCCATACCAGTGCTGCGGGTTGCTCACGCGGGTCGAGTAGAAGGCCACCACCTCGTGCAGGTCGCTGAAAACGCCGTTGTGCATGTAGCGCTGGCGCAAGGCCACGTTGCGCAGCGAGGGCATGCGGAACTTGCCACAGAGGCTGGCCGCATCCACACCGGCCGGTGGCGTGGGGGTGGCACGCTTGGGGCCGCACAGACCCAGATCGAAGAACGCCGGGTTGGCATTGGCCGGGATGGCCGGATTGCGCGGCACGCCGGTGGCCATGTAGCTGAAATCGGTGAAGGGGGAATCCAGCGGATTGCCGGTCGCAGGGTTGGCCCGATGGCAGCCCGCGCAGTTGCCACGCTGGCGGTCCAGGAACAGATTCAGGCCCCGCTGCTCGGCCGGCGTGAAGCTGGCTTGCTGTCGCACCACGGCATCGTATTTCGAGGTGAAAGGCTGCAACAGCTGCGATTGCTCGAAAGCCTGCAGGGCCTGCCCGATGGCGGCGAAGGCCTGGGCCGGCGTGCTGAACACCGAATTGCCGAACTGCGCCAGGAAGGCCGGTGCATAACTGGCCTGGGCCACGGCCTGCACCACCGCGCCCGCGTTGGGGTTGTTCATCTCGGAAGGCTCCAGAAACGGCCCCAAGGCCTGCTGGGCCAAGGTGTCGGCGCGTCCGTCCCAGAACAGGCCGCCACGGGCAATCACCCCCTGCCCGTTGGCGGCCGGCACAAAGCCAAAGGCAGGCGTGCGGGCACTGTAGGCATTGGAGAGCGAGTTGCGCAGTCCGATCGAGCCCGGCAGGCTGCCCACGGCCACGCCGAAATTGCCGCCGTGGTTGTCGGCAAAACCCTTGCCCGGGGTGTGGCACGAGGCACACGAGGTGCCCCGGGGCACCGACAGATTGCTGTCGTTGAAGATCTGCTGCCCCAGCTGGGCCAGGGGCGACAGCGGCACCGTGGCACGAGCCGCGACCGGGCCTGTGACTGTGGCCGGGGCATCCAGCGCGGCCAGATCGACGGTGCTGCTGGCCGCGGAGACCGTACTGCCCGGGTCACCATCGCCGCAGGCACTGAGCAGCGCGGCGAGTCCGATCAGGGTAGCCGAGCGGGCCCGTTGACGCCAGGACGATTCGACGGAATGAGGATGCATGGCTGACTCCTTGGAGGATTTGTATCAGCAATGTATCGATCGAATCTGAACGAATTGTGGAGCCTGCTCAGGAGAATCCCGCAGGCAGCGGCCCTGCGACAGGCAGGGATTCGACAGCTGAACCGAGCTGCTCAAAAGCGTTGTTGCCGGCTTGCTCAGGGGCGCAGTCCGCCGAGCCCGGCGGCCCCCAGCAAGGGCCCGTATCGCAGGCCGATGTAGGCGTGCTCGCGCATCAGCATCTCCACCCGCGCCGACTCGCCCCGCAGCAAGGCATCGAACACCAGTTGGTGCTGCAACTGGGCCACGCGCAGCTTCTGGTATTCGCGGTCAAGCGCCAGCTTGTCGATCTGGATCGAGCCGGCGGAGGCAAAGGGCAGGTGGTTGTTGCGCGTGATGGCGTCGCCGATCACCTGGCTGCCGGCCGCGCCCACGATGGTGTTGTGGAAGCTGTCGTTGAGGGCACTCCAGGCGGCCACGCTCTCCAGTTGCAAGGTGCCGGGGGCCAGCACCCGCTCGCCCTCGTCCAGGCAGGCCTGCAAGCGCTCGCGAAGAGCCGCATCCAGCCCGCGCTCGGCCAGACGGCGCGCAGCCAGGCCTTCAAGCACGCCCCGCACCTCGAGTGCGCACAGCACGTCGGCCTCCGAGAAATCACGCACCACCAGGCCGCGCTTGCCGGTCTTCTCAAGCAGACCCTCCTGCTCCAGCGTGCGGAAGGCCAGCCGGATCGGGGTGCGCGACACGCCCAGCGCCTCGGCCACGGCCTCTTCGCCCAGGCGGGTACCGGGCGGGAAGTGGCCGTCCATGATGAGCTGGCGCAGGCTGGCCACCACACTGACTGAATCGGCGGGCGAAGGCTTGATTGGATCCAATTTAAAGATTTCCTTTGTATTTGATGTCATTATTTTCTAGAATTGGATCCAATAAATCCAACCCACCTGCGAAAGAGACACGCAATGTTCCCTCAAGATACCTGGTATGTGGCCTGCACGCCCGATGAGATCAAGGACAAACCCCTGGGCCGCATGATCTGCGGACACCGCCTGGTGTTCTACCGCGGCCCCGATCAGCAGGCGGTGGCGCTGGAGGATTTCTGTCCGCACCGGGGCGCGCCGCTGTCGCTGGGCAAGGTGTGCGAGGGCAAGCTGGTGTGCGGCTACCACGGCCTGGAGATGGGCTGCGACGGCAAGACCGTGGCCATGCCCGGCCAGCGCGTGCATGCTTTCCCGGGCGTGCGCCCCTTCCCGGTGGTGGAGCGCTACGGCTTCATCTGGGTCTGGCCCGGTGATGCGGCCAAGGCCGACCCCGCTCTGATCCCGCACCTGGAGTGGGCTGTCAGCCCCGAGTGGGCCTATGGCGGCGGCCTCTACCACATCGGCTGCGACTACCGCCTGATGATCGACAACCTGATGGACCT
>RXJO01000204.1 GCA_003987795.1 Curvibacter sp.
GCTTTTTTGCCAGCAACACCTCCACCTTGCCGATCACGGGCCTGGCCCAGGCCAGCGCACGCGCCGAAAACTTCGTGGGCATCCACTTCTTCAGCCCGGTCGACAAGATGAAGCTGGTCGAGATCATCCGAGGCCGTCTGACCAGCGACGAAACGGTGGCCCGCGCCTTCGACTACGTGCAGGCACTGGGCAAGCTGCCCATCGTGGTCAACGACTCCCGAGGCTTCTACACCAGCCGCACCTTCGGTACCTATGTGATGGAAGGCGCGGCCATGCTGGGCGAAGGCATCCCGGCCCCGGTGATCGAAAACGCCGCCATGCAATCGGGCATGCCGGTGGGCCCGCTGGCGGTGCTCGATGAAACCGCCCTCACGCTCAGCGTTCACGTGCTCGACCAGACCCGCGCCGATCTGGCCGCGTCCGGTCAGACCTACCACCCCAGCGCCGGTGAGTTGCTGGTCGAACGCATGGTCAAGGAACTGAACCGCCCGGGCCGGGCCGGTGGCGGAGGCTTCTACGATTACCCGGCTGGCCAGAAGAAGCGCCTGTGGCCCGAGCTGCGCCCTCTGTTCGAAAAGCCTGGCCACGCCTGGGCGCTGCAGGACGTGAAAGACCGCCTGCTCTACCGCCAGGCCATCGAGACGGCACGCTGTCTGGCCGAGGGGGTGTTGACCAGCGTGCACGATGCCAACATCGGGTCCATCTTCGGCATCGGCTTCCCGGGCTGGACCGGTGGGGCCATGCAGTTCATCTATGGCATGGGTGTGGCGGCCTTTCTGCAGCGGGCAGATGAACTGGCCCGGCGGCACGGACCGGGCTTTGTGGTCGACGCGGCTACCCGCTCGGCGATCGAGAAGCACCAGCCGGTGTATTGAAGCGGCGAGGTCAGGCATCGCGCTTGACGCTGCTTGTCTCAGGTCAAGCTGGCGATAATCACGCGATGCCCATGCCCCCCGCACCCTCCGCAGAGTCGGCGGCCGAGATCCGGCCGCGCCCCAGTTCTCCCAGCGATCTGTTCTTCTCGTTCAGCATCCTGGCGCTGCAAGGCTTCGGGGGGGTGCTGGCGGTGGTACAGCGCGAACTGGTCGAGAAAAAGCGATGGATGACGACCGAAGAGTTCGTCGAGGAATGGGCCGTGGCGCAGATCATGCCCGGGCCCAATGTGGTCAACCTCTCGGTGATGTTGGGCGACCGGTATTTCGGCTGGCGTGGTTCGCTGGCCGCCCTGTCGGGCATGCTGGCCTTCCCGACCCTGATCGTGCTGACCCTGGCCACCTTGTATGTGAATTACGCCCAGCACCCACAGGTGGCGGGTGCCCTGCGCGGCATGGCGGCGGTGGCGGCCGGCCTGATCGCGGCCACGGCCTTCAAGCTGGCGGGCCCCCTCAAGAAGCACCCGCTGGGCCGCACCGTGTGCGCTTTGCTGGCGGCGGCGTGCTTTGTCCTGGTGGGTTGGCTGCACCAGCCTCTGGGCTGGGTGGTGCCTGGCCTGGGCCTGCTGGCCTGCACCCTGACCTGGCGGAAGATCGCCCCATGAGCCTGCACTTTGAAGCCCTGCAATGGTGGCAACTGCTGCTGCATTACGCCGCGCTCTCCCTGCTCGCCGTCGGAGGCGCCATCAGCCTGGTGCCCGACATGCACCGCTACCTGGTGCTGGAGCAACACTGGCTGACCGAAGCCCAGTTCAACGCCTCGATCGCGATCGCCCAGGCGGCACCGGGCCCGAACGTGCTGTTCGTCGGCCTCATGGGCTGGAACGTGGGGTTGAACGCGGCCGGCAACACCGACCTGAGCCCCCACGCGGCCTCACTGGGACTGTTGGGCATGGCCTGCACCATGCTGGGCATGCTGGTGCCCAGTACGGTGCTGACCTGGCTGGCCACCCGCTGGGCTGCCCGCTACCAGCAGCACCGGGCCATCCGGGCCTTCAAGCAAGGCATGGCCCCCTTGGTGATCGGCCTGTTGCTGGCCACCGCCTGGACCTTGGGCAGCGCCAGCGGCGACCCACGCCACGATGGCGCACTGTGGGCCTTGAGCGCTGTGGCGGCCCTGCTGGTCTGGCGCACCCGCATCCACCTGCTGTGGCTGCTGGCGGCAGGGGCGCTGCTGGGTGCTCTGGGCTGGGTCTGAGCGCCCTCGGGCGCCCTACATCAGGCGGGCATACAGCTCATTGCGGAAGTGGATACCGAGGCGGGCAAAGGCCCGGTTGCGGTAGGTCTTGACAGTGGCCAGGCTCAGGCCGAGATCGGCGGCCACACCGTCCTGGGTGTAACCGCGCAGCAGCCGCTCGCAAACATCGAGCTCCCGTTCGGTCAGACCCTGCTGCAAGGCCTGCAAACGCTCGCGCCAAGGGGGCTGCGCGGGCGCCGCGACGGGCGGGCTGACCTGAAGGTGCTTGCGCACCAGGGCCAGCAGGGCCGGTGACCAGGCCTCGAAGTCGCCCAGTTGGGCGTCGCTGAACGGGCGCTGATGCTGATGCCGATAGAAGTTCACCGCAAACAGGCATTCCGGCCCCTCGGCCTCGACGATGGAGACCCGTTCGGCCACGCCATGGGCCTCATACACGCAGGCACGGTGGTCCTGGGGCACCTCGCGGGCCGTGATGTGGCACAGCTGCAGAGGGGCCGATGCCCCCTCGGCTTCGGTGTGCAGGCTGCGGTCGCGCACATAGGGACCCGCCAGGTAGGCATGCCAACAGGCACGGGTGGTGTCCGGCACGCCGTGGCTGGCCGACATGAACAGGGCCGGCTGGCAAGCCAGCCCGGTGCGGTACACCGACCACGAGGCGGCCGGTAGCAGAGGGCTCAAGGCGGGCAGCAGATCGGTGGCGAAGCCAGCTTCGCCCAGGCGCCCGATGGCCTGGGCCATCACGCCGCTGGCCAGGGCCGGGGAACTGCTTTTGCCTGGGGTCCATTTCCGCATGGCTGTCATCTTCTGGGATGACAGGCGGTCGGTGCCACCGGATTTACGCTAAGTGCCATCGCTTTGCGGAGTCCTCATGTCCTTGTTTGTCCCCCCCAGCTTTCGCCCCTTCGCCGACCTGCAGGTGCAGGTGGGCATTCCCCAGGACGTGGGTCCCGGCCCGCACGGGCATCGACGCGTGGTGCCCATCCTGGGCGGTCAGGTGCAAGGTGTGGGCTGGACAGCCCGGGTGTTGCCGGGTGGCGCCGATTTCCAACTGCTGCTCAGCGACACCCTGGCCGAACTCGACGCCCGCTACGTGCTGGAGACCGAAGCCGGAGAACTGATCTACGTGCACAACCACGCGCTGCGACGCGCCGAGCCCGAGACCATGGCCCGCCTGGTGCGCGGCGAGCCGGTGGACCCGGCCCAGGTGTACTTCCGCTGCGCGCCCCGCTTCGAAACCAGTGCCCCCGCGCTGCGCTGGATCACCGAGCGCCTGTTCATCGGCAGCGGGGTGCGTGAACCCAGCGCCGTGTTGATGCGCTTCCACGAATTGCTTTGACCTCATCCGTTTTGCGCCACCTGATCGTTCGGCCCTGTAGGAGACACCATGCCCAAGAAGAACACCCACCGCCCCGCCCGCCGCCTGCTTGGCACCACACTGGCCGCGCTCACGCTGGCCACCGTGCTCACCCCCACGACCTGGGCCCAAAGCCCGGCGGCCGGCTACCCCAACCGCCCCGTGCGCCTGATCGTCGGCTTTCCTGCCGGCACCGGGCCCGACATCGTGGCCCGCCTGCTGGCCCAGAAGATGTCCGAGGCCTGGGGCAACGCCGCGGTGGTGGTCGACAACAAACCCGGTGCCGGCGGCCTGATCGCCGCCAGCGAAGCGGCACGGGCCCCGGCCGACGGCTACACCCTGATGCTGGGCGAGACCGGCCAGTTGAGCATCGCGCCCAGCAGCTACAACCGCCTGCCCTACGACCCCGCCAAGGACTTTGCCCCGGTCAGCCAGGTGGTGACCTCGAACTTCGTGCTGCTGGTCAACCCGCAAAAGGTGCCGGCTCGAAGCACCAAGGAGTTCGTCGACTGGACTCGCAGCCAGAAGGGCTTGTTCATGGCCACCTTCGGCGCGGGCACCCCCGGCCACTTCGGGGCCTTCATGTTCGGCGATGCGATCGGCATCAAGCCCGAGGCCGTGCATTACAAGAGCACAGGCGATGCACTGGGCGGCCTGTTCAGCGGCGACGTGCAAGCCGTGTTTGCCAGCGTCGGCCTGGCCGTGCCCAATGTGAAGGCCGGCAAGCTGCTGGCCCTGGGCAGCAGCGGCGCCAGCCGCAGCGCCAGCCTGCCCGATGTGCCGACCCTCAAGGAGCAAGGTTACGCAGGCCTGGAGTTCAACTCATGGTTCGGCGTGGTGGCCCCGGCCCGCACCCCGCCCGAGATCCTGGCCAAGCTCAACGCCGACATCGTGAAGGCCGTCCGCTCGCCCGAGGGCCGGCAGAAGATGGAGGACGCGGGCTTTGCCGTCACCGGCACCTCACGCGAAGAGTTCGGCCGCCTGATCGCTGCCGACACGGTGACCTGGGGCAAGGCGGTGGCGGCCACCGGGTTCAAGGCGGATTGAGGGCTGGGGGAACACTCCCGGGCCGGCCGATCAGACTGCAAGGGATGGCGCGCCGAAACCGCCGGGCTTGGCGTGCCCCCGGCCGCTGCCCCGCTCACCATTGATTCGTTTCTTGCACCAATCGCTGCAAGCATTGCAATTTACGGATTGAACGCCAGGCTCCACAATCGTCGGCCATGCCAAACCGGCCCGCCCTGCGCCATGGTGGCCAGGGGGCCTACAAGGAGACCTATGTTGATGACCGAATCCGTTGCCACGCCTCACCCGATCTCACGCCGCCGCATCGCCGGCTGGCTGGGTGCCACCGCCCTGGCGCTGGGCAGCCTGGGGGCCCAGGCCGACACCTGGCCCAGCAAGCCGATCCGCTTCGTCGTGCCTTTCGGCCCGGGCGGTGCCAACGATCTCGTGGCGCGCGCCGTGGCCGAAGCCACCGCCCGCCAATTGGGGCAGGCCATCATCATCGAAAACAAGCCGGGCGCGGGCTCGGTGCTGGGAGCCGACATCGTCGCCAAGTCGGCCCCCGATGGCTACACCTTCCTGGCCCCGGCGGCCGGTGTGGTGACCAACGCCATGATCAAATCCAAGATGCCCTACAAAGAGGACGATCTGGTACCGGTGGCCATGATGGCCGTGAGCCCCTCGGTGATCGTGGTGCCGGCCGATTCGCCGATCAAAGACCTCAAGGGCCTGCTGGCCGCCTCCAAGACCGGCCCGGGACTGAACTTCTCCACCGCCGGCACCGGTAGCACCCCCCACTTCGTGGCCGAAATGCTCAAGAAGAATGGCGCCAAGCTGCAAGTCGTGCCCTACAAGAGCGGCTCGGAAGGCGTGGTGGCCGTGGTGGGCAAGCAGGTGGACGCCACCTCGGAGGCCAGTGTGGTCGTGCTGCCCCAGATCAAGGGCGGCAAACTCAAGGCCGTCGCCTCGACCTGGAACCGCCGCATCGCGGCCATGCCCGACATTCCCACCGCCGAAGAGCAAGGCTTTCCGAACGTTTTCATCGGTCACTGGTCGGGCGTGTTCGCCCCCAAGGGCACGCCTGAGGACATCCTCGACCGCATGAACCGCGCCATCGATGCAGCCATCAAATCGCCCGAGCTGCGCGCCCGCTTGATCCCTCAGGGCATTGACCCGGTGGGCGGCACCCGCGCCGATTTCGTGAAGTTCATCAACGCCGAGAAGGCCCGCCTGGCACCGATTGCCAAGGCCTCCAACATGCGCGAAGACTGAACGGGAACGGTGCCACCATGAATCAGAAGAAACTCTGGAGACAAGCCGGCCAATGGATCGGCGCACTGGCCCTGGGAGCCGCCCTGTGCGGCCAGGCCCTGGCTGCCGAACTGCATGTGTTGAGCTCGGGCGGCTTCACCGCCGCCTACAAACAACTGGTGCCGGGCTATGAAAAGGCCTCGGGCGATCAGGTGATTTCAGGCTATGGCGCCTCGCTGGGCGGTGCGCCCGATTCGATCCCCAGCCGGCTGGCCCGCCACGAGCCCGCCGATGTGGTGATCCTGTCGTTGCCCGCCCTGGAAGCCCTGGTCGCCGCTGGCCAGGTGCGGCCAGGCAGCCGGGTCGACCTCGGTCGCTCGCTGATCGGGCTGTCGGTGCGCAAGGGCACGCCCAAGCCAGACATCAGCAGCGTGGAGGCCTTGAAAAACACCCTGCTGCAGGCCCGATCGATCGCCTATTCGGCCAGCGCCAGTGGCACCTACCTCTCGACCGTGCTGTTCAAGCAATTGGGTGTGGCTGATCAGATCAAGGACAAGGCCCGCCGCATCGTGAGCGAGCGCGTCGGCAGCGTGGTGGCGCGCGGTGACGCCGAGCTGGGCTTCCAGCAGGTCAGCGAGCTGCTGCCCATCGAGGGCCTGGACTTCGTCGGCACCCTGCCCGAAGAGGTGCAGGAGGTGACGATCTTCGCTGCCGGCATCACCACCGAAGCTCGCGAGCCGGAGGCCGCCAAGGCCTTGCTGCGCTACCTGTCGTCACCCGATGCTGCGCCGGTGATCCAGAAGACGGGCCTGGAGCCGATTCCGGCCCGCTGACCGCCTCAATCTGCGGGATCAGAGCCCGTCCAGCAAGGCGGGCAAGCCCTGGGCTGACGAGCACGGCAACAACACATCTGCCAGGGCATCGAGTTCGGTGGGCTGCGGGTTCAGCACCACCACCCGGGCCCCGGCCTCACGGGCCGTGAACACCAGCCCCGCCGCCGGGTAGACAGCCCCGGCGGTGCCCACCACCAGCATCACATTGCAGGCGATGGCGGCTTGCTCTGCGGCACGCAGGGGGGCCTCGGGCAGCGACTCGCCAAACCAGACCACGCCGGGGCGGACCAGACGCCCACAATCCGGGCAGCGGGGCGGATGACCGGGCGCCAGATCATTCGGATCACACGCCTCCCCGATGGGGTGGGGGCGTGTGCAGGCCGGGCCTGGGCCACGCAACCAATGATCTTCAAAAATGTGCCCATGCAAGGCCAGCACGTCCGGGCTGCCCGCACGCTGGTGCAGGCCATCGACGTTCTGGGTGATCAGGGTCAGGCGGCCCGGGTGGGCCTGGGCAAACGCCGCGAGGGCCCGATGCCCGGCATTGGGCTCGACCTGGGCAATGGCTTCGCGACGAAAGCTGTACCAGTCCCAGACCAGCTTCGGGTCGGCACGAAAGCCGACCTCTGTCGCGAGTTGCTGCGGGTCGAACTGCGCCCACAGGCCCTGCTGGGCATCGCGGAAGGTGGGAACGCCCGACTCGGCACTGACACCGGCCCCGGTGAGCACGGCCACCCGGGGGGCCTCAGCCAGCCAAGCACGCACCTGGGCCAGCGCGGCCGGCAAGCCATCCACAGGACCCGCCGGCATCACAGTCGCTGGCGCAGTGCCTCGTAAAGGCACACGCCGCTGGCCACCGACACGTTGAGACTTTCCACCGCGCCGTGCATGGGGATGTTGACCAACTCGTCGCAGGTCTTGCGGGTGAGCTGACGCATGCCATCGCCTTCGGCACCCAGCACCAGGGCGGTCGGGCCTTTCAGGTCCACCTGGTAGAGGGTCTTGGGCGCATCGCCACTGGTGCCGATGCACCAGATGTTGCGCTCCTTGAGTTCGCCAAGGGTGCGCGCCAGGTTGGTGACCATGAAATACGGCACGGTCTCGGCGGCACCACTGGCCACCTTGGCCACGGTGGCATTGATGCCGGCGGCGTGGTCTTTGGGAGCGATCACGGCGTGCGCGCCAGCCCCGTCGGCCACCCGCAGGCAGGCGCCGAGATTGTGCGGATCCGTGATGCCGTCGAGCACCAGCAGCAGCGGCGGCTCCTTGATCTGGTCGAGCAGATCGTCCAGCGACTTGGCCTGCGTCACGGCCTCGACCCGGGCGGCCACGCCCTGGTGGCCGTGGCTTCCGGCCAGCTTGGCCAGTCGCAGGCCATCGGCCTCGATCAGACGCACGCCGGCTTCACGCACACGCTCCAGGAACTGGCGCATGCGCGCATCACGGCGCGTGGGTTCGAAATAGATTTCGATGATGGTCTGGGGCGCGGTTTTGAGCCGCACGCCCACGGCGTGAAAGCCGAACAGCACTTTGGGGGATGACATGGACCCGATTATCCCCGCAGTGCGCCACTCAGACCTCGGCTGCCAGAATGCGGCCCGCCTCGATGGTGATGCGCCGCTCGCAACGCGCGGCAATCCCCTGATCGTGGGTGACCAGCACCAAGGTGGTCCCGAACTCACGATTGAGCTCGAACATCAGCTTCATGACCGTCTCGCCGGTGGCGAAGTCCAGGCTGCCCGTGGGCTCGTCGGCCAGCAGCACGGCCGGCTCGACCACAAAGGCACGTGCCAGCGCCACGCGCTGCTGCTCACCACCCGACATGACGCGGGGATAGTGCCCCAGACGCTGACCCAGACCCACGTGGCGCAGCATCTCGGCGGCCGCCGAACGGGCATCACGCCGGCCGGCCAACTCCAGCGGGAGCATGACGTTTTCAAGGGCCGTGAGGTTGCCCATGAGCTGAAAGCTCTGGAACACAAAGCCCACACGGCGGGCACGCAAGGCAGCCCGGGCGTCTTCATCCAGGGCGAACAGGTCGTGGCCATCAAGCCGGACGGTACCCTGCGTGGGGGTGTCGAGGCCGGCCATGATCGACAGCAGGGTGCTTTTGCCCGAGCCTGAGGCCCCCACAATGGCGGCAGTCTCCCGCGCCGCCAGTCGGAAATCGATGTCACGCAGAATGTCCAGCGTGCCCGTGGAATCAGTGACCGACTTGAAGATGTGTTCGACCGAGACGATCGCAGGCGAAAGGGCTTCAGACATGAAAGGTGAGGCGTGTTGAATGCAATGAACAAGCGGCTGGCCACGCCAGCAGAGATGGACGCACGGCGCCACTTTATCCTGAGCGGCGCCAGTCTGATGATCGCAGGGTCATGTGGCGTCCTGATGAAGGCCGAGGCCGCGGCACCGCCGACCGTGCTGGTTCTGGGCGACTCCCTGAGCGCGGAGTACGGGCTGCGCCGCGGCAGCGGCTGGGTGGCGCTGCTGGCTGAGAAGGGGCAGACCGAGAAGCCCGCCTTTCAGGTGGTCAATGCCAGCATCAGCGGCGACACCACCTCTGGGGGCCGGGCGCGGCTCGCACCCTTGCTGGCCCAGCACAAGCCGCAGGTGGTGGTGATCGAGCTGGGGGGCAACGACGCCCTGCGCGGGCTGCCGATCAAGATGACCGAGGACAACCTGACCCAGATGGTGCGCGCCAGTCAGAAGGCGGGGGCCCGCGTGTTGCTGGTGGGCATGCAGGTGCCGCCGAACTATGGGGCCGCCTACACCGAAGATTTTTCGCGCGCGTTCGCGCGGGTGGCGACGGCCGAGAAGACCGCACTGGTGCCCTTTCTGCTCAAGGGCATCGCCGATGGGCCGGATGCGGAACGGCTTTTCCAGGCCGATCGCATTCACCCCCGTGAGGAGGCCCATCCGCGCATGCTGGCCAATGTGTGGCCCGAACTGCGTCGGCTGCTGAAGTGAAGCCCTCCGCGCAGCGGGCTCAGGCCTGGGGTTCAGTGCCGGGTGGAGAAGCCTCCGCACCGGCATCGTCAGCGTCTGCAGGCTCATCGGCCTCTGGCGGCAGCCCCAGGGCCTTGCGATCTGCTTTGGCCTTGAGTTTTTCTTCTTTCTTGCGCTTTTTCGCCAGTTCTTTTTGACGCTTTTCGTAGCCGTAATTCGGTGTTGCCAAGTCGGGT
>RXJO01000419.1:0-964 GCA_003987795.1 Curvibacter sp.
AAATTGCCGGGCGAGATGTCGATCTGGCCCTGTTGGAACAGGGTCGCGAGCGCGCCGGGATTGGCGGCGACGGCCGCGAGATTGGGCTTCAACTCCTCCAGCGCCTTGAAGGCGGGATCGACATTGGCTTCCGAGCCGCCGCGCATCTTGGCGATCTCGACCAGCCAGCCGGTGCCGAGCGTCGAGTTGAGGTTGGTGATGCCGACGCGGCCTTTGAACTCCGGTTTCCAGAGATCGGCCCAGGAGGTCGGCGGCGTCTTGACGGCTTCCGGATTGTAGGTGAGGCCGACGACCTGGAAGAACGGGGCAGGGCCCATCGGCTCCTGCGCCTCGGCGATCAGGTCCTTGTAATAGGCGCTCTTCTCGACCGGATAGGGCTCGACCAGGTCCTGGCCGATGGCGACGAGAGCCGGGCCGGGATCGTGCAGCATGACGTCGATCGGCGGATTGGCTTTCGCGGCGTTCACCTTTGCGATCTGATCGACCGAGAGCATGGGATCGAGCACTATCGCGGCATCGGCATTGGCCTTGCGGAAGGCCGGCACCAGCACGGCCTTGTGGGCTTCCTCCCAGCTTCCGGTGAAGGTCGCAAACACCAGCGGACGGGCCTGGGCGAAGCTCAGTCCGGGAAACGCCTTCATGGCCCCGAGCGTGAGGGCGGTCGTCATTAGGCTGCGGCGATTGAGGATCATGTCGAACTCCGTGTGGACAATGACAGGAACTAAAGCGTTGCGGGAAATGCGTTGGCGAGCGAAGGGGCGAGTGGTGCGAGGCGCACGGCGGCGCCGCTCTCCAGCGCGCGCGTCTCGCCGATGCGCGCCTGGGAGACCTTGACGCCGGAGCCGTCGGCGGTGGTGACTTCGTGCACGACGGTGGCTCCGAGCGGGAGCGACATGCCGACCACGCCGGCAAAGCCGGTCTCGTCGCCGACGAATTGCAGATGCTCGGGGCGAATGCAGACCGT
>RXJO01000419.1:1056-1545 GCA_003987795.1 Curvibacter sp.
CGTGGTCGTCGATGGCGTCACCCGGCACGAGCCGGAGCTGTCCGAGACGGAGGCCCGCGCCATCGTCCGGGGCGCCTGCCGGGCCGTGTCGACGTCCGAGCTCGCGCGGCCGGTTGAGCCCGTGGGCAGCCACCTGCGCGAGCTCGCCCGCGCCATCGACGGCATGGGCGGGGAGGATGGCGATGGACGCTGAGATCCAGGTCGTCTCCCCCGACCTCCTGCCCGACCTCACAGGTCTCGACGGAACGGATGCCGGCGTCGAGATCGAGGTCCTGCGGCAGGGCGAGCCCTGGGTCGACGCGAGCATCGCCGGCCTGCAGTTTTACGACTACGGCCTCGTCGACGAGCTGACGGGCGAGCCCCTGATCCCGGCAGCCGGCGACCGCCTCTCCCTCGTGCGCGAGCCCGAGAACCCTCACGACGCGGACGCCGTCGAGGTGTGGTGGCGGAACGGGATCCGCCTGGGGCACCTACCCCGGCGGGTCGCGG
>RXJO01000419.1:1675-1816 GCA_003987795.1 Curvibacter sp.
TTTTAGGTATGAACGGAGCTTCGGGCTCTCTTGGCGGCATCCCAAGCCGGGCTTTACCCGTTTTGCAACCATTCCATCTCGATTTCCGTGAAGCCTGCCGCACGCCGGGCCTCGTCATTGAAGGGCGGGCGCATGCGCGGA
>RXJO01000419.1:1897-9868 GCA_003987795.1 Curvibacter sp.
TTGCCGATGGCCACGTGGCCGACCTCGTCACGCAGGATGATGTCCAGCACGTCCACGGCCTGCAGCGCATCCGGCGTGCCGATGCGGCGCAACTTCGCCTGGATCAAGGGGGTGGCATCCAGGCCTCGGGCTTCCATGGTGCGGGGCACCAGGGCCATGCGGGCCACGATGTCTTCTGCGGTGCGCTCGCACATGGACCACAGTCCCTGGTGAGCCGGAAAGTCGCCGTAGTCCCAGGGCTTTCCGAGGTGGGGCATCTGCTGCAATTGCTGGCGCAGCAACTCGAAGTGATAGGCCTCTTCGCGGGCCACACGCAGCCAGTCGGTGTAGAAGGCCGCAGGCATCCCGGCAAATCGCCACACCGCATCGAGCGCCAGGTTGATGGCGTTGAATTCGATGTGGGCAATCGAGTGCAGCAGCGCGGCCCGGCCTTCGAGGGTGCTCGGTGAACGTTTGACCACCTCGGTGTGTTTGACCAGAGGTGGGCGCTCAGGGTGGCCGGGCAGCGTGAGCGCCGCAGGGGGTTGTAAAAGGGCCTCAACATCCAGTGTCAGGGCACCGGATTGCTCGTGCAAGGCCACGGTGGCCCTCACTTTTTGGGTGGGGTCGGTGAGGCACAAAGCCTCCAATGCACGTTGACGCAGCTCCATCTCTACAATTCTAGGCTGCGCAGCCGGGACAACCCGGCACTTGATCGCGGCCGAATCGGCCCCAAATGGACCCTCTGGAGACAAATGATGGCAGTGTATGAACTCGATGGTGTGGCCCCGGAAGTGGCCGAATCGGCCTGGATCGCCGACAGCGCCCAGGTGATGGGCCGCGTCAGCCTGGGCCCCGACGCCAGCGTCTGGTTTGGCACGGTGGCGCGTGGCGACACGGAATCCATCACCATCGGCGAGGGATCCAACATCCAGGATGCCAGCGTGCTGCACGCTGACATGGGCAAGCCTTTGGTGGTCGGCCGCCATGTGACGGTGGGCCATCAGGTCATGTTGCATGGCTGCACCATCGGTGACGAGTCCTTGATCGGCATCGGCGCCGTGGTGCTCAATGGGGCGCGCATCGGCAAGAACTGCCTTGTAGGGGCGGGTTCGCTGGTCACCGAGGGCAAGGAGTTTCCGGACGGTTCGATGATCATCGGCAGCCCGGCCAAGGCGATCCGTCAGCTCAGCCCGGAGCAGATTGAAGGGCTTCGCCAGAGTGCGAAGCATTACATCGACAACGCCCGCCGTTTCAAGGCGGGTCTGCGTCGCATCGACTGAGCCTTCGGGCCGGTTCGAGGTGGCGTTTTTCAGGATTTTTTTGCGTGTCTGAACTTCACAAATTTCTTTTTGACGGCCTGCCGGTGCGCGGCATGATCGTGCGCCTGACGGATGCCTGGACCGAGGTCCTGTCGCGCCGTGCCGCCAATTCGGCCACCGGGGCCTACCCGGTGCCGGTGCGCGAGCTGCTGGGCGAAATGGCGGCAGCCAGCGTGCTGATGCAGTCCAACATCAAGTTCAATGGTGCGCTGGTGCTGCAGGTGTTCGGCGACGGGCCCGTGCGCGTGGCGGTGGCCGAGGCGCAGCCCGACCTGAGCCTGCGTGTCACCGCGACCCTGGTGGGTGACGTTCCCGCGCAGGCCCGCCTGAGCGAGATGGTCAATGTCCACAACAAGGGGCGCTGCGCCATCACCCTCGACCCCAAGGACAAGTTCCCCGGCCAGCAGCCCTATCAGGGTGTGGTGCCCCTGTTCGACGACCAGGGCCACAAGCTTGAGAAGCTCAGCTCGGTGCTGGAGCACTACATGCTGCAGAGCGAGCAGCTCGACACCTGCCTGGTGCTGGCCGCGGATGACAAAGTGGCTGCGGGGCTGTTGATCCAGCGCCTGCCGCTGGAGGGCGAGGGCAATCTTGCCGGCAGCCTGCGCTCGGCCGCGAACGAAGACGAGATCGGCCTGAACGAACACTACAACCGCATCGCCTTGCTGGCCGCCAGCCTCAAGCGCGAGGAACTGCTCACGCTGGATGTTGACACCATCCTGCGCCGCCTGTTCTGGGAGGAGAAGGTGCTGCGCTTCGAGCCCCTGCAGGGCGAGACCGCACCCCGCTTCGCCTGCAGCTGCAGCCGCGAGCGTGTGGGTCAGATGATCCGCAGCCTGGGCACCGAAGAGGTCGAGAGCATTCTGGCCGAGCAGGGTCAGATCGAGGTCGGCTGCGAGTTCTGTGGCCAGCAATACCATTTCGATGCGGTGGACGCGGCCACCTTGTTCACCCGCACCGAGCACCACCTGGCGCCAGGCACCAAGACGGTGCAATAGTCGCCATCGCACCGAACGGGTGCCTGTCCGGTGAAAGCGCCCCATCAAGGGGCGTTTTCAATTTTGGGACGCGCGAGGCAGCAGGCTTGAGAATAGCTTGTGTTCGCAGCTGCCGTCACTGCAGTTCTCGCAGCGCCAGGGCCGGTTCAAGACCTGCTCGTTGCGCAGGCTGGCGAGGCGATCCAGCAGGCGCTCGCGTCGGGGCAATCTGGGCAGTCGACTCAAGGCCAGCAGCGCGTTCTGCAGACGGCGCTCACCTGTGCCATACACCACCTGATAGGGCAGACCATGCTGACCCAACGCTAGCCGCAGCCGGGCATCCACCGGCTCGCGCACCTGGGGGCCATCACGCTGCAGACCGTCGGCCACCCAAGGCAAGTCAAGCCCGGTCAGCAGGGTCAGTGCATAGCCCTGCTGATGGCGTGCCGCGTCGGCATACAGGCGGGTGTCCTGGAACAGCAGGTCGCTGTACACCGCCGTCATCATCGGGGTGGTGTCGGCCAGCACCAGGGCGGCATGGCGGGTTGCTTCCACGATGCGGCGTGCCTGCTCGCGCGCGATGGCGGTCTGCTCTTCAGGGCGGGGCGTGCGTGCTTCGCGGTCACACCACTCGCGCAGGTATTCCGGCACCACGGTGCAATCAATACCGCAGTCGTTCAGCGCCTGATGCAGCGCCAGGCTCAGGGCCGTCTTGCCGGTGCTTTCCGCCCCCAGCAAGGCCACGCGCAGGCCGGCCTCAACCATGGGCCTGGCCTGTGGTGGGGGTGAGGGGCCCCTGCTGCTGTACCTGCAGCTGGCGCCAGGCCCGCCATCCCACCACGCTCAAGGCGCTGAACAGCGCATACAGCAGGGTGGTCAGCCACAGGCCTTTGTAGGCGAACAGGCCGATGCAGACCAGGTTGACGATCAACCAGACCAGCCAGTTCTCGGTCAGCTTGCGACCGAGCAGCACCTGACCCACCCCGCTGGCGGCGGTCGGGAAGGCATCCCACCAAGGGACATCGGAGTCGGTGTAATGTTGCAGGAACCAGCCCGTCAGCGGCCAAAGTGCCACACACGCCAGAACCACACCCAGTCGCCCACGCGGGCCCAGTGAGTGGACGCGCAGGGCACCCTTGGCAGAGCCTTCGCTGGCCTGCCTGCCCTGCAGCCATTGCGACCAGCCCCAGAGGGCAAGCACCACAAAAAAAGCCTGCAGCAGGGCGTCGCCATACAGACGGCTGCGCCAGAAAAGCAGCAAATAGAGGGCCGAACTCACCATCGCCAGCGGCCAGCCCCAGTGGATTTCGCGGATATTGCAGGCCACCATGGCCAGGGCGAGGATGAAGGCCACAAGCTCAAGCCAGCTGGTGGAGGTGCCCCAGAGTTCGAACGCTGTGGTGAACAGGGCATCCATGAGGGAGAGGCGCCGCGGCCGTCGGGCCGAGCGCTTATTTGGTGATCTGGACGAAGATCTCGTTGGGCTTGACCATGCCCAATTCGATGCGGGCACGTTCTTCGACCATGGCCAAGCCCTCCTTGAGGTCGTTGACCTCGGAGGCCAGTTGGTCATTGATGCGCTGGGCCGCGGCGTTGCGGGCCTGCTGTTCTTCGATCTTCTGTTGCAGGCTGGCCACATTGGGAATGCTGCCCCGACCCAGCCAGAGCTGGGCGTGCAGCAGGCCCAGCATGGCCAGCAGGATCAGTGGAAGAAGTCGGAGGCCCACGGTGGTCTCAGCCCATCAGGCGCGTGGCTGCTTCAACGCAGGTTGTAGAACGCAGCGCGGCCCGGGTAGACGGCGATGTCGCCCAGGTCTTCCTCGATGCGCAGCAGCTGGTTGTACTTGGCGATGCGGTCGCTGCGGCTCATCGAGCCGGTCTTGATCTGGCCGGCGTTGGTGCCCACGGCGATGTCGGCGATGGTCGAGTCTTCGGTCTCGCCCGAGCGGTGCGAGATCACGGCGGTGTAGCCGGCGACCTTGGCCATTTCGATGGCCTGGAAGGTTTCGGTCAGGGTGCCGATCTGGTTGATCTTGATCAGGATCGAGTTGGCGATGCCCTTGTCGATGCCTTCTTTCAGGATCTTGGTGTTGGTCACGAACAGGTCGTCACCGACGATCTGGACCTTCTTGCCCAGGCGTTCGGTCAGGTGCTTCCAGCCGTCCCAGTCGCCCTCGGCCATGCCGTCTTCGATGCTGATGATCGGGTACTTGTCGCACCAGGTGGCCAGGATGTTGGTCCACTCTTCGGCCGACAGGGTCAGGCCTTCGCCTTCGAGGTGGTACTTGCCGTCCTTGTAGAACTCGCTGGCGGCGCAGTCCAGGCCCAGGGCGATCTGTTCGCCGGCCACGAAACCAGCCTTGTCGATGGCTTCGAGGATCAACTGGATGGCAGCCTCATGGCTGGCCACGCTGGGGGCAAAGCCGCCTTCGTCGCCCACGGCGGTGCTCATGCCCTTGTCGTGGATGATCTTCTTGAGGGCGTGGAAGACTTCGGCGCCATAGCGCACGGCCTCACGGAAGGTGGGGGCGCCCACCGGGATGATCATCAACTCTTGCAGATCAAGGTTGTTGTTGGCATGGGCGCCACCGTTGATGACGTTCATCATCGGCACCGGCAGTTGCATGCCGCCCATGCCGCCGAAGTAGCGGTACAGGGGCAGACCGGATTCCTCAGCGGCGGCGCGGGCCACGGCCATCGACACGGCCAGCATGGCGTTGGCACCCAGGCGGCTCTTGTTGTCGGTGCCGTCGAGGTCGATCAGGGTCTTGTCGAGGAAGGCCTGCTCGGAGGCGTCCAGGCCCAGCACGGCCTCGGAGATTTCGGTGTTGATGTGTTCGACGGCCTTGAGCACGCCCTTGCCCAGGTAGCGCGACTTGTCACCGTCACGCAGTTCGATGGCTTCACGGCTGCCGGTGGAGGCGCCCGAGGGGACGGCGGCGCGGCCCATCACGCCCGATTCGAGCAGGACGTCGCATTCGACGGTGGGGTTGCCTCGGCTGTCCAGCACTTCACGGCCGACGATGTCTACGATTGCACTCATGTTGTCTACTTTCGATACAAAAACAAACGGGGTGACGGGCGAGGGGATCAGACCCCTTCGACCACGATCATGCGCATGATGGCCGCACCCTCGCGGGCGGTGCGGGCCTTGCCGTACTCGGGCGAATCATAAAAGACGCGGGCGGCAGCCATGTCGGCGAACTTCAGGATAACCAAACGCTCCGGAGCCCAGTCGCCTTCCAGCACCTCGACCTTGCCGCCGCGCACGCACACTTCAGCCTGATAGGCCTGCATGGCGGCGGTGGACCATTTTCGGTATTCCTCGTACTGGCCGGGATCGGTGACCGTCACGTTGGCGATGATGTAGGCACTCATGCGAAATCTGTCTCCAGGAAGGGCGTTTTCTTGGTCACCGTGTCCAGCGCCACCAGGGTTTCAAGCAGTGCCTTCATGCGCTTCAGTGGCACGGCATTGGGGCCGTCGCTCAGGGCTTCACTGGGGTTCGGATGGGTTTCCATGAACAGGCCCGCCACGCCCACGGCCACGGCGGCACGTGCCAGCACCGGGACCATTTCGCGTTGGCCGCCTGAGCTCGTGCCCTGGCCACCCGGCAGCTGCACGCTGTGGGTGGCATCGAACACCACCGGGGCACCGGTCTCGCGCATGATGGCCAAGCTGCGCATGTCGCTGACCAGGTTGTTGTAGCCGAAGCTGGCCCCGCGCTCGCAGGCCATGAAGCTGTCTTCGGGCAGGCCGGCGTCGCGGGCGGCGGCACGGGCCTTGTCGATCACGTTCTTCATGTCGTGAGGCGCCAGGAACTGGCCCTTCTTGATGTTCACCGGCTTGCCCGACTGGGCCACGGCGCGGATGAAATCGGTCTGCCGACACAGAAAGGCGGGCGTCTGCAACACATCGACCACGGCCGCGACGGCCGGGATCTCGGCTTCGCTGTGCACATCGGTGAGGATGGGCACGTTCAGCTCTTTCTTCACCTTGGCCAGGATCTCCAGGCCGCGTTCCATGCCCGGCCCCCGGAAGCTGGTGCCCGAGGAGCGGTTGGCCTTGTCGTAGCTGCTCTTGAAGATGAACGGGATGCCGAGCGCCGAGGTGATTTCCTTCAGCGTGCCGGCCGTGTCCATCTGCAATTGCTCTGACTCGACCACGCAGGGCCCGGCGATCAGGAAGAAGCGTTGGTCAAGACCGATGTCGAAGCCGCAGAGTTTCATGGTGTTTCCCAGGCCGTTCAGGCCGCAGTCTTGTGGTCCAGGGCCGCCTTGATGAAGGCGTTGAACAGCGGGTGGCCATCCCAGGGGGTGGACTTGAACTCGGGGTGGAACTGCACGCCCATGTACCACGGGTGCACGCTTTGTGGCAGTTCGACGATCTCGGTCAGGTGCTCGCGCTGGGTCAGCGCCGAGATCACCAGGCCGGCTTCACGCAGCTGGTCGAGGTAGTTGACGTTGGCTTCGTAGCGGTGGCGATGGCGTTCGGTCACCACGTCGCCGTAGATCTTGTGGGCCAGGGTGCCCGGTGCCACGTCGGAGCTCTGGGCGCCCAGGCGCATCGTGCCGCCGAGGTCGGAGTTCTCATCGCGCTTCTTGATGGTGCCGTCGGCGTCCTTCCACTCGGTGATCAGGGCGATCACGGGGTGGGGCGAGTCGGGTTCGAATTCGGTGCTGTTGGCGTCGGTCAGGCCGGCCACATGGCGGGCGTATTCGATGGTGGCCACCTGCATGCCCAGGCAGATCCCCAGGTAGGGCAGCTTGTGCTCGCGGGCATATTGGGCCGCGCAGATCTTGCCTTCGACGCCGCGCTTGCCAAAGCCGCCCGGCACCAGGATGGCGTCGTACTGGCCCAGGCGCTTCACGTCCTGCGGGGTGATGGTTTCGGAGTCCACGTAGTCGATCTTCACCGCCACGTGGTTCTTCATGCCGGCGTGACGCAGTGCCTCGTTGAGCGACTTGTAGCTGTCGGACAGGTCGACGTACTTGCCCACCATGGCGATCTTGACCTCGCCCTTGGGGTTTTCGGTCTCGAACACCAGATCGTCCCAGCGCTTGAGCTTGGTCGGCGGGGTGTTCAGGCGCAGCTTGTCGCAGATCAGGCCGTCCAGGCCCTGCTCGTGCAACATGCGCGGCACCTTGTAGATGGTGTTCACGTCCCACATCGAGATCACGCCCCATTCGGGCACGTTGGTGAACAGCGAGATCTTGGCGCGTTCGTCGTCCGGGATGCGGCGGTCGGCACGGCACAGCAGCGCGTCGGCCTGGATGCCGATTTCGCGCAGCTTCTGCACGGTGTGCTGGGTGGGCTTGGTCTTGAGCTCGCCCGCGGCGGCGATCCAGGGCACGTAGGTCAGGTGCACGAAGGCCGCGTTGTTGGGGCCCATGCGCAGGCTCATCTGGCGGGCCGCTTCGAGGAAGGGCAGCGATTCGATGTCACCCACGGTGCCACCGATCTCGACGATGGCCACGTCGACTTCGTCCGGGGTGCCGATGCCGGCGCCGCGCTTGACGTATTCCTGGATTTCGTTGGTGATGTGCGGGATCACCTGCACGGTCTTGCCCAGGTAATCGCCGCGGCGTTCCTTCTCGAGCACCGACTGGTAGATGCGGCCGGTGGTGAAGTTGTTGGCCTTGTTCATGCGCGTTTCGATGAAACGCTCGTAGTGGCCCAGGTCGAGGTCGGTC
>RXJO01000008.1 GCA_003987795.1 Curvibacter sp.
CCGCTTCGTGGCCACGCTGACCCAGGTCACCTCGCGTTACGGACGCCGCCCGACCTCGCTGGAATCGGCCGATCTGCGCCACACCGAAGGCTATGCGCTGCGTCTGCGCGGCGTGACCACGGTCAGCGCCGAGGCACCCAAGAAATAAGAACACCGACCCAACCAACACAGAATAGAGCAGGTAAACATATGGCAAAGGAATACAAGGATCTGGTGGTGGGCCTGGACATTGGCACCGCCAAGGTCATGGCGGTGGTGGCCGAGGTCCTGCCCGGTGGCGAGCTCAAGCTGGCCGGCCTGGGCGTGGCCCCCAGCAACGGCCTGAAGCGCGGCGTGGTGGTCAACATCGACGCCACCGTGCAGAGCATCCAGCAGGCCCTCAAGGAGGCCGAGCTGATGGCCGACTGCAAGATCACCCGGGTCTACACCGGCATCACCGGCAGCCACATCCGTGGCCTGAACTCCAGCGGCATGGTGGCGGTCAAGGACAAGGAGGTCACCCCGGCCGATGTGGCCCGTGTGGTCGAGACGGCCAAGGCCATCAACATCTCGACCGACCAGCGCCTGTTGCTGGTGGAGCCCCAGGAGTTCGTGATCGACGGCCAGGACGTCAAAGAGCCCATCGGCATGAGCGGCCTGCGTCTGGAGGCCAAGGTGCACATCGTGACCGGCGCCCAGAGCGCGGCCGAGAACATCATCAAGTGCGTGCGCCGCTGCGGTCTCGATGTCGAGCAATTGATGCTCAATCCGCTGGCTTCCAGCCAGGCCGTGCTGACCGACGACGAACGTGAACTGGGCGTGGCCGTGGTCGACATCGGTGCGGGCACCACCGACGTGGCGATCTTCACCAACGGCGCGATCCGCCACACCGCTGTGATCCCGATCGCGGGCGACCTGATCACCAGCGACATCGCGATGGCCTTGCGCACACCCACCAAGGACGCCGAGGACATCAAGGTCGAGTCCGGCTTCGCCAAGCAGTTGCTGGCCGATGCCGAGACCCAGGTCGAAGTGCCGGGCCTCGGTGATCGCGGCCCGCGCATGCTGAGCCGCCAGGCCCTGGCCGGCGTGATCGAGCCGCGCGTCGAGGAGATCTTCTCGCTGGTGCAGCAGGTGATCCGTGAATCGGGCTATGAAGAGGTGCTGTCCTCGGGCATCGTGCTCACCGGGGGCAGTGCCGTCATGCCGGGCATGGTCGAGCTGGCCGAGGACATCTTCCTCAAGCCGGTGCGCCGCGGTCTGCCGAAGTATTCGAGCGCCCTGTCCGACATGGTGGCCCAGCCGCGCGCGGCCACCGTGATGGGCTTGATGGAAGAGGCCCGCCAGGCACGCATCCGCGGCTTCAAGGTGGCGCAGAAGAGCGGCTCCATGAAGACGGCCTTCGGTCGCTTCAAGGACTTCATCGTGGGGAACTTCTGACATGGCCTTGCGGCCCTTTTTCATGGCCGTCAGCACCCTGTATTCAGGGGTGCCGGCCCTGGGGCCGCCGCCTCGCAGACGATGGCTGGCCAGAGGCAGCCCGCCACTGCAAGAAAAAGAGCGCTGGCACTCGACAGGACCGCCATAAGACGCTCAATGCAAGTCACAATTCCGTCAGTAAAAAATTTTTGGCAATTGCAAAGCAGGCAGATTCAGGAGCAACAAGATGACCATCGAAATGATCGAAGTTGAAGAATTCAACATGGGCACTCAGATCAAGGTGATTGGTGTTGGCGGGGGGGGCGGCAACGCCGTGGAGCACATGATCCAGCGTCATGTGCAGGGCGTTGAATTCGTCTGCGCGAACACCGACGCCCAGGCCCTGGGCCGCAGTGCGGCGCACCGCACCATCCAGCTCGGCCAGAGCGGCCTGGGTGCCGGCAGCAAGCCCGACAAGGGCCGCGAGGCTGCCGAGGCGGCCCTGGAAGACATCCGCGCTGCAATCTCGGGCGCTCACATGCTCTTCATCACCGCCGGCATGGGCGGTGGCACCGGCACCGGTGCCGCGCCCGTGATCGCCCGCGTGGCCAAGGAGATGGGCATCCTCACCGTCGGTGTGGTGACCAAGCCCTTCGACTGGGAAGGCAAGCGCCGCATGACCAATGCCGATGATGGCCTGGCCGAACTCGAAGCCAATGTCGATTCGCTGATCGTGGTGCTCAACGAGAAGCTGCTCGACGTGCTGGGCGACGACATCACCCAGGACGAAGCCTTTGCCCATGCCAACGACGTGCTCAAGAACGCGGTGGGCGGCATTGCCGAAATCATCAACGAGTACGGCCATGTGAACGTCGACTTCGAAGACGTGCGCACCGTCATGGGCGAGCCCGGCAAGGCCATGATGGGCACCGCTGTGGCCAGCGGCCCGGACCGTGCCCGCATCGCCGCCGAGCAGGCTGTGGCCTGCCCGCTGCTCGAAGGCATCGACCTGTCGGGCGCCAAGGGCGTGCTGGTGCTGGTCACGGCGGCCAAGGGCAGCCTGAAGCTGTCCGAGTCCAAGCTGGCCATGAGCACCATCAATGCCTACGCCTCGCCTGATGCGCATGTGATCTACGGTGCCGCCTACGACGACTCGCTGGGCGAGAACATCCGCGTGACCGTGGTGGCCACCGGCCTGAGCCGTCAGAACGCACGCCGTGCTGCGCCTCCGCTGCAGGTGCTGCGCACTGGCACCGACAACGTCGGCTTCAACCTGCCCGTGGCCTCGGCTGGCACTGCCGTGGGCGGTGTGGCCCAGGTGGGCATGGGTTCGTCGGTCGGCGGTTCTGATTACGGCAGCATGAGCGTGCCCAGCGTGTGGCGCACCAACCGCACCCAGGCTGCCGCCAAGGTCGATGCCCTGGTCTCGGGTGGCATGGACGACCTGGAGATCCCGGCCTTCCTGCGCAAGCAAGCCGACTGATCCTGCATCGTTCGCGGGCCCTCTGGGCCTGCCAAACCCAAAACAAAGGCCCTGTGCACGTCAATGTGCCAGGGCCTTGTTGTTTGTCACGCCATCAGCCGTTCCCGCTCCAGACCGGCTAGACCTCGCCATGCCTGCAGCGCAGCAGGCATTGGCCTTGGATCAGAACGACTCCCAGTCGCCCTCGGTGGCTGGTTTCGGTGCCGCAGCGCTGATGCGTGGCGCCGGTGCCGGGGTCGGTGCAGGGGCTGCCGGTTTGCTCGGCAAGGCCTTGGCGGCTGGTGCGGCCGTCACGCGCGCGGCCGGTGCAGCGCGGGCCGGGGTGGGGCGGGCTGCCGGTGCGGGGCGGCGGGGAGCTGCCGAGACCTCGCTGCCATGCACGCGGAAGCGGGCCACCACCTCGGTCAGGCGCATGGCTTGCTCACGCAGGCTGTCGGCGGCCGCGGCTGACTCTTCGACCAGGTCCGAGTTCTGCTGGGTCATCTGATCGAGCTGGTTCACGGCGGTGTTCACCTGGGCGATGCCCTGGCTCTGCTCCGAGGTGGCCGCGCGGATCTCGCCGATGATGTCGGTCACGCGCTGCACGCTGGCGACGATCTCGGTCATGGTGTTGCCGGCGTTGCCCACCAGGCGGGTGCCGCTCTCTACCTTCTCGACCGAAGCGCCGATCAGCGATTTGATTTCCTTGGCGGCCTCGGCACTGCGACCCGCCAGGTTGCGCACCTCGCCGGCCACCACGGAAAAGCCACGACCCTGTTCGCCTGCGCGGGCGGCCTCCACGGCGGCGTTCAGCGCCAGGATGTTGGTCTGGAAGGCGATGCCATCGATCACGCCGATGATGTCCGAGATCTTCTTGCTGCTGGCATTGATCTCTTCCATGGTCGACACGACTTCCGACACCACCTGACCCCCCCGTTGGGCCACTTCGGCTGCCGAGTTGGCCATCTGGTTGGCGGTCTGGGCCGAGTCGGAGGTCTGCTGCACCGTGCTGGTCAGCTCTTCCATGCTGCCGGCCGCGGCCTGCAGGTTGCTGGCGGTCTGCTCAGTGCGTTGTGACAGGTCGGTGTTGCCCTGGGCGATTTCGCTTGACGCGGTGGCGATGCTGTCGGTGGCAGAGCGCACCTCGGTCACCAGCCGGCGCAGCGAGCCCACCATGTGTTCCAGCGCATCCAGCAGCGAGCCGGCGGGCGAGGGCGGAATCTTCACATCCAGATTGCCTTCAGCCACCTCGGACATCGCTGCCATGGCCACCGTCGGGTCGCCGCCGATCTGCTGGATCACCGAGCGCGACACCATCACCCCGATGCCCCCGACTGCCAGGATCACGAACGCCACGATGCCCAGGTTGAACAGCAGGGTCTCGCGCACCGCTTGGTCGACGTCATCGGTGTACACCCCCGATCCGACCATCCAGTTCCAGGCGTCGACGCGGATGGCATACAGCGTCTTGGGCACCAGGGCCTGCTGACCCGGGCGGGCGAACTGGGTGGGCACGAAGGCGCGGCCATCTTTGCTGGCGCGGATCGAATCGGCCAGCAGTTTGATGACGTCGGTGCCGGCGCCATCCTTGATCTGGCCAGCCATGTCCTTGCCTTCCCACTCGGGTTTGATCGGGTGCATCACACCCTTGCCGTCCAGGGTCCAGATGTAGAAGTACTCGGTCTTGCCTTCTGGGCCGCCGTAGCGCGAGACCCGCAACGCATTCTTGGCCGCGGTCTGGGCGTCTTCGACCGACATGGCGCCGCTGGCGGCCTTGGCCTGGTAGGCCGCCACGATGCTGTAGGCCCCTTGCACGGCGGTGGTCAACTGCTCTTGTCGGGCGTCGATGATCATGCGCCGCTGCTGCAGCAGCGAGCCAAAGGCCAGCACGGCAATGGCCAGCAGGGCCATGGACATCAGCAGCAGGATCTTGGTTTTGAAACTGAGTTTGTTCATGGTGGATGAGGGCTGTAAAAGGAGTCCGAGGGCCGAAGCGCTCGTTCGGTCCGCTGCGCAGGGTTGACACAGCTTTACTCGGCATTTTCAATCCAACAACAGGGTCAGGGGCCTCGGGTTGGCCCATTAAGTAAAGACCCTATGATCTGGGTCATGAGACCTCTTGACCTGTGTTCGCTCTGCGTTCCAGGGCGGCGAAATCGGAAGCCTGCAAGCAGAGTCAACAGTTGGCCCGGGCCTGTCCCAAGCGCCATTGGCGGATGTCCCTGTCGGCCCTGCGGTGCACGGGCTCGATTTAAAATGGACAGATGTTGCAGCAAAGAACCCTCAAGACCTTGACCCGCGCCGTGGGCGTCGGCCTGCACAGCGGGCAACGGGTCGAATTGACCCTGAGGCCTGCACAGCCCGACACCGGCATCGTCTTCCGCCGCATCGATCTGCCCGAACCGGTGGACATCCCCATCACGGCGCAGGCCGTGACCGACACCCGCCTGGCTTCCACCATCTCGGCAGGTGGGGCCAAGGTGCACACGGTCGAGCACCTGATGTCGGCCTGCGCCGGCCTGGGCATCGACAACCTGTATGTCGACATCACGGCCGAAGAGGTGCCTATCCTCGACGGCTCCTCGGCCTCCTTCGTGTTTTTGCTGCAGAGCGCCGGCATCGAACTGCAGAAAGCCCCCCGCCGTTTCATCCGCATCAAGCAGCCGGTCGAGGTGCGTGAGGGCGAAGGCGCTCAGACCAAGTGGGCCCGCCTCACGCCCTATCACGGCTACAAGCTCAATTTCGAGATCGATTTCGGCCACCCTGCCGTCGACTCCACCGGCCAGTACGTGAGCTTCGATCAGGGCACGGGCAACTACAGCCGCGACATCGCCCGGGCACGCACCTTCGGCTTCACCCGAGATTTCGAGATGATGCGTGCCAATGGCCTGGCCCTGGGGGGTGGGCTCGACAACGCCATCGTCATGGACGACTACAAAGTGCTCAACAGCGACGGACTTCGCTACGACGACGAGTTCGTCAAGCACAAGATCCTAGACGCCATGGGCGACCTCTACCTGATCGGCAAGCCGCTGCTGGCCGAGTACACGGCCTTCCGCTCGGGCCATGCGATGAACAACCGGCTGCTGCGAGCCCTGCTGGACCAGCCCGAGTGCTGGGAGATGGTCACCTTCGAGGACGAGCGCCAGGCACCGGCCGGTTTCGCCCAACCGGCCCGCGCCTGGTAGGCCGCAGGCCGGAGGGTCATGCCATGTTGCTGTTCCGCTGGCTGGTGCTCATGCTGCTGCTGGGGGCCGCCGTCTGCTTCGCGTTCTATGCCGGCACCGGGCAGCCCCGTTTCAAGCGCTGGGGCTGGACGGTGCTCAAGTGGACGCTGATCGCGGCCTTCGTCTTTTTCGCGGTGCTGATCCTGGAACGGCTGGCCTGAGCGCTGAGGCCTGACACGCCGGGCCTGTGCCGCGTATACTTCGCGCTGCTCCGGGGTGCACCATGTGCTGAGACGGCGGCTGACGGATCGAATCCGGCAGGTACGCTGAACCCGACGAACTTGATCCGGTTAATACCGGCGTAAGAAGAGCTGAACTTCCGGCCCGCGCACCCTTCATGGGGCGATGTGCCGCGACTCCTCCGCCAGGGGGCTCGGTCGCAGGGTTCACTCCGGGGCTCACAGTCAGCCGCCGGAAAGGACCCACACCATGAACGCTCCCGATCTCCAAGCCCGCGAAAAATTCGCAGAGTTGCTTTCGCTCACCCGCGAACCCTTCCCCGCCTCCACCAAGGTCTATGAAGCCGGTGCCCTGCACCCCGATCTGCGGGTGCCGATGCGCCGCATCGACCTCAGCAACGGTGAGCAGGTCACGGTGTATGACACCTCGGGCCCCTACACCGAGCCCAGCGCCGCGATCGACGTGCGCCGTGGGCTGCCCAGCGTGCGCGGCGAATGGATCCTCCGCCGTGGCGATACCGAAGGCTATGAGGGCCGTGCCCGCGTGGCCCTGGACGACGGCCAGAAGGGCGATGCCGAGGACCTGCGCCTGCAGGCCTTGCGCGCCGAGGCCGCAGGCCTGCAGCGCCGTCCGATCCGCGCCAAGGCGGGCCGCAACGTGAGCCAGATGCACTATGCCCGCCAGGGCATCATCACCCCCGAGATGGAGTTTGTCGCCATCCGCGAGAACGGCCGTCGTGAATGGATGGCCCAGTACCTGGCCGATGAGGCCCGCGAAAAGCGCCTGCAGGGCAACCCCATGGGTGCCATGATCCCGAAGATCATCACGCCCGAGTTCGTGCGCGACGAGGTGGCGCGGGGCCGTGCCATCATCCCGGCCAACATCAACCACCCCGAGGTCGAGCCCATGGCCATCGGGCGCAACTTCCTGGTCAAGATCAATGCCAACATCGGCAACTCGGCCGTCACCTCGAGCATCGAGGAAGAGGTCGAGAAACTGGTCTGGGCCATCCGCTGGGGGGCCGACAACGTGATGGACCTGTCCACCGGCCGCAACATCCACACCACCCGCGACTGGATCGTGCGCAACAGCCCGGTGCCCATCGGCACCGTGCCCATCTACCAGGCGCTGGAGAAGGTGGGTGGCGTGGCCGAAGACCTCACCTGGGAGATCTTCCGCGACACCCTGATCGAGCAGGCCGAGCAAGGGGTGGACTACTTCACCATCCATGCGGGCATCCGACTGGCCCACATCCACCTGACCGCCAACCGCCGCACCGGCATCGTCTCGCGCGGTGGCTCGATCATGGCCAAGTGGTGCATCGCGCACCACAAGGAAAGCTTCCTGTACGAGCATTTCGAGGACATCTGCGACATCATGAAGGCCTACGACGTGAGCTTCTCGCTCGGCGACGGCCTGCGCCCCGGTTCGGGCTCGGATGCCAACGACGAAGCCCAGTTCGCCGAGCTGCACACGCTGGGCGAGCTGACCCAGGTGGCCTGGAAGCACGATGTGCAGACCATGATCGAAGGCCCCGGCCATGTGCCCATGCACATGATCCAGGCCAACATGACCGAGCAGCTCAAGCACTGCCACGAGGCCCCGTTCTACACCCTGGGCCCGCTGACCATCGACATCGCGCCCGGCTACGACCACATCGCCAGCGCCATCGGCGCGGCCATGATCGGCTGGATGGGCACGGCCATGCTGTGCTACGTGACACCCAAGGAGCACCTGGGCCTGCCCGACCGTGAGGATGTCAAGCAAGGCATCATCGCCTACAAGATCGCGGCCCATGCGGCCGACGTGGCCAAGGGCCATCCGGGGGCGCGGGCGCGCGACGATGCGCTGTCGCAGGCGCGTTTCGACTTCCGCTGGATGGATCAGTTCAACCTGAGCCTGGACCCCGACACGGCCCGCAATTTCCACGACGAGACGCTGCCCAAGGACTCAGCCAAGGTGGCGCACTTCTGCTCGATGTGCGGGCCCAAGTTCTGCTCGATGAAGATCACCCAGGAAGTGCGCGAATTCGCCGCCCAGGGCATGGCCGAGAAATCGGACGAGTTCAAGCGCGGTGGCGGCGATCTGTACGTGCCGATCAAGCCGGTGGCTTGAGCACGCGCGCCGCGGGCTAGCGGCGCTGCAGCACCAGACGGGTGAGCGGCGTCGTGAGCGACTCAGCGTCGACCGGCTCGGGATGCCCCTCCAGGCACACCATCAGGCGCCCGCGGCGCAACAGCACATGGCTCACCGTCATGGCGCGGCCCTGCCACTTCACATGGCAGCCAGGCTTGTAAAGGGCGAGGTGCAAGGTCTGGGGCGGCTCCTCGGGGCTTGGGGCGGTTTTCTGAGGGCGCGGGCTGCGCGCGGGGGTATGAAGCTCGAAGGCCTCGTCGAATGAGGACTGCATGCAGGATGGAGGTCGGTGACGGAATGCGGCCGGCGTGCGCCGCAGCTGTCATCAAGGGTAGCCAGGCCAGCGGATGTGCATGGAGCGAACTGGCGGGGATTTACCCCTCATTTCCGGGCTTTTGGCGGGTTCGGATCGGTCTTAGTAGCTGCGCCCGCTCTTGTACATGGCGTGCGTCTTGCGCTGCAGGGTGCCGCCGGCTTCGCTCAGGCGGTTCATGGCCTGTCCGGCATGGGCGTGGGTGATGGCCATGCCGAGCGCGTCGGCCGCGTCCGTGCCCGGCAGGCCGGGCAGGCGCAGCAGGCGCCTCACCATCTCCTGGACCTGCGACTTGGCGGCCCGCCCATGACCGACCACCGCCTTCTTCATCTGCAAGGCGGTGTACTCGGCCACTGGCAGATCGCAGGACACCAGGGCCGTCACGCAGGCGCCTCGGGCCTGCCCGAGCAGCAGGGTCGACTGCGGGTTGACGTTGACGAAGATGATTTCCACGGTGGCCACTTCGGGCTGGTAGCGGGCACTGACCTCCCGAATGCCGTCGTAGAGCACCTTGAGCCGCCCGGGCAGGTCACCCAGGGCCAGGTGGGTGGTCTTGATGGTGCCGCTGGCCACATAGCCCAGTTGGGCGCCCTGGACGTCGATCACGCCAAAGCCGGTGGTCTGCAGACCGGGATCGATGCCGAGAATTCTCATGAGGCCGTCAGTGTAGAGGCTCTTCGATCGACCCGGAGCGGCCGACCTGTTACCTTCCGGCGCAAGGCCTGAAGGTGAGTCGCGCGCGCAGCTTTACAATCAAGGCCGGATTTCTGATGGGGCAACATCCATGACCTTGAGAGCAGGGCGCGCGCGCTCTGAAGCGGGCACGGCCACGCAGCAACAGCGCTTGCTGCTGCGGCTGGCTGCCCGCCATCGCCTGCGCTCCCTGGTGCACGCGCGAGGGCGCTGCCTGTCGGCCTCTCTGGACCTGGCGCTCGATGCCCACAAGCGAGGCCTCGCGGTCTCCTTGCTGCGCTGGCGCGTCAAGGCTTCGGATGATTTCGTCGACCATTGGGCCTTGCGTTTCGATGAGGCCCAGGCTCTGGACCTGAGCAGCGTGCAGTTCGATCCGGCCGGGCGCCTGCTGCAGCCGATCGCTGCTTACCCCCCGGAGTTCACCGACTGCCG
>RXJO01000127.1 GCA_003987795.1 Curvibacter sp.
CATGCAGGTCGCGCTGGCGCAAGCCAAGGAAGCCCGTCTGCACATCCTGGGCAAGATGCAAGAAGCGATGGGCGAAGCCAAGACCGAAGTGTCGAACTTCGCTCCCAAGCTCTTCACCATGAAGATCAACCCCGAGAAGATCCGTGACGTGATCGGCAAGGGCGGCGCCACCATCCGTGCGCTGACCGAAGAGACCGGCACCCAGATCAACATCGAGGAAGACGGCACCATCACCATTGCCGCCACCGATGGCGCCAAGGCCGATGAGGCCAAGCGCCGCATCGAGCAGATCACGGCTGAAGTCGAGATCGGCAAGATCTACGAGGGCCCGGTCACCAAGATCCTGGACTTCGGCGCCCTGATCAACCTGCTGCCTGGCAAGGATGGTCTGCTGCACATCAGCCAGATCGCCCACCAGCGCGTCGAGAAGGTCACCGACTTCCTGTCCGAAGGTCAGATCGTGCGTGTCAAGGTTCTCGAAACCGACGACAAGGGTCGTGTCAAGCTGTCGATGAAGGCGCTGGCTGATCGTCCTGCCCATGGTGAGTCCGCTCCCCAGCAGCAGCAACAACAGCAACAGTAATCACGGTTGCATGTGCCGTCTGCCGGCTGGCCCGGCAGACGCTCTTCTGTGAGAGGTCTCATGAAAGCCATTGAAATCACCACCTATGGCGCTCCGGATGTGCTGCAGCCCGCAGAGCGTCCCGCGCCTGTCGCCGGTGACGGCGAGTTGCTGATCCGCGTTGCAGCCAGCGGGATCAACCGTCCTGATGTGCTGCAGCGGACCGGTAACTACCCGGTTCCACCGGGTGCCTCCGACATCCCTGGCCTCGAAGTGGCGGGTGTGGTGGTGGCGGGTGATCCGGTGGCCATGGCCGATGCGGGCTTCAAACTGGGTGATTCGGTTTGTGCCCTGGTCGCCGGTGGTGGTTATGCCGAACTGTGCGTGGCACCGGTCGGACAATGTCTGCCAGTGCCCGAGGGGTGGACGCCGCTCGAGGCCGCCTCTCTTCCGGAGACCTTTTTCACGGTCTGGAGCAACGTTTTCGATCGCGGCCGTTTGCAGGCGGGTGAGACCCTGTTGATCCAGGGGGGCACCAGCGGCATCGGTGTCACCGCCATCCAGTTGGCCAAGGCCCGTGGCGCGAAGGTGATCGTGACGGCGGGCAGTGACGAGAAGTGCGCAGCCTGTCTCAAGCTCGGTGCAGACCACGCCATCAACTACAAGACCCAGGATTTCGTCCAGGTCTGCAAAGAGCTCACGGGCAACCGGGGTGTCGATGTGGTGCTGGACATGGTCGCAGGGGGCTATGTGGCGCGCGAGGTCGAGTCCCTGGCGGAGGATGGCCGCATCGTGATCATTGCGGTGCAGGGTGGGGTGAAGGCCGAGTTCAATGCCGGGATGGTGTTGCGTAAACGCCTGACCATCACCGGATCGACCTTGCGTCCTCGTCCTGTGGCGTTCAAGGCGGCCATTGCGCGTTCCTTGCGTGAGCAAGTCTGGCCTGTCTTGGCCCGTCGTGAGATCGCACCCATCATTTTTGCTACTTTCCCTGCCGAGCAGGCGTCCCAGGCGCACGCGCTGATGGAGTCTGGCCAGCATGTCGGGAAAATTGTTTTGACCTGGTGAATTCATGAAAAAGAAGCTGATTGCCGGCAACTGGAAGATGAATGGCAGCCTGACTGCCAATGACGCCCTGGTGCGTGCCGTTGCTGCCGGTGTGGCCGATGCGGCAGCTGAAGTCGCGGTGTGTGTGCCGGCGCCGTACCTGGCGCAGGTGGCAGCCTTGCGCGGCCCTGTGGCGCTGGGTGCGCAAGACCTGTCGGCACATGAGTCGGGTGCCTATACCGGTGAAGTGTCGGCCGCGATGTTGCGCGACCTGGGGGTGCACTATGTGATCGTGGGCCATTCCGAGCGTCGCCAGTACCATGGTGAGAGCGATGACCTGGTGGCGCGCAAGGCGCAGCGTGCGCTGGCGGCCGGTCTGGTGCCGATCGTCTGCGTGGGTGAGACCCTGGAGCAACGTGAGGCGGGCGAGACCGAGTCGGTGGTCAAGCGCCAACTGGCTGCGGTCATCCATCTCAACGGCCATTGCATCAGTGAGATCGTCGTGGCTTATGAGCCGGTCTGGGCCATCGGCACCGGTCGCACTGCAACGCCTGAGCAGGCGCAGGCTGTGCATGCCGTGTTGCGTGCGCAGCTTCAGGCGGCGACGCCCCGAGCTGACCGCATCAAGCTGCTCTATGGCGGCAGCATGAATGCAGCCAACGCAGCTGAATTGCTGGCGCAGCCTGATATTGATGGCGGCCTGATTGGCGGCGCCTCCCTGAAGGCGCCTGATTTTCTGACCATTGTGGCTGCCGCTTCAGCGCTGGCCGTCTGATTTTTTATCTGGAGTAACTATGAACATCATCACCACCATCATCCTGGCGGTACAGATGCTGGCGGCCCTGGGCATGATCGGTCTGATCCTGATCCAGCACGGCAAGGGGGCCGACATGGGGGCGGCCTTCGGCAGTGGCGGCTCTGGCAGCCTGTTCGGCGCCAGTGGCAGTGCCAACTTCTTGTCGCGCACCACCGCTGTGCTGGCGGCCGTCTTTTTTGTCTGCACGCTGGCATTGGCCTATTTCGGCAACCTGCGTCCAGCCGCCACTTCGGGCAGCGTGCTGGAAGGCGCGCCGGTGGTGGCGCCTGCTGCACCTGCGGCCGTTCCGGCGACTCCTGCTGAACCTGCCAAGGGTGCGGCAGCCATTCCGACCAAGTAAGGTCTTGAATTTCTGCCCGGCAACCCCAGAGGGGTGGGTTTTTCCGGGTAGAATTGATGTCTGTTCGGAAAGCCAAAACCGCAAGGTCCTCATGCCATCCGGGCAGCAACATCCCGCCGTCGTGGTGAAATTGGTAGACACGCTATCTTGAGGGGGTAGTGGCGAAAGCTGTGCGAGTTCGAGTCTCGCCGACGGCACCAAAATAAAGACCCTTCCGGCACTCGCTGGAAGGGTCGCGGTGATTAAATCCTCCAGATGAACCTTGATCAATACCTCCCCGTTCTCTTGTTCATTCTGGTTGGTCTAGGCGTTGGGGTCATCCCTCAGGCGCTGGGCTACCTGCTTGGCCCGAATCGGCCCGATCCGGCCAAAAATTCCCCTTACGAGTGTGGTTTCGAAGCGTTTGAAGACGCGCGCATGAAGTTTGACGTGCGCTACTACCTCGTGGCCATTCTCTTCATTCTCTTCGACCTCGAAATTGCGTTCCTCGTCCCCTGGGCTGTGTCTTTGACAGACAGCGGCTCGGGTGGCTTCTGGACCGGGGTGGTGTTCCTCATCGATCTGCTCGTGGGCTTCATCTACGCGTGGAAAAAAGGCGCGCTGGATTGGGAATGAGCGAAAGCATCAACAAGGACGCATGCAATGATTGAAGGTGTCATGAAAGAGGGCTTTGTCACCACCAGCTACGACGCGGTGGTGAACTGGGCAAAGACGGGGTCGCTGTGGCCCATGACCTTCGGGTTGGCCTGCTGCGCGGTCGAAATGATGCACGCAGCAGCAGCGCGTTATGACATCGGTCGTTTTGGTGCCGAGGTGTTCCGTGCCAGCCCGCGCCAAAGTGATTTGATGATCGTCGCCGGAACGCTTTGCAACAAGATGGCCCCGGCCCTGCGCAAGGTGTATGACCAGATGAGTGAGCCGCGTTGGGTGCTCTCCATGGGCTCGTGCGCCAATGGTGGCGGTTACTACCACTACAGCTATTCCGTGGTCCGTGGCTGCGATCGCATCGTGCCGGTCGACGTCTATGTGCCGGGTTGCCCTCCGACAGCGGAGGCCCTCATTTACGGAATCATGCAGCTTCAGCAGAAGATCCGTCGCACCAACACGATCGCACGGGTCTGAGATAGCGCCATGACACAGATTGCAATCCAGGCGGAAGCCTTGAAAGACGCGATTGTTGCCGCTCTGGGCGACAAGATCAAAACCGCCATCGTCGCCTTGGACGAGGTGACCATCGAAGTGGCCGCCGCCGACTATCTGGCTGCCATGCAGATCCTGCGCGACGCACCGACCTGCCGCTTCGAGCAGCTGGTCGATTTGTGCGGTGTCGACTATTCCACTTACCGCGATGGCGCCTGGGATGGCTTGCGTTACGGCGTGGTCAGCCACCTGCTGTCGGTCAGCTTGAACCAGCGCGTGCGCGTGCGCGTCTTCTGTCCTGATGACGATGCGCCGTTGGTTGCCTCGGTGGCGGACATCTGGAACGCAGCCAACTGGTACGAGCGCGAAGCCTTCGACCTGTATGGCATCGTCTTTGAAGGCCACAACGATTTGCGTCGCATTCTGACCGACTACGGTTTCATCGGTTACCCCTTCCGCAAGGATTTCCCGATCTCGGGCCATGTCGAAATGCGTTACGACGCAGAGCGACGTCGCGTGGTGTACGAACCCGTCACCATCGAACCTCGGGAAATCACGCCCCGCATCATTCGTGAAGACAAGTATGGAGGCCTGCACTGAGGCGCAGGCCTTGTGTGATGCATCATGGCTGAAATCAAAAATTACACCCTGAACTTCGGGCCTCAACACCCGGCAGCCCACGGCGTTCTGCGTCTGGTGCTGGAGTTGGACGGCGAAGTCGTCCAACGCGCTGACCCTCACATCGGTCTGCTGCACCGTGCCACCGAGAAGCTGGCCGAGCACAAGACTTTCATCCAGTCGCTGCCCTACATGGACCGACTGGATTACGTCTCGATGATGTGCAACGAGCATGCCTATTGCTTGGCCATCGAAAAGCTCCTGGGCCTGGAAGTGCCCGTGCGCGCTCAGTACATCCGCGTGATGTTCTCCGAGATCACCCGTTTGCTGAACCACCTGATGTGGCTGGGTTCTCACGGCAATGACATCGGCAGCTCGACGATCCTGATCTACACCTTCCGCGAACGCGAAGACCTGTTCGACATGTACGAAGCCGTGTCGGGCGCCCGCATGCACGCGGCGTATTTCCGCCCGGGTGGTGTCTATCGCGACCTGCCGGACAGCATGCCGCAGTACAAGGTCAGCAAGATCAAGAACGCCAAGGCGCTGGCTGAGCTGAATCAGAACCGTCAAGGCTCTCTGCTTGATTTCATTGACGATTTCACGCGTCGTTTCCCGAAGTGCGTGGATGAGTACGAAAACCTGCTGACCGAAAACCGCATCTGGAAGCAACGCACCGTGGGCATCGGCGTGGTCGAGCCCGAGCGCGCCCTGAACCTGGGCATGACCGGTCCGATGCTGCGTGGCTCGGGCTTCGCCTGGGACCTGCGCAAGCAACAGCCTTACGATGTCTACGACCGAGTCGACTTCGACATCCCGGTGGGTAAGACCGGTGACAGCTACGACCGTTATCTTGTGCGCGTCGCTGAAATGCGCGAGTCCAACAAGATCATCAAGCAGTGCGTGGATTGGCTCCGGGCCAACCCAGGACCGGTGATCACGGACAACCACAAGGTGGCACCGCCGGCCCGTGAGGCCATGAAGTCGAGCATGGAAGAGCTGATCCACCATTTCAAGCTCTTCACAGAAGGCTTCCATGTGCCCGAAGGCGAGGCTTATGCCGCCGTCGAGCACCCCAAGGGTGAGTTCGGTATTTATCTGGTGAGCGATGGTGCGAACAAGCCCTATCGCCTCAAGATCCGCGCCCCGGGTTTTGCCCATCTGGCAACCCTGGACGAAATGGCCCGCGGCCACATGCTGGCGGATGCGGTGGCCATCATTGGCACCATGGACATTGTGTTTGGAGAGATTGATCGATGATCTCTGATTCGACCAGGGCTCGTTTTGCCCGTGAAGTTGCCAAGTATCCCGCTGACCAGAAGCAGTCGGCCGTCATGGCCTGCCTGTCCATCGTCCAGCAAGAGCAGGGTTACGTCAGCGAAGACAGCGAGAAGGTGATTGCTGAGGTGCTTGAGATGCCCGTGATCGCGGTGCACGAAGTCACCACCTTCTACAACATGTACAACCAGAAGCCGGTGGGCAAATACAAGCTCAACGTCTGCACCAACCTGCCTTGCCAGTTGCGTGACGGCTACAAGGCCCTGCACCATCTGGAGCAGAAACTGGGCATCGCCATGGGTGAGACCACCCCGGACGGCCTGTTCACGCTGCAGCAGTGCGAATGCCTGGGTGCCTGTGCCGACTCGCCGGTGATGCTGGTGAACGACCGCACCATGTGCAGCTTCATGAGCAACGACAAGCTCGATCAACTGGTGGACGGCCTGCGCGCTGCCGAGGTGAAGTGATGACCTCCGCTCAAAGCATTCTTTCCCAGTTCCAATCGACCGGTGTCGAGACCTGCTTCCACGACCGCCACATCGGCGCACAGATCTACGCGGGTCTCGATGGTCGCAACTGGAGCATCAAGGATTACGAAGCCCGTGGTGGCTACCAGGCGCTGCGCAAGATCCTGGGCCAGGATGGCGGTGAAGGCCTGACCCAGGACCAGGTGATCGCGACGGTCAAGGAGTCCGGTCTGCGTGGTCGCGGCGGTGCGGGCTTCCCCACCGGCCTGAAGTGGAGCTTCATGCCCCGTCAGTTCCCGGGTCAAAAGTACCTCGTCTGCAATTCGGACGAAGGCGAACCGGGTACCTGCAAAGACCGCGACATCCTGCAATTCAATCCGCACATCGTGATTGAAGGCATGATCATTGCCGCCTATGCCATGGGCATCTCGGTGGGTTACAACTACATCCACGGCGAGATCTTCCAGACCTACGAGCGCTTTGAAGAAGCCCTCGAAGAGGCGCGTGCCGCAGGGTACCTCGGCAACAACATCATGGGAAGCACCTTCAGCTTCCAGCTGCATGCCGCCCATGGTTTTGGCGCCTACATCTGCGGTGAGGAAACCGCCTTGCTCGAGTCGCTCGAAGGCAAGAAGGGTCAGCCGCGTTTCAAGCCGCCTTTCCCGGCCAGCTTCGGTCTGTACGGCAAGCCCACCACGATCAACAACACCGAAACATTTGCTGCGGTCCCCTGGATCATCCGCAACGGCGGTGCGGCCTATCTGGAATGTGGCAAGCCGAACAACGGCGGCACCAAGATCTTCTCGGTCAGTGGTGATGTGGAGCGTCCTGGCAACTACGAGATCCCGCTGGGCACCCCGTTTTCCAAGCTGCTGGAACTGGCCGGTGGTGTCCGCAAGGGGCGCCAGCTCAAGGCTGTGATCCCTGGGGGCTCATCCTCTCCGGTGCTGCCGGCTTCCATCATCATGGAATGCACCATGGATTACGACTCGATCGCCAAGGCCGGCTCCATGCTGGGCTCGGGCGCCGTGATCGTGATGGATGACTCGCGCAACATGGTCGAAAGCCTGCTGCGGCTGTCCTACTTCTATTCGCACGAATCCTGCGGCCAGTGCACCCCTTGCCGTGAAGGCACGGGTTGGATGTGGCGCGTGATCGACCGCATCTGGCACGGCCAGGGCCGCGACGGCGATCTCGAATTGCTGAACTCGGTGGCCGACAACATCCAGGGGCGCACGATCTGCGCCCTGGGTGACGCCGCCGCCATGCCCGTGCGGGCGATGCTGAAGCACTTCAAGCCCGAATTCCAGGCATTGATTGAGCAAGCCAAGTCGCAAAAGACTGCGCACGCTTGATCGCGAGAGAACATATGGTTGAAATCGAACTCGACGGTCAGAAGGTAGAGGTCAATGAAGGCAGCATGGTCATGCATGCAGCTGAAAAGGCCGGCACCTACATTCCGCACTTTTGCTACCACAAGAAGCTGAGCATTGCGGCCAACTGCCGCATGTGCCTGGTGGATGTTGAAAAAGCACCCAAGCCGATGCCGGCCTGCGCCACCCCGGTGACGCAAGGCATGATCGTCCGCACCAAGAGCGACAAGGCCATCAAGGCCCAGCAGTCGGTGATGGAATTCCTGCTGATCAACCACCCGCTGGACTGCCCGATCTGCGATCAGGGCGGCGAGTGCCAGCTGCAGGATCTGGCCGTGGGCTATGGGGGTTCGTCTTCCCGTTACGAAGAAGAAAAGCGCGTGGTCTTCCACAAGGATGTCGGCCCGCTGATCTCCATGGAAGAGATGAGCCGCTGCATCCACTGCACCCGCTGCGTGCGTTTCGGTCAGGAAGTGGCCGGCGTCATGGAACTGGGCATGATCAACCGGGGTGAGCACTCCGAGATCACCACCATCGCGGGCGATACCGTCGACTCCGAACTCTCGGGCAACATGATCGACATCTGCCCTGTGGGTGCGTTGACCAGCAAGCCTTTCCGTTACAGCGCCCGCACCTGGGAGCTGTCGCGTCGCAAGAGCGTGAGCCCGCACGATTCCACCGGTGCCAACCTGATCGTCCAGGTCAAGAACCACCAGGTCCTGCGTGTTGTTCCGCTCGAGAACGATGCCGTCAACGAGTGCTGGATTGCCGACCGCGACCGCTTCTCTTACGAATCGCTCAATGGCCCGGACCGTCTGACCCAGCCCATGCTGAAGCAAGGTGGCGAGTGGAAGACTGTCGACTGGCAGACCGCTCTGGAGTATGTGGCCAACGGTCTTAAGCAGATCGGTACCAACCATGGTGCGGCCAGCATCGGTGCGCTGGTGAGCCCGCACAGCACCGTCGAAGAGCTGTTCCTGGCTGCGCAACTGGTGCGCGGCCTGGGCAGCGACAGCATCGACTACCGCCTGCGTCATGCCGAGTTCACCGCGCCTGAAGGCGCCCGCTGGCTGGGTACGTCGATCGCGTCCCTGTCCGATGTGCAGCGCGTGCTGGTGGTGGGCTCGAACCTGCGCAAGGATCACCCGCTGTTCGCTCAACGCATCCGCCAGGCCGCCCGCAAGGGGGCTCAGGTCCATGCGCTGTACTCGGTCGAATCCGACTGGGCGCTGCCAGTGGCTCAGTTCCAGGTGGCTCCGGCTTCGGAATGGCTGAACGTGCTGGCGAGCATTGCTGCCGCCGTGGCGGCCGAAAAGGGCCTCGTGGCCCCCTGGTCGGCAGAAGTCACCCCGGCCGCAACCGCTGTGGCCAAGTCGCTGCTCGGTGGCGACCGCAAGGCTGTGCTGCTGGGCAATGCCGCTGCACACCATGCCAATGCCTCGAGCCTGTTGGCCCTGGCCAACTGGATTGCCCGCGAGACGGGGGCCACGGTTGGTTACCTCACCGAGGCCGCCAACACCGTGGGTGCCCAGCTTGTGAAGGCCCAACCCCAAGCCGCCGGTTTCAATGCCGCGCAGATGGCGCAGGGCGCCTTGAAGGCCGCTTTGTTGCTGAACGTCGAGCCCGGTGCAGACCTGGCCGCGGGTCAGGCAGCCGTCTCGGGTCTGAACAAGGCCGAGATGGTGGTGACCTTGAGCCCGTTCAAGACCAACCTCGACATCAGCGACGTGCTGCTGCCGATCGCTCCGTTCACCGAGACCTCGGGCAGCTTCGTCAACGCCGAAGGGCGTCTGCAAAGCTTCCATGCGGTGGTCAAGCCTTTGGCTGAGACCCGTCCGGCCTGGAAGGTGCTGCGTGTGCTGGGCAACATGCTCGGATTGAACGGATTTGCTGACGAGTCTTCGCAAGACGTGCTCGCCCGCGCCGCTCTGGTGCCGGCAGGTACGCAACAAGTGGCCGCTGCTCAGCTGAGCAATGCCACGGGCGCTGCCATCCGCGCTTCGGTGGCGGGTGAACCGGCCCCGGTGACGGCTGCCATCTACCAGCTTGACGGTCTGGTGCGCCGCTCGCCGTCTCTGCAATTGACGGCCGATGCACGGTCGACCACGAACGAGGTGACCGCATGATCGACGCGCTGTACAACGCAGGACTGGGCTTGC
>RXJO01000552.1:0-449 GCA_003987795.1 Curvibacter sp.
CGCAGCTACTCCAAAGAGCGCCTGACCGAGGCCCGCCGCCTGGTCGAGACCGACCACGAGTGGGCTCGCATCATGTCGGCCCCCACCACCCAGGCTGAGCGCGACGGCACTGAAGAGCCGCGCATCATCCGTCAGTTCAAGCAGAACCTCGAGTTCACGGGCGGCACGGCCGTCAAATACGACGCCTCGACCTTGATCGCATCCCCCAAGTACCAGGCCCTGGCGCGTGGCGAGGAAATCGGCCGCCGCTTCCATTCCGCACCTGTGGTGCGCCTGGCCGATGCCAAGCAGATGCAGTTGGGCCATGTGGCCGAGGCCGACGCGCGCTGGCGCCTGTATGCCTTTGCCGGCCAGGCCGACAGCTCCGCACCCGGCTCGGCGATCCACCGGCTGGCCGACTGGCTGGAATCCGACCCGGCCTCGCCGGTGCGCCGGCACACCCGCCCGGG
>RXJO01000552.1:499-9841 GCA_003987795.1 Curvibacter sp.
GACTTCCGCGCCGTCTTCCAGCAGACCTTCGACCAACTGGCCTACGAGCACATGCCCTCGCTGCTCAGGCCCAAGACCGGCCGGCTGGGCCTGCAGGATCACGAGAAGGTCTTCTGCGTGGACCACAAGGGCGCGGGCGACATCTATGACCTGCGCGGCATCGATCGCGAACGCGGCTGCCTGATCGTCGTCCGGCCCGACCAGTACATCGCCCATGTCCTGCCGCTGGAAGGGCGGGCCGAGCTGTCGGCCTTCTTTGCCGGCATCCTGCGTTGAAGGGGGGCTCCGATGGCGGCGATGCGGCTCAGGCGGCCACGATCTCCTGCGTGACCTGCAGGAATCGGTCTACGTCGTCCAGGGTGTGGCAATGCAGAGGCGACACGCGCACGGCCCCTTGCAGGCCCAATGAGGTCAGCATGCGCTAGGGCCTGTTAACACTGATTTCACCGGATGCGTTGGAGATCCAAAAGGCCTAGCGCCAGGCGCCAACCGCAGCTGGGTCGGTGACCCAGCGAGGATTGGCAACGCCGCGATCGGCCTTTTGGGCTCCAACCCGAAGGGAAGCCGGCTGGCCAAGCGCCACTCGGCGTTGCGAGTCTTGCCCAGACGCCCGGTCTGGGCGGCGACACGCGCCTTGATTGGCGCTTGGCCAGCAGGCTTCGCACCGGTGAAATCAGTGTTAACAGGCCCTAGCCCCATTGCCGAAGCGCACTTTGCAAGGCCTTGCCGAAGCGTGGATCCATCACGGCCCCTACATTGAACCGTGACCAGGGCGACACGGCGCTGGTGTCGACGCTGAAGATCCTGCCAGGTGCCAAGCGGATGTTCTGTGGCAGAAGCGCTGTGGCCAGGTCCATGGAATCGTCCACGCCCGGCAAGGAGGCCCACAGGTAGAGGGACTGGGCGTTCTTGGCGAAGATGTTGGCGCCGACCGACTCGAAGAGCGCGCGAGCCCCATCCGTCGCTTCTCCGAGCCGTCGCCGCAGGCGGGTGAGATGCCGTTGGTAATGGCCTTCGCTCAGCATGATGTCGACGGTTCGTTCGCAGTACTCTGAACTGCTCACATGGATCAGTGCTTTCAGATCGGCCAGGTCGCTGGCCAGATCTGCACCGCAGGCAATGAAGCCCACGCGCAGCGCGGCCGAAAAGGACTTGGAGAAGCTGCCGATGTAGATCGTGCGCTCCAGTTGGTCCAGCGAGGCCAGGCGTGGCGATGAGGTGGGCTTGAAATCCGCCAGCGGATCGTTCTCGACCATCAGCAGGTCGTATTTCTGAGCCAGTTGAAGCACGCGAAAGGCCTTGGCCGCGGACAGATCCGACCCCGTCGGGTTGTGGGCCAGCGACTGGGTGAAAAACAGCCTTGGCCGGTGGGTGATCAACAACTGCTCCAGGGCTTCCAGATCGGGACCATCGTGCAGGCGGGGCACGCCCAGCACTTCGGCGCTGGCCATCTTCAGCTTGCCGAACAAAGGGTAGTAGCCCGGGTCATCCACCAGCACCTTGCCGCCCGGCGGGACGAAGTAACGGATCACGATGTCCATGGCTTCATTGGCGCCATGCGTCAGCACAATCTGCCGCGGCTCGGCACCGATCCCGAAATCGGCCATCTTGCGCACCAGGTGCTCGCGCAGCGGCGCATAGCCAAAGCGGCTGCCATATCGGAACAGCGAGCCCAAGCCGGTGCGGACGACTTTCTGGTGGTATTTGTCCAGCCTCACATCTGCCAGCCACTCGACCGGCGGAAATCCGTCCGCCACTGCGAGGGCGCCTGGCTCTGTCTTGAGTTGCTCGCGCATCAGCCAGACGATGTCGATCGCCCGGCCCAGGCTTCCCGCCTCATCATCTGCCGGCTTGGACTGCGGTTTGTCCACCACAAAGTAGCCGGATCCGCGCCGGGGTTCGATCAAGCCGCGTGACACCAGCAATTCAAACGCCGTGACCACGGTGTTCTTGGCGTAGTTGTGCAGCTCGGCCATCTCGCGCAGAGAAGGCAGCTTGTCGCCGGCCTTGTAGGCGCCATCGCGAATCTGCCGCTCGACATCGTCGGCGACAGCGACAGGCAGGCTCGTCGAGCGGCTTCGGGGGCGGCGGGGGCTTCGTTCAATGGGCATCGGATGAGTGTGACAAGTGGGTGGGCATGCGCCAATGTGTGTCTGACTGTCTTCAATAACTGTACCTTTGTTTGTTGGTACAGAAGGCCTAAAGTTTGCCCAGTTCATGGTCACAACTCTGGAGACGCCGAATGGTCGATTCCCGCCTTCCCAACTTTCGCGCCCTCACGCCTGCGCAACGCTTCGAACACATCGCACGCATCACCGAACTCTCTGACGACGAGCGTTCCCTCATCGCCAACCCGGGCGCGCTCAGTGTCGAGCGGGCCAACGGCATGGTGGAGAACGTCATCGGCACCTTCGAGCTGCCGTTCGCCGTTGCCAGCAACTTTCAGATCAATGGCCACGATGTCCTGGTGCCCATGGTGGTGGAAGAGCCGTCTGTCGTTGCGGCGGCATCGTTCATGGCCAAGCTGGCGCGTGACTGCGGGGGCTTCGAAACGTCCAGCACAGGGCCCCTGATGCGTGCACAGGTCCAGGTCATCGGCATCTCCGACCCGCAAGGTGCGCGCATGGCCCTGCTGCGTCACCGAGCCGAGATTCTGGAGGTGGCCAACAGCCGCGACAAGATCCTGATCGGATTGGGTGGCGGTTGTCGCGACATCGAGGTCCATGTGTTTCCCGACACACCACGCGGCCCCATGGTCGTCATGCACCTGATTGTCGATGTGCGCGACGCCATGGGGGCGAACACCGTCAATACCATGGCGGAGGCGGTGTCCCCGCTCGTCGAGAAATTGACGGGCGGCACGGTGCGCTTGCGCATCTTGTCCAACCTGGCTGACCTGCGTCTGGCCCGGGCCCGTGTGCGCCTCACGCCTGAAGTGCTCGCAACCCGCGAGCGCAGCGGGGAGGAGATGGTCGAAGGCGTGATCGATGCCTACACCTTTGCGGCCGTGGACCCTTACCGGGCTGCCACGCACAACAAGGGAATCATGAACGGCATTGACCCGGTCATCGTGGCGACAGGCAATGACTGGCGCGCAGTCGAGGCCGGCGCCCATGCCTACGCGTGCCGCAGCGGCCGCTACACCTCCCTGACCACTTGGGAGAAAGACAACAGCGGGGCCTTGGTCGGTACCATCGAGATGCCGATGCCCGTTGGCCTGGTGGGCGGAGCGACCAAGACGCACCCGCTGGCCCAACTGTCGATCAAGCTGTTGGGGGTGACGTCGGCACAGGCACTGGGTGAGGTGGCGGTGGCGGTTGGCCTGTCGCAGAACCTCGGGGCGTTGCGGGCCTTGGCCACCGAAGGCATCCAGCGCGGCCACATGGCTTTGCACGCCCGCAACATGGCCTTGCTGGCCGGCGCGGTAGGCCATGAGATCGACGTCGTTGCCAAGCGCATGGCCGCCGAACACGATGTGCGCACCGACCGGGCAGCGGCGCTGCTCGCTGAGTTGCGCCGTGGGTGAGCCTGCAAGCCTGCCCCCCAAGCTGACCCACGAACCCGACCCATGGCCCAGCGTCGTCACGGACGAAGTTGAGCCCCTGGCATCACAACGGGCCGATCTGGAGCCCGAACCTTCCCAAAAACAGGAGACTGCAGCAATGAAAAACCATCAGCCTACGCGCCGCGCCATCCTCGGCTCCCTGGGTGTCACGCTGTTGCCGACATGGGCGACGTCCGTGCTCGCCGAAGGCAGTGCCTTTCCCAATCGCCCGATCAAGGTCATCGTGCCATGGGCTGCCGGCGGTGGCGGAGACGTGCTCGTGCGCCTCATGGCCCCCAGTCTTCAGAAGCGGCTTGGCCAGGCCATCGTCGTGGACAACCGGCCCGGCGCCATCGGCACCATCGGCAGCGTGGCCGCCGCCCGCAGCCCTGCCGATGGCTACACGCTGGTTTACGGCGGCATGGAGTCACACACCATCGCACCCAGTGCCCTGAAGAAGGCGCCCTATGACCCCAAGAAGGAGTTTGTCGCCATCGCCCCGCTGGGGTTCTTTCCGGCGGCGCTGGTGGTCAGCGCGTCGCACCCCGCCAAGAACCTGGCGCAGTTTCTGCAGATGGCGAAGGAGGCCAAGGCGCCGATGACCTTCGGTTCATGGAGTACCGCCACGTCGGGGCACCTCATGATGGAGGCGCTCAAGCAGTCCAAGAACGTCGACCTGCTGCATGTGCCCTACAACGGCACCGCGCCACTCTTGCAGGCCCAGCTGTCGCAGCAGGTGGACAGCTCCATCAATGTCCTGTCCACCGTGGAACCCCATATCCGCAATGGGGCGTTGCGCCTGCTGGCCGTGGCGATGCCGCAGCGACTGCCTGAGTTTCCCGACGTTCCGACCTTCAAGGAGAACGGTGTTGATGTCGCGCGAGGCCCCTGGGTCGGCATCTTTGGTCCGGCGGGCCTGCCGGCCGATGTGGTCGCGCGCGTGCACGAGGCCATCGACGCCACTCTCAAGGAGCCTGCGGTCGTCGAGCAGACCAAGAAGATGTTTTTCATCACCGAGGCGATGGACCAGCGCGCCTATCAGAACTTCTATCTCAGCGAAATCGATCGTTGGGGGCAGTACGTCAAGACCGCCAAGGTCACCATCGAGTGAGCCCGGTGACGCAGTGAGCAGGGCCATCCCATGAGCGAACACATCAGAATCGTTGAAGTCGGGCCGCGTGACGGGCTGCAAAACGAAACGCAATATGTCGACGTCAGCACCCGGCTCGGCTTGGTCGAGCGCCTGCTGGAGGCCAATGTCCGCCACATCGAGGTGGCTTCGTTCGTATCGCCCAAATGGGTACCTCAGATGGCAGGCAGCGCAGAGCTCATGCAACGCCTGCCGCGCAAGCCGGGCGTGCACTACAGCGCGCTGGCCCCCAATCTGAAGGGCCTGGAGGCCGCGATGGCGGCAGGCTGCGAGGAGGTGGCGGTCTTTGGCGCCGCCTCCGAATCGTTCTCGCGGCGGAACATCAACTGCTCGATTCGGGAGAGCCTGGAACGCTTTCGCACGGTCATCGAGCAGGCGAGAGGGCACCAGCTGCGAGTGCGGGGCTACGTGTCTTGCGTACTCGGGTGTCCCTATGAAGGCGGGATCGAACCCGGGAAGGTCGCTGAGGTGGCGCTCATCATGAGCGAGATGGGCTGCCATGAGATATCGCTGGGTGACACCATCGGTCTCGGCAACCCCGACTCCACACGGCGCCTTCTGGAGGCCTGCCTCAGTGTGATTCCGGCCGCACAACTGGCAGGTCATTACCACGACACCTACGGCATGGCGTTGGCCAACATCGTGGCGTCGCTGGACCTGGGAATCCGCACCTTCGACAGTTCGGTCGCGGGTTTGGGGGGCTGCCCCTATGCCACCGGGGCCTCCGGCAATGTTGCCACCGAGGATGTGGTGCATCTGCTGCACAGCCTCGGATACCAGACCGGCATCGATCTGCCCAAGTTGATCCGGGCGGGTCAATACATCAGTGCCTCATTGGGACGAGAGACCACCTCTCGCGTCGCCCGCGCCATGCCTGGCTACGGTACGAGTTCGGCGGCCGCCTGAGCACAGCTCTGAAGCGGTCTGTCGCTGTCGTCGGCTTCAGCCGGCGCTGCGCGCCGGCGAGCACCGACGAGTGCGTTCGCCGCAGTCTGCCAGAGGCGTCCAGTCCTTGTTGCCAGGTATCCCGAGACGTGTGCCTTTGTTCATGGCTCCTGGGCGGAGGCTCGGTCATTGAGTCACCGATTTCCGCATAAGAAGCGTCGCAAATATTCGTTTTTCAACGCAGCCAGGGCACGAACAATGGCGCCACCATGACCCGTGTCAAGACAGGCTGAGGCGGCATTGCTGAGTTGCCGCAGGCAGGCTGTCGCGCCCACTGGTCAGATCGAACCAACGCATCTTTCCTGGAGTGCCAGACATGAGCCAGACCTTGCGGCTGCCCGATGGGGCGCTGGGCCCCGATGCACCCGGGCAGGGTGTGTCGGCCAGGGCAGATCAGCCCGATGCCTGGCCAAACCGCGCCTGGCGCGCCTTGCGCCCCTGGCTGCTGCCCTGGGCCGTGCCCCTCTTGCTGCTCTTGCTGTGGTGGGTGTCCGCCCGCCAGGGCTGGATCGCGCCGCAGGTGCTGCCTTCACCTGAAGATGTGGGCGCCACCCTGGTCGAGCTGGTGCGCAGCGGCGAGATGGCCGACAACCTGTGGATCAGCGCACAGCGCGTGCTGTTCGGCTTTGGCGTGGGTGCCGGGGCCGGGCTGTTGCTGGGCGTGGGCATGGGTTTGTCGCCCCGCTTCAAGGATTATGTCTACCCACTTTTCAAGGCCTTCAGCCAGGTGCCGGTGCTGGGCTGGCTGCCCTTGCTGATGCTGCTGGTCGGCATCGACGAGGCGCTCAAGATCATCCTGATTTCCAAGGCCGCATTGGTGCCGGTGGCGTTGAACACTGCCAAAGGCATCGAGAACGTGCCCAACCGCTATGTCGAGGTGGCACGGGTGTTCGGCTTCACGCGCTGGCAGCTGTTGTCGCGCGTGGTGTTCCCATCCGCTGCGGCGCCGATCTGGAACGGCATCCGATACGGCCTAACGCACGCCTGGCTGGCGTTGGTGGTGGTCGAGCTGCTGGCCTCGTCCGAGGGGCTGGGCTTCATGATCGTTTACGGCCGCCAGCTGTTCCAGCTCGATGTGGTGATGGCGGCGGTGATCGTGGTGGGGGCGGTGGGCTTTGCGCTTGACAAAGTGCTGGCCCTGATCGAGTTGCGCCTGCTGCGCTGGCGCCGCGCTGGCTTTTGATGCAAGGGCGTCCCATGTCTGAAACCCTCTCCAATTCTGCCGCTGCGGTGGCCGCCCCCCGTCGTGTGCGGGGCCTGCCCCGGGCCTTGCGCGGCTGGGTGCTGCCCCTGCTGCTTCTGCTGCTGTGGTGGCTCGCGGTGTCGCTGGGGTGGTCCAAGTCGCCCCTGCTGGTGCCGGTCAGCCAGGTCTGGCACACCGCGGTCGAGCAGACCGTGAGTGGCGAACTCTGGCGTGCGCTGCGCTCCAGCCTGTGGCGCGACCTGCTGGGCTTTGCCATCGGCGCCAGCGCCGGCCTGATCTTCGGCACGGTGCTGGGTCTGTCGCGTCTGTTCGAGAGCCTGCTGGGCCCGAGTTTTCACACGCTCAAGCAGATCTCGCTGTTTGCCTGGATCCCGCTGCTGTCGGTGTGGTTCGGCCTGGGCGACGCGGCCAAGGTGGCCTTCCTGTCACTGGCGGCCTTCTTCCCAGTGGTGCTCAACACCTTCGAGGGCATCCGCAGCGTGGCGCCCGAGTTGATCGAGGTTGGCCGGGTGTTCGAGTTCTCGCGCTGGCAGATGTTGCGCCGGGTGGTGCTGCCGTCGGCGCTGCCCTCGGTGTTCGCGGGCATCCACCTGGGCCTGATCTATGCCTGGCTCGCCACCCTGGGTGCCGAGTACCTGCTGGTCTCGGGCCAGGGCATCGGCAACACCCTGATCGATGGGCGCGAGCATTTCAAGATAGATCTGGTGCTGTTCGGCGTCATCGTGGTCGGCCTGGTGGGCTTTGCCCTGAACTGGCTGGCCAGCCTGCTGGAGCATCGCCTGTTGGCCTGGCGCGGCCGCTCGGTGGCCCAGTACGAATGAGCCGCCATTCCCTCCCCTCGTTCTCCTTTTCCCGGACTGATTCACCATGGCACATGCAGGAACCCTGACGCTGCAAAGCGTCAGCAAGCAATACGAGGTCAAGGGCGCGGCCCTGCCGGTGTTGCAAGACATCTCGCTTTCGATCACCCCAGGTGAATTCGTCAGCATCGTGGGCGCCAGCGGCTGCGGCAAGTCGACGCTGCTGCGCCTGATCATCGGGCTGGAGGAGGGCTACCAGGGCCAGATCTTGCTCGACGGCCAGCGCATCAAGGGCACCAGCCTGAACCGCGGCATCGTGTTCCAGGAGCACCGCCTGTTCCCCTGGCTCAATGTGCGCGACAACATCGGGCTGGGCCTGCTCAATGCCGATCTGACCGAAGGCCAGAAGCGCCTGGCGGTCAATGAGCACATCGAGTTGGTCGGTTTGAAGGGCTTCGAGACGGCCTACCCGCACCAGCTCTCGGGTGGCATGTCACAGCGCGTGGCGATTGCCCGTGCCCTGGTCAACCGGCCCGACATCCTGCTGCTCGACGAGCCCTTCGGTGCCCTCGATGCCCTCACACGGGCCCACCTGCAGCAGGAGCTGCACCGCATCTGGGAGCAGGAGGGCATCACCATGATCCTGGTCACCCACGATGTTGAAGAGGCGGTGTACCTGGGTGACAAGGTGGTGGTGATGGAGCCCCGGCCCGGCCGCATCCGACGGGTGCTGCCCGTGCCCTTGCCGCACCCGCGCGATCGGGCCAGCTACGCCTTCACCCAGATCAAGGAGTCGGTGCTGCGCGAGTTCTCGGGCCACCCGGCCGCCGAACTGATCGAAGCCCCGCTGCGCCCCGAGGCGCCAGTCGCGGCCCAGTGGCAGTTTGCCGTCTGACACCATGAGCCATCCAGTACAAACCCCCGAGACATCTCGCACCCAGCCCGCTTCCGCGGCGCCCAGGCGTGCCTTCTTCCGCCGCGCCACCGCGGCCCTGGGTGCTGTGGCCAGCACGCCCCTCCTGGCCCAGGCGCAGAGCGCGGCGCCCGCTGAGTCCACGCCGCTGTCCGTGCCCGACTGGATGCGTCAGCCCGGTGAACCGGTGCTCTGGCACCCCTATGGCCAGCCTTCCGAGCACGAAGCCCGGGTGGTACGGCGCAGCCGTGGCAACGCGCCATTTGCTGGGGTCGCCTCGTCGATGACGCCCTTGGCCGACCTGTTCGGCATCATCACGCCCACCGGCCTGGTGTTCGAGCGCCATCATGCCGGCATCCCCCAGATCCATCCCGATCAACACCGCCTCGTGATCCATGGCCTGGCCAAGCGGCCCCGGGTGTTCACGATGGACGATCTGGTGCGCTTTCCCTCGGTGTCGCGCATCCATTTTCTGGAGTGCTCCGGCAACACCGGCACCGAATGGCGCACGCCCACCTCGGCCAATGTGCAGCTGTCGCATGGTCTGCTGTCGTGTTGTGAATGGACCGGCGTGCCGCTGTCCGTGCTGCTCGACGAGGTGGGCATCGCACCCGAGGCGCGCTGGATCCTGGCCGAAGGGGCCGACGGCGCCGCCATGTCGCGCAGCATCCCGGTGCACAAGGCGTTTGAAGATGCGCTGGTGGTCTATGCCCAGAACGGTGAGCGCCTGCGCCCCGAGAGCGGCTACCCGCTGCGCCTGTTCCTGCCCGGCTTCGAAGGCAACAT
>RXJO01000237.1 GCA_003987795.1 Curvibacter sp.
GGGCGCGTGACACGGTGGGCTGGCTGACTTCGAAGGCGTCCATCAGTTCGCGCGCAGACTGAGGCCCCTGCCGCAGGCGCTGGCGGGCGGCCTCGCTCAAGGGGGTGGTCGGACGGTCCATGCGTGAGAGCATAACCCAATCCGTGATGTCGTTGAATTGGAATGTGAATGTTTAAATGAATAGATAAATGAATAGAAAAATACCGCTGGAGAGGCTAGGTCGCTGTCGTTACGGCTCGCTCATCCCGTTCGACGGCGCAGCCTGACCCCACCCCCACCGGGTCGCGCGGCGGAGCGTAAGGCGGCTCGGGATGATGGGGGTTCTGCGCGGGCGGGCTTGAGTGTCCTGGCGCTTGCACCGGTCAACTTGGCGGGGGCTTCCGTGGCTGAGGCCGTGGCACGGCCCTGGCGTTGCGTCCAGTTGGCCTGCATTTGTTGCAGTTGCTGCAACTCGGCCAGTTGGTGGCTGAGCCGTTCCTGGGCCAGTTTCAGCTCAGCCTGGTTCAGGCCCAGCGCCTGCTGCATCTCGGCGGCTTGTTGCTGAGCCTGGGCCATGGCGCTTTGATGGGCCTCACGCAACTCTTCGAGCAGCTTCTCGGCGCGTTGCCGGTGGGCGCGTTCCGCCTTGGCCTCCTGGCGGGCCCGGTCGATTTCGAGTGCGGCGCGGGCGGCGGCGCTGTCGGCTCGTTCCTCGGTCTTGCGCCGGTCCTCATTCAGGGTCTTGAGTTCAGCCTGGTGGCGGTCTTCGTCTGCATGGCGCCGCTCTCTCAGCAGGCGCAGGTCCTCTTGCAGGCCCAGCATCATCTGATGCTGTTGCGCGCTGTCGTTTTTGGTCTGTTCCAGGCGGCTGAGCAGGGCGGCCGACTGGGCCCTGGCTTCGGCGAGTGCCTGTTCCTGGGCCTGCAGGGTGGCCTGGTGGATGGCCATTCGCTGCTGCAGCGCGGTGGCTTGTTCATGCAATTCGGCCTCTCTTTGGGCCAGGCCTTGGCGCTCCTGGTCCAGTTCGGCCTCGGCCACGGCTTTGGCTTGGGCCTGGGCTTGGTTCCAGAGCGTCTCTGCGGATTGCAGCAGCCAGTCCGGCAATTGATCGCCCCAGCCTTGGCTTCCGGCCAGCCCGCGCACCCGCTTGCCCAGGCCGGCAAACCAGAGCTCCAGCATCGGCGCGATGGTGTTCGGCGATCCGTGCCCCAGGTGCAAGCGAACTTTTTCGATCGTGGGCCGTTGGCCCTGGGCCAGCAACTCGTCGGCGGCACGGTCGACCTGATGTTGCTGAACGCCTCGTGGACTGCGGATGGACATGGCTGGCTTCCTGGTATATAAACCAACGATAAGTGATGCTTATCGTTGGTTAACTATCAATTGAATATGTAATCATACTTTGTATGTGTTTTTTATACTGAACTAAATGCAGTCAAACCTCACGCTCAGACAAGCCTCCGGTGCCCTCAAGCCCAGTGAATTGAGCGCCCACAGCCGAAAAGCTGTGGACGAACTGATCCATGAGGGTGACTCGGAAAACACCTTGCGCAGTTACCGATCGGCTTTGCGTTATTGGGCGGCCTGGTTTCTGGTGCGTTACGGCCAGAAGATCGAACTCCCCGTGCCGCCGAGTGCGGTGCTGCAGTTCATCGTCGATCACGCGCAGCGCACCACCGCTGATGGACTCGCGCATGAATTGCCTGAAAGCCTGGATGCCGAGTTGGTGGCGGCGGGCTTCAAGGCCCGGCCAGGCCCGATGTCATTGAATTGGATCGTGCATCGGGCCGCTGTGCTGTCCAAGACCCATCAACTGGCCCAGGTCAGCAATCCGTGTGAAGACCCGCAGGTGCGCCAACTGCTGTCACGCACGCGGCGCGCCTTTGCGAAACGAGGTGAATTACCCCAAAAGAAAGATGCCCTGACCAAAGACCCTTTGCAGGCCTTGCTGGACACCTGCGACGATTCGCTCAAAGGCAGCCGGGATCGCGCGCTGTTGTTGTTTGCCTGGGCCAGCGGTGGACGCCGGCGCTCTGAAGTGGCCGGGGCAGACATGAAATTTCTCAAGCGGGTCGGGCCACAAGAGTTCGTCTACAAGCTGGCCCATTCGAAATCGAACCAGTCGGGCATGGACCGACCGGAGAACTACAAGCCGATTCAGGGGGTGGCCGCACAAGCCCTGGAAATCTGGTTGACCCAGGCTGGCATCAGCGAGGGGCCGATCTTTCGCCGTGTGCTCAAAGGGGGGCATCTGGGCCCTGCCCTGTCGCCGTCCGCCGTGCGGGACATCGTGAAGTCACGCTGTCTGCTCGCGGGTGTCGAGGGCGATTTCTCGGCCCATTCCCTGCGATCAGGCTTTGTGACCGAGGCCGGCGCCCAGGGCATTCCGCTGGCACAGACCATGGCCATGACCAGCCACCGCAGCGTGGCCACCGTGATGGGCTACACCCGCCACGTCGGAGCCCAGGTGCAGGCGGCTGCCAATCTGATCCGTGATCCGGTGGCTGCCGCCCCGGCGCATGACCGGGAGGCGCCTGGCACGTCTGCTGCTCCAGGTTGAGTTCGCTGGTCGAAGCCGTTGGCTGCCGACATGCCACAAAACTTGCCCTGCCGCGAACCGTTTTGAACTGATGGCGCCTCTTAGTGCGTGTTCGATGTCTTGCACGACCTGTGGAAGACATTGAACACGCTCTGAATCGAAGAGGCTTGTCCTCATTTCAAACTTTGCAGGAGATGACGATGTGGTATGCGAAAAATGTCCCGGTATGGGAGCGCGTGATGCGGGTGGCTGCCGGCCTGATCGCGCTGGGTGTCATGGTCGTGAATTGGGGTTCGCCATGGATGGTGGCCGCCGGCGTGGGGGGCGTGATGCTCTCTTTGACCGGTCTGGTGGGCTTTTGCCCAATGTGTGCCCTGGTCGGGCGCAAGCTTTGAAAGGACACCGAAGATGCATGCCGTGGCCGATCACTCGATGCTCATCCAGGCCGCCCGAAGCGGTGACCCGACGGCCATCGCCCGGCTGCTCACGGTGTGCCAGGCAGACGCTCAGCGGTATGCGCGCAGGCACTGCCTGGCCAGCGATGTGGACGACGCGGTCCAGGAGTCCCTGATCACGGTGATGAACAAGGTAGGGGCGCTCAGGGCGGCGGCCGCCTTTTCGTCCTGGCTGTTCGTGATGGTGCGGCGCGAGTGTCTTCGCCTGCAGCGCCTGGTCGCGCGCCATGATTCGCTGGACGATGGCTTGGACGCCGGCCAGACCGAACGCCAACTGGCGTCTCGCCCTGATGAGGCTTTGCGCTCCGACCTGATCAAGGCGCTGGAGTCGCTCCCTGCGCACTACCTCGAGGTGGTGCTGTTGCGTGATTTCGAGGAGCTGTCGATCGCCGAGATGGCCATCCGGCTGGGTGAGCCCGCCGGGGCGGTGAAAAGCCGCCTGCACCGGGCCAGGGCGCTGGTGCGCGAGTACCTGCTGGGCCATTGATCCGCCGCGGGGGCCGACCCTCGGGGGGCCCCGCTTGCTTTGGGGGCGCGCTTCAGTCCAGGGACGAGCGCGTCTGACGGATCACCTCGGCCATCACGCGGGATTCGTCGGCAATGAACTTGCTGAAGGCCGCCCCCTGCAGGTTGAAGGGCTCATAGCCGAAGGCAGTGAACTTCTCCAGCATGTCGGTCTCTGCCAGGGTCTTCTGCAGGTCGGAGCGCAGCCGGTCCACCAGGGGTCTGGGCAGCCCCGGGGGGGCGGCCAGGGTGGTCCAGCCGGTCACCTCCAGGTCTTTGGGCCCGCCAGCCTCGGCCAGCGTGGGGACGTCGGGCAAGGCGCTCAGGCGCTTGGCTGCCACCACCGCCAGATAGCGCAGCTTGCCGGCCCGGTACAGCGGTCCGGTGCTGCCGCTGGAGCCCAGCGCAAAAGACAGGTCGCCATTGGCCACCGAGGTATAGAGCTGGGTGGTTTCCTTGAAGATCAGGTGCTGCATCTCCACGCCCATGGCCGCAGCCAGCCGGGCTGAGCCCAGGTGCACCGGGTTGCCCACCGACCAGGAGCCGTAATTGAGCTGACCCGGGCGGGCTTTGGCGTCGGCCAGCAGATCGCGGATGTCCTTGTAGGGACTGTTCTTGGCCACCGCCACCAGGAAGTAGGCCTTGAACAGCGGCGCCAGGGGTTCGAAGTCGCGGGCCGGGTCATAGGGCAGCTTCTTCATCAGGTGCGGGTAGACACTGAGGTGCACGTTGTCGAGCTGGATCAGGTCATGGCCGTCGGTGGCACCGCGCTTGAACGCATCAATGGCGACGAAGCCGTTGCCACCCGGCTTGTTCTCGACGAGCACGCCCTTGCCCCAGGCGCGCGAGAGTTTGTCGGCCACCAGGCGGGCCACGCCCTCGGGTCCGCTGCCCACGGGGAACGGCGTGATGATGCGCACGGGGCGGTTCGGAAAATCCTGCGCCATGGCGGGGCGGCTGAGGTTGCTCAGCCCGCAGGCACCGACTGCGGCTGCAATGAGTTGGCGGCGTTGCACGCCGGTCTGGAACTTGTTCATGTGGTCTCCTCGTGCCGGGTGTGGGGCGGCACTGAAAAAAAGGGTGCAAGGCCCGGCCCTGCACCCGTCAAGCCTGATGCTGAGTCAGGACCCCGGAGGAAGCTCGCGAAGCCTCGCGCTTGGGCTTCAGAAGCGATGCAGCACGCCAAGCTGCAGGCCGTTGATGGTGCGGCCGTTGACATCGCTGCCGGCGAAGTTGGTGCCCAGAGCGGCCGATCCGGCCGGCCGGAAACCTGCCGCGCTGCTGTTGCGCAGGGTTTCGTAGAGAGCCGACAAGGTGGTGCGCTTGGACAGCGAGTAATAGGCCCCGACGGCGCCACCGCTGGCGTTGTGGCCGGCACCCGATTGGTCGTTGATGCGACCCCAGAGCGCACCCACCCGCAGGTTGTCGCTCACGCGGTAGTCGGCCGAGAGCTGGATGATGTCGTAGGTGCGATTGACCGAAGTCGACGTCCAGGTCACTGCGCCGCCGGTGTTGCCCAGCACGCTGCCCGCATCGTTGCCATTGGCGTTGGAGGCGATGTTGTTCGAGCGCACATAGGCCGCATACACCTTGCCCTTGCCATAGTCGTAGTTGGCGTACAGGTAGTGGTAGAAGACAGCGGCATCGATGACCGCTTTTTGCGGCGCCTTGGCGCTGAGGCCGGCATAGCCCACGCGCACCGGGCCATTGAGGTAGTCGGCCGCCAGTTGCACGATCGGTGTGCTGACCTGGGCGGTGGTGGTGCTGGCCTGCTGTTGTGCAAAGTGGGCTTCCACCTGTACGCCTGCCCAGCGCGGCGAGATGTAGGCCAGGTCATTGTCCAGGCGCGCCGGCACGCCGAAATTGTTGATCACCGAGCCCAGGGTGCGGGCCGTGAAATCGGTGTAGTCACCGCGGGTGAAGGGGGCGGTGTTCTGGCGCCCGATGCGCAACTCGCCCAGCCCCTCCTGTGACAGGCCGACCCAGCTCTGGCGGTCGAAGGCCCGGCTGGCATCGGCGGTGGCACCGGTGTTGGTGCTCAGGCCCAGTTCGAGTTGGAAGCGGGCCTGCAGACCGGCGCCCAGGTCTTCGTTGCCGCGGAAGCCCAGACGGCTGCGCAGGTCCTTGCCGTCCTGCAGCGCGTTGATGCGGGCCCCGCTGGAGCTGCTCATGTGGTTGAAGTATTGGTCAATGCTGCCGTAGATGCTCACGCTGCTGCTCTGGGCGTGAGCGCTGACCGCGGCCAGTGCCAGCGAGCCCATGGCGAGCCCCCTGCGGAGGCGGGGTCGGGAATGAGGGGCGGTGGTCATTGTCAAGTCTGTCTCCTGTTTGAACCTTGTCGAATCCGGAAAAGTGGCTGCACCACTTCTCTGGGCCCGGAGTTTGCGCAAGGTCAAACAGACTGCAAAGATGCCGCCGCGAGCATCGTGATCACGCGAGGTTATAGCGAGGGTCAGACAGGGGGGTGTCGCCGCGATTCACGTGGTAGGCCGCCCTGTGCAGGTGGGCGATGAAGTGGCGCAAGACGGGCGATGGCACCGAGTCGCTGCGCAGGATGGCGCCGACCTCCAGTTCGTAACCGACTTCGGCCAGCTCGATGATGGAGATGAACTTGGCCACGATGGGCAGGCGGGCGATCTGGATCGGCATCAGTGCCACGTAGTCGCCCGAGGCCACCAGCGACAGCAGGGCCAGGGTCGAGTTGACGATGGCCCCGATCTTCGGCGCCGCCAGGCCGTGGTGTTCGAAGAACAGCTTGGCATAGCCTGATTCGCTGTTCGAGCCGGTGTACACCCAGCGGGCTGATTGCAGGTCGGCGAGCTCCTTGGCCTTGAGCCAGGGGCTGCCCTTGCGCACGGTGGCCACCATGGTGGTCTTGAGCAGGGGTTCGACAAAGAACTCGCCGGTCGCCAGGTCGGCCGGGATGCCGCCGATGGTGATGTCGACCTCGCCCGAGCGCAGCTTGTGCAACTGCGCCACGTAAAGTTCTTCGGCCACGCGCAGGCGGATGTCGGGGAACTCCTGGACAAAGGTGCGCAGCGTCTCGGGTACCAGCAGCATCACCGCCAGTGGCACGGCGCCTACGCGCAACTCGCCGATCAGGCGGCCGTCCATCTGGTTGATCTCATCGACGGCGGAGCGTAACTCGCGCTGCGCCTTCACGGCACGCTCATAGAGCACCTTGCCCTGGGCTGTGGGCGTCACACCGCGCGAGCTTCGGGTGAGCAAGGTCGTCGCCAGTTCGATCTCGAGCTCGCGGATCATCTTGGTGAGTGCCGGCTGCGAGACCCCGGCACGCCGCGCGGCGCTGCGCAGACTGCCCTCCTCGATGGCCGCCACCAGGGCATTGAGCGTGACCAGTTTCATGCGATGTCTCCTGGGATGCTGGTGATGTGCTTGATGCGCATCACTTTATCAATCACCCCAGGTTATCGCCGAATCAGTTCAGTGATCGCGGCGGGCCTCGGCCCTGCGCCCGATCAAGGCAGGGCGGCGGTGACCACCATCTCGATGCGCCAACCGGGGCGGGCCAGGGCGGCCTGCACGGTGGCGCGAGGTGGGGCATTGCCCGCCGGCACCCAGGCGTCCCAGACGGCGTTCATGCCCTCGAAGTCTTTCAGATCGGGCAGAAAGATCTGGGCCATGAGGATGCGGCTCTTGTCCGTGCCTGCGCGTGCCAGCAAGGCATCGACGGCCGCGAGCACCTGGCGGGTCTGGCCCTGGATGTCGAGGCTGGCATCTTCCGGGACCTGGCCGGCCAGGTACACGGTGCCGTTGTGGATGGCCATCTCGGACAGGCGAGCGCCGACGTCAAAACGTTGAATCATGAAAGTCAATCCTTGCAAAGCGTTTGGTTTGGCGGGGGATGGTTCCGCCCTCGTGCCTGTTGCCGCCCCGGTGGGCGCGCATGGGCAAGCCTGCCAAGCATACGGCCTGCCGAAGGCCGTTCGGAGCAGCGCAGGGGCGGCGGGTTCAGACTGGGCCGATCACGCAGCGAGCGGCGGCCAGATCCCACCCGGCCCAGCCACAGCTCTTGAAGAACACCGGCCCGGCCGAGGCGCTGTCCGGCCAGACGGCGCCCGGGCGGACCAGGTCAGCCAGCGTGGGCAGGCTTGCCACGTCGAGGTCGGCTTGCAGCAGGTCACCGGCTTCATGATCGGCGTCTCGGGTGTCGACCATCACCCGGCCTTCGGCGGCCACCCGGCGGCAGACGTCGGCGTCCCACTCCACCATGCGCGGTGTGAAGGCCCCCACGGCGGCGACAAAGGCATCGGGGCGCGGCATGGCACGCAGCACCACCTGCTGGGCCGGGGTGCAGCTGACCACCAAGGGGCAGTGCGCCAGGGCCGCATCGGCCATGGGGGCGAAGTGCGCCTGCAATCCCAGCGCCCGGGCGTGCGCCATCAGGCTGCGGGCACCGTCTTCGGTGCGCGAGTTCACCCACACCTCCTGCACGCCCAGTCCGGCATGAAAGGCTTCCAGATGGGCTTGACCCTGCACGCCGGCGCCCACGATCAACAGCGGGCCGCGCCGGTTCGGGGCCAGCTTCTGCGCGGCAAGCAAGGACACTGCCGCGGTGCGCCGCGCGGTGACGGTGGGCCCGTCGAGCAGGGCCAGGCGTTGGCCCGTCTGTCCATCGAAGACCACGATGTCACCCTGGATGGCGGGCAACCCACGGCGGCCGTTGTCGGGCACGAAGGTGATCAGCTTGGTGATGGCCAGGCGTGAGTCGCAGGCCGGCATGACGAACAGGGATCCGCCCGTCGGCAGGGCCTGGACGATGCGAGGCGGCACCTGCACCGATGAGTCTTGCAACAGGGCCTCGATCGCCTCGGCCAGCGCCTGGTAAGGCAAGGCCTGTGCGGTGGCTGCAGCGTCAAGCAGGCGTTGAGGGGTATCGAGGGGCTGTGAGAGGGGCATGGATGTGCAGCGGCAGTGCCGGGCTGAAGGTGAAGCTGGGATGACTTCTAGCAGACTTGTCGTTTCCCATCTGCAAAACGGATGCAACCTGGTGGAGTCACTCCTCGAAAACACAAATAGAAACACAAATATCGGGAACGTGTCTCCTGTGTATCAGGGTCTGCGGCATGATCCCGGCGATCAACGGACTAAATTTGCCCGAGTCGCGGCAAGGCCTGGCGGTTTGAGCGCCGCTTCGGTGGGGCGACCGGGTTGACGATGTCACAACTTTTCAAGGAATGCCATGTCTTTGTGCGATCCTGGCCTTCTGGAGGCCCCGGGGCTGAGTCCTGAGTCGGCCACCCCCGCCCTCACCCCCTTCATCGAAGACCAGGGCGCCGATGCCTCTCGGGCCGCGCAAGGCCTGGTGGGCCTGTCCTTGCTGGGTAGCTTGGCGGCCTGCGGTGGCGGTGGCGGTGGCAGCGATGGCGGCGTGTCGGCAGGCGGCGTCTCTGCTGAAGCGGATGCGACGGTGGCCCGACCCTCGGTGACCGAGGCGGCACGCTTTCTGACCCAAGCCACGCCGGGCTACACATCCGCCGACCTGTCGGCCGTGGTCGCCAACGGCTACGCCGCCTGGTTGAACACCCAGTTCGCCCTGCCGCGCGGACAAGGGCACTGCGCCTGGCTCGATGCCCACGGGTACAACGCCTCGGCCAACATTTTCAGCACGGCGGGGCTGGACAACACCATCTGGCGCAAGCTGATCAGTGCGGGCGATCCGCTGCGTCAGCGCATGGTGCTGGCGCTGTCCGAGATCTGCGTGGTCTCGGTGCTCGGCGTCAACGCCTCGTGGCGGCAGTATGCAGTGGCCCACTACCTGGATCTGCTCGAGGCCAATGCCTTCGGCAACTACCGCCAGCTTCTGCAGGACATCTCGCTGAGCCCGGCCATGGGCTACTACCTGACCTTCCGGGGCAGCGCCAAGGCCAACGCCAAGACCGGCAGCCAACCTGACGAGAACTACGCGCGCGAGTTGATGCAACTGTTCACCATCGGTCTGGTGCAGCTCAACCCCGACGGGACCGCCAAGACCCGCGCAGATGGAACCGCCCTGGAGACCTACACCCAGGCAGATGTCACCGGCCTGGCGCGCGTGTTCACGGGCTGGAATGTCGACGTGTCGGGGCTCACCAGCCCCTATCCGGCTGATTTCCAGCAGCGCCCCATGGTGTCGGTGGCCGCGCAATACGAAACCGGCAGCAAGACCTTCCTCGGCAAGACGATTGCCGCCGGCACGCCGGCGATGGACGCCCTGAACCAGGCCCTGGACACCTTGTTTCAGCACCCCAAC
>RXJO01000185.1 GCA_003987795.1 Curvibacter sp.
TGGCGGCCTGGCTGGTCGACAATGGCGAGCGCTTTGAATATTCCTTCGAGAACCGCACATGAATGCCCCTATCGCACCGGCGCCCGCCAAGGCGTTGCGCCCCCTGGACGACGTGCTGGCCGAGTTGCTGGACCATGCCCGTCCTCTCGATGCGCCGGCCTGGCCCAGCGAGAGCGTCTCTACCTTTGAGGCCGATGGCCGCGTGCTGACCGAATCGGTGGTCTCGCCCCTGCAGGTGCCTCCGCACGACAACAGCGCCATGGACGGCTATGCGCTGCGCGCAGCCGATGCGGCGGCGGCGGGCACGGCGCTGCCGGTGTCACAGCGCATCGCCGCGGGTGAGGTGCCGACACCCCTGCAAGCGGGCACGGCCGCCCGCATCTTCACCGGCGCGCCGGTCCCACCTGGCGCCGATACCGTGGTGATGCAGGAGGACTGCGAGGCCTTTGCGGACGCCGATGGCCGGCCGCAGGTCCGTTTCGTCAAGGCGGTGCGTGCCGGCATGGCGATCCGCCGCTCTGGCGAAGACGTGCAACTGGGCAGTGTCGTGCTGGCCGGTGGCCAACGCCTGAGCCCGGCCAGTCTGGGCCTGGCTGCCAGTGTCGGGCGGGCCAGCCTGCAGGTGGCGCGCCGCCCGCGCGTGGCCTTGTTCTCGACCGGCGATGAGCTGGTCATGCCCGGCGAGGTACCACCCGAACAATTGCCCGCCGGCGCCATCTACAACTCCAACCGTTTCTTTCTGCGTGCGCTGTTGTTGCGCATGGGGTGCGAGGTCACTGATTTCGGCATCGTGCCCGACGACCTGGAACGCACCCGCCAGACGCTGGCCGAGGCCGCTCGCGGGCACGACCTCATCCTCACGAGTGGCGGTGTCAGCGTGGGCGAGGAAGATCACGTCAAGCCGGCCGTGCAGTCGCTGGGTGAGCTGCACCTGTGGCAACTCGCCATCAAGCCCGGCAAGCCCTTTGCCTATGGCCGGGTGGCGCAAAGCCACTTTGTCGGTCTGCCGGGCAACCCGGTGTCGAGCTATGTCACCTTCCTGATGCTGGTGCGTCCCTTTCTGCTGCGCCTGCAGGGCGTGCAGGAGGTGCGGCCCAAGACGGTGGCCCTGCCGGCCCACTTCACCTGGGGCAAGGCGGACAAGCGCCGCGAGTTTCTGCGCGTGTGGCGCAATCCGCAAGGCGGGCTGGACCTGTTCCCGCACCAGGGCTCGGGGGTACTCACCTCGGCCGTCTGGGGCGATGGCCTGGTGGACAACCCGGCGGGCACCACCATCGCTCCGGGCGATCTGGTGGCCTTTGTGTCCTTCACGGAGCTCTTGTCATGAGCGTCGAACTTGAACTTCGGGTGCGCTACTTCGCTTCCATCCGCGAGGCCCTGGGCCGGGGCGAAGAGACGCTGCGCACCCAGGCCACCACCTTGGGTGAACTGCGCGATGAGCTGATCGCCCGCGGGGGCGCCTACGCCGAGGTGCTGGCCCGCCAGCGTCCGGTGCGCCTGGCCCTGAACCAGGACCTGTGCCATGAGTCGGTCGCCCTTGTTGCCGGGGCCGAGGTGGCCTTCTTTCCGCCCGTCACCGGGGGCTGATCAGGCGCGGTCGGCGCCCTCCGGTGCGTCCGGTTCGGATTCCAGCGCCGGGCTGGCCCATTCGAGCAGCTCGGCCAGGCGAAGCACCACCCAGGTCGCCTCAGGCCCTGAAAACCCCGATTCAGGGCTGCGCAGCCCGGCATGGATGCTGCGCAGAATGCCTGACTCAGAGGGGGCTTCGGCGTGATAAAGGGTCTGGGCATGCCCCACCAGCTGGCAAGCCAGGTCTTCGCACAATTCGTAGCGTTGGCGCACCTGAGCTGCGGGCTCACGCAGGCGCTGGCGGGCATCGCTGAACAGGGCGATGAACGAGGGCGGGACGATGATCTGGTTGTCGTCTTCAGTCATGGAGCGATGGCGCAAAGGGGCTGGGTCTCAATCGGGCACGAAGCGGCGCTCGAAGCGCTCCTGGTCGGCCAGCAGCTCGAAAGTCACCATCTGGCCCATCTTCATGTCGTCGAGCCGACAGGCTGCAAACAGGCTGGATTTGCCCGCCAGATCGAAGCTGGGCAGATCGATCAGCGCATAGGGGTAGGGTACGAAAAGCTGGTGCTCGAAGACCACCCGGTGCACGTTGCGCGGGTTGGGAAACAGCTTGTAGCCGGGGATGGTGATGGTTTGTGTGGCCATGGGGCGTGTGCGCGTTACAGTGCTGCCGAATGCTAAAGCAATCTTGCGCGCCCGAAAGCCGGGTCGCAGCAAAGAACCCGGTCGATGCGAAAGGAACCCATGGCCAAGAACAACAACGAATGGACCCTCAAGGTGATGGCACTGCTCAAGAGCGGCAACGCGCAGGCGGCCATCGGCCAGATCAAGGTGGCCCCCACCGTGGCAGACCTCAAGCGCCTGCAGACCGCCTTGCAGGCCCCAGGTGCACCCCGCCTGCCCAATGTGGCGGAGGTGTTGGTGGAACAGATCGCTTTGCAATCGGCGCCGCGGCTGCACCGCGCGCCATGACCCAGGAGGTGCCCCATGTCTGAACCGTCCTCGACCCAAGCTCGGCCATCAGTCGCACCGCAGTACTCCTGGCCGCCGTCGGTCTCTGGTCCCCGCCGCTTCGGTCTGATCGCACACCGCCTGCACCGTTCAGGCAGCGACAGTGCCCTGGCCCAGTGGGCGCGCAGCAGTGAAGACCTGGTTCGGCAACTGGGCTTGCAATTGGTCACGGTGGGTGCTGCATTCGACGCGTTGTTGAACGAAGAGCTCCTGGTGGACTATGCGGGTCTGCACAGACTGCCCAATGGGCGTGACGGCGGCCTGATGCGGGTGGTCTCGCGCGTTGCCGGCGGCTTGACCCCAGGTGAGGCCCTGGATGGGGTGATCTTTCTGATGGATCCGGTCGATCCCTCCTCCACTTTCCCCGAGGCTCAGGCCTTGAAGCGCCAATGCGTGACCCATGGCAAGCCTTTTGTCCCGACCCTGGCCGGCGCCCTGGAGTGGGTCCTGGTGGAGGCATTGGTGGCTGGCGTCTCGCCCGAGCGCCTGGGGCACGGCGCCTTGACCGAGTTGGACCCGGCTGACCAGACGCTGGCCCTGATCGCCCACGATGCCCGCAAATCGCAGATGGTCGATTTTGCCGGCCAGCACTTTGATCTGCTGTCCCGCTTCGAGTCGCGCGTCGCCACCGGAACCACCGGCGGGCTGCTCAACGAGCTGGCCTGGTCGCGAGGCTGGCCGGCGGGCCAGCCCTGGGTCACACGCTACCAGAGCGGTCCCCTGGGCGGCGACGCCCAGATCGCCGAACTGGTGCTCGATGGCGCCTGCCAGAAGGTCATCTTTTTTGAGGACCCTCATGTGGCCCGTCAGCACGAGGCCGACATCCAGCTGATGGAGCGGGCCGTCTGGAGCGCGGGCAGCCGCTGCAGCTGCCTGAACTCACCAGCCATGGCGGCGCAATGGGCCCACGCCCTGCAGCGGCTGGATTTCAGCCGTCCTGACGCATCGTGAACTTGCTGACCGTGCTGGTGCCGAAGGCAAATGCGGTGTAGACGAGCCCAGCCACACTGGTGTAGCTGGCCACGGTCTGAGAGCTGCCGCCGCTTGCGCTGATCACGAAGTCGTATTCACCGGCCGTGAAGCTGGTGTAGCTGGAGGCGCTATTGGCGGCGGTGTAGTCCGCCAGCAGCGAGCCACCGTTGTAAGTCAGCTGCGCACTGCCCGCGGTGCTGGCCAGGTTGACCAGCCGGATCTTCGACTTCGTGCTGGAGGTGGCTGGGAAGTTGTTGTCCGTGAAGCTCACCACCGTGTAGGCGCCGCTGCTGTCCAGGGCCAAGGCCACGGTCATGTCGCTGCCGGCCGTGAGCGTCATCTGGCTCGTGACCGAGGTGCCGCCGATGCTGAAACCCACCAGACGCGAACCCGCAGTCACCTGCGAATACGACGATACCCCGTAGGCACCGATGGTGGCGCTGGAGACGGCCGTGCCATCGAGACTGGCCTGGGCCGAAGCGGTGGCCGAGCCGGCATTCACGAAGCGCACCCGGGCCAGCGTGCAGGCGTAGCTCGTGCTGCTGCCCTGTTGCGGCAGGCGCACCACGCTGGCCAGGGTGGTGCTGTTGGTCGGGACCAGCACAAAGGTGTCAATGCCCTGGTCCGACAGCGTGATGCTGGCCACATAGGCTCGCAGATCGCTGGTGTCGCCGTTGCCGGTGATCCACAGGCTGTAAGTGCCTTTGCTCACCTTGCTGAACGAGCTGGTGCCGCTTTCGGCCACATTGCTGATGGCGGCCGACTGGTTGTCCAGGCTGGTGGTGCTGGTGGTGGTGATGTAGACGTCCACCCCATCGCCGGTCTGCAGGCCATTGATCAGGCGCAGCTTGGCGTAGCCGCTGCTGGGGCTGCTTTCGTTCTCGGTGTAGATCGCGGTGCTAAGGGCGCTCTGCGTCCCCATCACCACCACCGAGGTCGAGGTTTCCTTGCTCAGTGTGATCGAGGACTCCACGCTGTTGACAGCACCGCCCGCGCTGCGCAGGCCCAGGGTGTAGGTGTCGGGGTCGGCACCGTAGTAGCTGCTGGCGGCGGCACTGGCCACGCTGCTGGCGATCGAGGTGGTGTCCAGGTAGGCATCCAGGGCGCTCAGGCCCTGGGTGGCATTGATCACCCGGATCCGGGAGCTGCCATCTGCACCGCCGGTGCAGGCCCCGAGCATCGGCGTGATGCCCAGGCTGCCCAGGGCCAGCAGCCAGCTGCGGCGGCTCAGAAGCTGGGAGGCAGAGGAGGGGCTTGGAGAGGGTTTCATGGGTCGACTTCGAAAAAGAGGGCACGTGGACGGCACCAGGGGGCCTGGCGCCTGCGTGACGTGATCTTCGAGGGGGCCCGTCACAAGCGGATGTCCTCATGGTGAGGTTTTGTGAACCCCGGGCCTGCACTGTGTCGACCGGGTGAAGCTGTGTGAAGCCACGCCGCCTCAGCGAGCTGCCCGCTCCAGGGTCAGCAGGTGTTGCTGCAGTGCCGCAGAGGCGGCCATCATCGGCTCGCGCAAGTGCGGGCGGATCAAGCCCTGCGCGGCCAGCAAGGCCTTGACCGGTGCAGGATTGGGTTCGGCGAACAGGGCCTGGATCATGGCTTGCAGGCCCTGCCAGAGGGTGCGGGCCGCTGGCAGATCGCTTTCTGACAGGCGAGCCAGCAGGTCGGCAAAGCGGCGGGTTTGCCAATGGGCGCTGGCGGCGATCGCACCGTGGCCGCCCAGCGCCAGCGTGCTGAAGATCTGGGCATCCTCGCCGGCCAGCACTTGCAGTCGGCCGTCCTGGATCAAGGCCTGGGTCTTGGCCGCATCACCCCCGCAGTCCTTGATGGCCTGGATGTGCGGGTGGGCGGCCAAGGCCAGCAGCGTGGACAGACTCAGTGTGGCGCCGGTCCGGTAGGGGATGTCGTAGATGATCAGCGGTGCCTGGGCCCGGTCGGCGATGCACTCGAACCATCGCTGCAGACCGGCCTGCGAGGGCCGGATGTAGTGCGGCGCCGGCACCAGCCAGCCTGCGAGCGGGTAGCGGGCCAGGGCGCTCACCCATTCCAGGGTGTGCCCCAGGTGGTAGCCCGACAGGCCCATCACCACCGGCAATGGGGTGTGGGCCAGCACCGTGTCGAGCACGGCCTGCTGTTCCTGGGCCGAGAGCGCGGCGGCCTCACCCGTCGAGCCGCACACCACCAGGCCGCTCAGGCCCTGTGACGACTGGCTGTAGTGGCGGGTGAGGGCGGCCAGGCTCAGGTGGTCCACCTGCCCGGCATCATCGAAGGGTGTGATCAGGGGCAGCCACAGGCCCTGAAAGGGGCGGGTGGTCGTGCGTGGCAGGGCCGGGTTCGGCTGGGCGGATGAAGGCATGCGTGTTCCTTGGCAAAGGGGGAAGACCTGGGATGGAACCGGCCTCGAAACACGCAACAGGGACTGGGGCAAAAAACAGCGGGGCTGTCGTGGGCTTTGCCGTGCGGCTCCATCGCTCATCCGAGGACGGAACCGCAGCTCCGGTCAGATGAGCTGGGGTTTTTTGCATTTGTTCACGCCACAGGCCATGACTCGAGCGCCGGGCACGGGGTGCTCGGTGACGGGCTGGCATGGGGCGGTGAACATCGGCGCAGTATAAACGCAGCGCCTTCACTGTTGCGAGGTGCCAAAATGCAACCCATGAGCCGATTGCCCCGAGTTTCGATCCAGACCGCCGACTTTGATGTTTCTGCCGAACTGGCCGCGCTGCGTGACCGTGACCGGCGTGTCGGGGCGGTGTGCAGTTTTGTCGGGACCGTGCGCGGCGGCAATGAGGGCAACAACGGCGCGCCGGTGCTGTCCATGGAGCTCGAGCACTACCCCGGCATGACCGAGCGCTCCATTGAAGCCATGATCGACCAGGCTCACCAGCGCTTCGACCTGTATGGTGCCCGGGTGGTGCACCGCGTGGGCCTGCTGCAGCCGGGCGAGCAGATCGTGCTCGTGGCCGTCACCTCGGCGCACCGGGGGCAGAGCTTCCTGGGCTGCGAGTTCCTGATGGATTACCTCAAGACCCAGGCCCCGTTCTGGAAGAAAGAGCAGACCCCTCACGGCGCGCAGTGGGTGGACGCCCGTGTCAGCGACGACGCCGCGCTGGCGCGATGGGGCATTGAAGCACGCAATGCCTGATGCGGCGCGCCGTGCCGGTCTGTCTCGTCCTCAGTGCAGATAGCCCGAGCGGCTCACGGTGTCGGGGGCCAGGTCGGTGCCGGACACCGTCGGCTCGGCAGGTGTGCCCGCCAGGTTCCAGTCGGTCTGGCCCAAGGTCAGGGTCAGCAATTGACGCAGCCCCTGTTGCAAGCCGGGTTCGAACTCGACTTCCACGGTGCGGCCCGGTGCCTGCGGGTCCAGGCGTTCGAGAAACGAGATGGCCAGCTTGTCGCCACGCCGCTGCTGGCTGATCTCGGTCACCAGCAAAGGGGTCTCGCCCAGCGGCAGCGTGACGTAGTCAGCACGAAAAGGCTGGCTGTAGTCGGCGTGGGGCGCGGGCGCCGGCATGGCCTGGATGGGCGGTGTGGACGGTTCGGACCGCCCGGCAGGAGTCGCAACCGCCTCGGGGCTCTCGCCGGTGGCGGGGGCAGGCACTTCAACGAGCAACATGGGCCACCAGCCCTTGAGCAGCAACCGAGTCAGCCACAGCCGCAGTTCCTCGCGCGAGGTGGTGTTGAAGCGCATCAGGATGCGGTCTTGCTCGCGCTGGTACTGAAGCGACAGTTGGTGGATCTCCATGCCTTGATTTTAGTCAGCACCCGGGCGCCGGGCGGGCCTTGAAATCAGCCTGTTGGGCACAAGTTGCTGATCAACTGGAGATCACCCATGCGAATCGACAAATTCACCACCAAATTCCAAGAAGCCCTGGGCGAGGCGCAGAGCCTGGCCCTGGGCAACGACCATGCCTACATCGAACCGGCCCATCTGCTGGTGGCTCTGCTGCGCCAGGACGACGGCCCCAAGGCCCTGCTGCAGCGTGCCGGAGTCAATGTGCCGGGGCTGCTGAGCGCCGCCGAGGCCGCTGTCAAGCGCCTGCCCCAGGTGCAGGGCCAGGAGCAGGTGCAGGTCAGCCGCGACCTGGCCGTGCTGTTCCAGGCCACCGAAAAAGAAGCCCTCAAACGGGGCGATCAGTACATTGCCAGCGAGCTCTTCCTGCTCGCCCTCACCGAAAGCAAGATCGATCTGGCCGCCACGGCCAAGAGCAACGGCCTGACCCGCAAGAGTCTCGAGGCCGCCATCGAGGCGGTGCGCGGTGGCCAGAACGTCAACAGCCCCGAGGCTGAAGGCCAGCGCGAGGCGCTCAAGAAGTATTGTCTCGACCTCACCGAGCGCGCACGCCAGGGCAAGCTCGACCCCGTGATCGGCCGTGACGACGAGATCCGCCGCGCCATCCAGGTGCTGCAGCGCCGCAGCAAGAACAACCCGGTGCTGATCGGCGAACCCGGTGTCGGCAAGACCGCCATCGTCGAGGGCCTGGCCCAGCGCATCGTGGCGGGTGAGGTGCCTGACTCGCTCAAGGGCAAGCGGGTGCTGTCGCTGGACATGGCCTCGCTGCTGGCCGGTGCGAAGTTCCGCGGCGATTTTGAAGAGCGCCTGAAGAACGTGCTGACCGAACTCGCCAAAGACGAGGGCCAGACCATCGTCTTCATCGACGAATTGCACACCATGGTGGGCGCCGGCAAGGCCGAGGGGGCCATGGATGCCGGCAACATGCTCAAGCCGGCGCTGGCCCGCGGTGAGCTGCACTGCGTGGGCGCCACCACGCTCGACGAGTACCGCAAATACATCGAGAAGGATGCAGCCCTTGAGCGTCGCTTCCAGAAGATCCTGGTGGGCGAGCCGACCGTTGAGGCCACCATTGCCATCCTGCGCGGTCTGCAGGAGAAATATGAGGTTCACCATGGCGTGGACATCACCGACCCCGCCATCGTGGCGGCGGCCGAGTTGAGCCACCGCTACATCACCGACCGTTTCCTGCCCGACAAGGCCATCGACCTGATCGACGAGGCCGCGGCCAAGATCAAGATCGAGATCGACTCCAAGCCTGAAGCCATCGACAAGCTCGATCGCCGCATGATCCAGCTGCAGATCGAGCGCGAGGCCATGAAAAAGGAGACCGACGAGGCCTCCCAGAAGCGGCTTGAACTGATCGAGGAAGAGATCGCCAAGCTGCAGAAAGAGATCGCCGACCTTGAAGAGATCTGGAAGTCCGAGAAGGCCCAGGCCCAGGGCAGCCAGCAGGTGCGCGAAGCCATCGACAAGCTGCGCCAGCAGATCGACGAGCTCACCCGCAAGGGCGATTTCAACAAGGTGGCCGAGTTGCAGTACGGCAAGCTGCCCGAGCTGGAAAAGCAGCTCAAGGAAGCCCAGGACAAAGAGGCCGGCAAGGCCGCCACCCAGGGCGCGCCGCGCCTGTTGCGCACCCAGGTCGGCGCCGAGGAGATCGCTGAGGTGGTGAGCCGTGCCACCGGCATCCCGGTGTCCAAGATGATGCAGGGCGAAAAGGACAAGCTGCTGCAGATGGAAGACAAGCTGCACGAGCGCGTGGTGGGCCAGGACGAAGCCATCAGCGCGGTGGCCAATGCCATCCGGCGCTCGCGCTCGGGCCTGTCCGACCCCAACCGCCCGACCGGTTCCTTCCTGTTCCTGGGCCCCACCGGTGTGGGCAAGACCGAGCTGTGCAAGGCGCTGGCCGGCTTCCTGTTCGACTCCGAGGAGCACCTGATCCGCATCGACATGAGCGAGTTCATGGAGAAGCACTCGGTGGCCCGCCTCATCGGTGCCCCCCCGGGCTATGTGGGCTATGAAGAGGGCGGCTACCTGACCGAGGCGGTGCGTCGCAAGCCCTACAGCGTGGTGCTGCTCGACGAGGTCGAGAAAGCCCACCCCGATGTCTTCAACGTGCTGCTGCAGGTGCTCGACGATGGCCGCCTGACCGATGGCCAGGGCCGCACTGTGGACTTCAAGAACACCGTGATCGTGATGACCAGCAACATCGGCTCGCACCACATCCAGGCCATGGTGGGGCAGGCGTATGACGACATCAAGGACGCGGTGTGGGACGAACTCAAGAACCACTTCCGCCCCGAGTTCCTGAACCGCATCGACGAGACCGTGGTGTTCCATGCGCTCGATGCCCGGCACATCGAATCGATCGCTGCCATCCAGCTGCAGATCCTGCAGGCCCGCCTGCAGAAAATGGACCTCACGCTTCAGGTCTCGCCTGCGGCGCTGGCCGAGCTGGCCAAGGTGGGCTTCGATCCGGTGTTTGGTGCCCGGCCGCTCAAGCGGGCGATCCAGCAGCGCATCGAGAACCCGCTGTCGAAGTTGCTGCTCGAAGGCAAGTTCGCACCCAAGAGCGTGATCCCGGTCGACGTCGATCCGGTGCTGGCGCCCGGGGTGTTCCAGTTCGGCGAGTCCAACCCGGCCTGAGAGCGCTTCCGCCCTCGATGGCTTGAACTTTGCCGCTCCGGCTCCATCTGAGGGCCATGCACAGCCCGACGCGCCTGGCGCGTCGGGCTTTTCGTCTTGAAAGGAACCCATGTCCGGACTCAACCAGGCCCTGGCCACTTTGTCCCGTCTTTTGTTGCGCCTGCTGCTGGTGGCCGGTGCGCTGGTGCTGGTGCTCAGCCTGCTCGTGGCCATGGCCGTGCTGGCCCTGGCCTGGACCTTGCGCGCCGCCTGGGCCCGTCTCACGGGGCGCCCTGTCACGCCCTGGGTGCGGCGCTTTGACCTGGGGCAGCAGTTTGGCGACGTGATGCGGCGGGGGCGTCCAGGTCCGGGCGGGAATGGGCGCAGCTCCCCGGCCGATGTGACCGATGTCGAGGTGCGCGAAATCATCGATGTGACCGAGGTGCGCGACAGCAGTCCCCGCCTGCCCCCGCGCTGAAGCTCCGAAGCGAGGCAGCTTGCCTCGTGCATCGGGTTGTGCCGGGCTACCTGCGGTTTACAGAACCCACAACCGTGCTTTACCTGCGCCTTTCAAAATGGTGAGACCCGCCCCAGGGGATGCCGTCGCCATGGCGCTTCTTTCTGGTGGGTGCACTCTTGAATCTCCCCAGGAAGCCCATGTCAGCGCGGCGCTTTGCCATCACGGCCACCGACCGTTACCTCGGTGTCTTCAAGGCCTTTGTCGAGGCGGGCTGGCAGCCCGTGAAGCTGTTCACCGCCCCCACTGACGAGCGCATCTCCCACAACAAGGCCACCATCGCCTACGCGCGCAGCCTGGGCCTGGACATCCAGCTCTCGCCGCTGGACCAGGCGGCCATGGCGGATCTCCAGGCCCGCGATTGCGAACTGCTGGTGCTGGCCAGCTACCAGTGGCGCATCGGAGACTGGAAGCCTTATCTGCGCTACGCCATCAATTTCCACCCCTCGCCCTTGCCGCGCTACCGCGGGCCCTATCCGCTGGTACAGGCCCTGCTGGACCGGCAAAGGCAATGGGCCGTGAGCTGTCACCAGGTCACCCCTGCGTTCGATGCCGGCGACGTGCTGGCGAGCCGCAGCTTCGAGCTGGCCGAGGACGAATGCCACGAAAGCCTGGATCTCAAGACCCAGATCGCCGCCTGCCAGCTGGCCAGCGCGGTGGCGTTGAACCTGGACGCGCTGTGGGCGCAGGCCCAACCCCAGGGCGAGGGCCACTATGTGAAGCTCTGGAGCGATGGCGACCGCCTGCTGGACTTCGAGCGGGGCGTGGACGAGCTGCAGACTCAGTTGCGGGCCTTCGGGCGCTTCGAATGCCTGGCCCGGGTCAACAACGTGCTGTTCCATGTGCGCCGTGCCGCCGCCTGGAAGCAGGGGCATCGTTTTCCGCCCGGCGCGGTGGTGCACACCGACGGGCCTCGCCTGGTGCTGGCCTGCCGCGACGGCTACGTGGCCCTGCTGGAGTGGAGCCTGCTGGCACCCGGGACGGCCACCGAGACCCCAGCCCGTTGACGGGCGTGGCCGCCGCGCGGCCCGCCCCCGCCCGATAATGCCGGCTGGCTGAATTGCGAGGGGCCCATGCGCTTCATCACCGACACCATTCCCGTTCTCAAGGCCCGCCTGGCGCGCGGCGAAACCAGTTGCGAGGCCCTGGTGGCCGGCGCCCTGGAGGCAGCGGCCGCGCCGGCGGCGGCCAGCGTCTTCACCACCCTGTACCCGCAGGCGGCCCTGGCGGCAGCCCGTCACGCGGATGCGCAGCGCGCGGCCGGTGTGGCCCAACCGGCGCTGGCCGGGCTGCCTGTCAGCATCAAAGACCTGTACGACGTGGCGGGCGAGACCACGCTGGCCGGCTCGGTCGTGTGTCGCGGCGAGCCGGTCGCGAGTGCTGACGCTCCGGCCGTGGCGCGCTTGCGCGCAGGCGGTGCCGCGGTGCTGGGCAAGACCAACATGACCGAATTCGCCTTCTCGGGCGTGGGCATCAACCCCCATCATGGCACCCCGCGCAACCCGGCCGATGCGGCCTTGGCCCGCATCCCGGGTGGGTCCTCATCGGGTGCCGCGGTGTCGGTGGCCCTGGGGCTGGCCGTGGCCGGTCTGGGTTCGGACACCGGCGGCTCGATCCGCATCCCGGCCGCCCTGTGCGGCCTGGTGGGCTTCAAGAGCACGCAATCCCGGGTGCCGCGTCAGGGGGCGCTCGAGCTGTCTCGCAGCCTCGACACGGTGTGCGCCATGACCCGCAGCGTGCAAGACTGCCTCACGGTCGACGCCTTGCTGGCCGGGGCACCCCTGCCGGTGGCGCGCCGCCCGCTGGCCGGTCTGCGCCTGGCCTTACCCCAGACCGTGTTACTGGATGCCCTGGAGCCCGCCGTGGCCCAGGCACATGCCCGTGCACTCACCCGCCTGTCGGCCGCCGGTGCGCAGTTGATCGAGATCCCGCTGAGCGAGCTCGCCGAGATTCCGCGCCTGAACGCACCCGGGGGCTTTTCGCCCGTCGAAGCCTACGCGGTGCACCACCAGCGCCTGGCCCGGGCACGCTCGCAGTTCGACCCCCGTGTGGCGGCCCGCATCGAGCTCGGTGCGCCGGTCACCGCGCGCGAGTACATCGCCATGCAGGACCATCGAGCCGACTGGATTGCCCGGGTGGAAGCGGCGCTGGAGGGGTTTGACGCGGTGCTGTGCCCCACCGTGCCGGTGCTGGCGCCGGCCATCGACGAACTGGTCGCGTCCGACGAGGCCTTCTTCAAGGCCAATGGCCTTTTGCTGCGCAATACCTTCGCCTTCAATTACCTGGACGGCTGCGCCTTCAGCCTGCCATGCCAGGCCCCGGGTGACTTGCCGGTGGGGCTGATGCTGGCCTCGGTGCGGGGCGACGATGCCCGCCTGGCCAGCGTGGCGCTGGCGGTGGAGCGGGCGCTGGCCTGATTCACCTCGCGGGACGGCGCAACTCGGTCAAGGCTTCTCGGGCCGACGACGCCACCCGTGCGGCGTCTCGCAGGGTCACCTGCAGGCGCCGGTTCATCCAGGGCATCACGTCTTCGCTGAGCGGCTTCTCGGGCAGCAGGTCCAGCCCCGCATCGAGGGCGGCAGCCTCGACCCGGGTCTCGACCTCCTGGTGGTCGGGGCCCTGAGGGCCGGGGGTCAGCAACTGGTCCAGCGTGTCCTGGGCTGCCTGCACCGCGGCCCGTGCCTGAGCCTGTTGCAGTTCGGGGCCCTCTCGCAATTGCATCATGCGCAACACCGACAGATGGGCCATCAGGCGTTGGGCGTGGTCGAGCAGGCGGGTCAGTGCCTGCAGCGGCAACTGCACCTGGCGGGGCTCGAAACTGCTGCGCTGCAGCGCCGTGGCCAGCACGCCCAGAGCGTCGTAAGCCTGCCGACGTGCCAGACGCTGGGCCACGGTGCGGTCGGGGTGGGCCGGATCGTGCGGTGCCAGCGCCGCATGGGCATAGGCACGCAGCGCCAGCAGCAGGCGCGGCAGGGTGCGGGGCAGGGCCCGCCGTTCCCAGGAGGGCAGCACGAAACAGAAGGCCCAGGCCATCAGGGCCCCCAGCAAGGTGTCGCCCACACGCTCGGCAATCGGAAAGCCGATCGTCGGATGCGCCAGGTGGGCCTGCAGCAAGGCCATCACCGTGGCCGCCGAGGCGGTGACCAGGTAGCGCTCCACCGCAAAGCTGTGGGCCAGGCCCACCGCCACCAGAAAGGCCAGCGTCAGCAGCCAGGGCGAGTGCACATGGGCCAGCACCATCACGATCAGACAGCCCAGAAAAGTGCCCAGCACCCGGATGTTGCGCCGCGACAGCGTCTGCTCCAGATTGCCGCGCAGGACCACGGCCACGCTCAGCACCAGCCATTGGGGGTGGGCGGTCCAGGGCAGGGCCAGGGCGATGTAGTAGGCCGCCCCCAGTGCCAGGGCGGCCCGCAAGGCGTGCCGCAACACGGGCGAGGCCAGGCTCAGGTGCGGCTTGAACGCCGACAGCGGCCAGCCTTCGGGGGCCACGAAAAGTTGCAGTTCCTTGCGGGTCAGCGGCAGTTGGCCATCGCCCTCGCGCAGCAGGCGTTGGATGGCCTCGACATCATCGGCCAGGTGCTGGACCCGGTTCACGAGCGCCGGCAGCAGGCGGGCACGCCGGTCGTCCGACGAGAGCAAGGGGTGCGCCATGAACTGCTCGCGCAGGTCCAGCCGCAGTGGGGGTTCGGTCTCGTCCGGGGGCGGCAGTCCACGCACACCGGCCTGCGCCTGGTCCAGTTGATAGGCCAGGTGACGCAGGCGCGCGGCCAGGGCGGCACGCACCTGCAGGGCCAGTTCGTCATGTCCCAGCAATTCCAGGTCGAGGCGGCTGGCCAACAGGATGTCGCGCAGGTCGATCACCCGCAACAGCATGCCGGTGTCGCGGCGCGCGCGGGCCGAGTCAGGGGCTGCGAACAACAGATCACGGGCCGCCTGCAGTCGCTCGGCCAGCACGGCTTCATCGCGCACCCAGGTCTGCAGGGAGTCACGCGCCTGATCGGTTTCGGCGGCGCCCTCCACCACGCCGGCCCGTGAGCGCAGCAATTGGGCGGTGGCGTCCAGCGCAGCGGCCAGGGCCAGGCTGCGATAGCGTGGCTGCCAGATGCGCACCAGGATCTGGGCCCAGCCCAGGTAGACCGCCGAGCCCGCCAGGGTCCAGGCCAGCAACTCGGCGGGGGGCGTGCCTGGGGGCAGGCCCATGGTGAAGACAATCGCCAGCACGGCGGCAAACGACACCGGGCCGGCGCGGGGGCCCCAGGCCAGGGTCATCATGCTGAGGAACACCAGGCCCATGATGGCCAGACCCAGCAGACTCGGGTAGGGGTCGAGGACGCCCACCGTCCAGGTGGCCAGAGCGCCCAGGCCGGCGCCCAGCAGCACCCGGTGCAGCGAGCGTCGGGGCGTGGTCGGCACATCGGCCAGGCTGGAGAACACCGCCCCGCTGCTGGCCAGTTGGGCCAGGTGCAGGGTGGTGTGGCTGCCGAACAGCCATTGGATCAAGCCGATGCCCAAAGCCACCCCCAGGCCGTTGAGAACATGAGGGGGCAGTCGGAGCAGCCAGGTCAGGGGAGAGAAAAAACGCATGGGTTGGGCAAGACAAGGGGGGGGCGGGACCTGCGGCAGCATAGCCTGTGCCGGCGGCCTTGTCTGTGCGGATGTCACCGAATGAAACAGCTGCCCTCAGCTTGGATCAGGCGGCTTGCGGGCCTTGCCGCTGAAGTGGCTGGGCGGCTGGCCCATGGCCGCGCGGAACATGGCGGTGAAGGCGCTCTCGCTGGCGTAGCCGCTGGCCGCAGCGACCTGGCTCACCGGCTGGCCCCGGGCCAGCAGGGGCAGGGCATGGGCCAGCGTGGCCTGCTGGCGCCACTGTTGGTAGCTCAGACCGAGTTGTTCGCGAAACAGGCGGGCCACGGTGCGCTCGCTGGCGCCCACGCTGGCCGACCACTCGGCCAGGGTGGCGCGCTCGCCCGGAGCCCTCAGCACTGCCTCGCACAGGGCCCGCAGTCGCTTGTCACCGCCATCGCGCGCGGGCAGGGGAACCCCCATGCGGATCTGCGGGGCCTGCAGCAGTTCGTCGCAAAGCAGGGGTTGGATCAGGCGCTCGCGCTGCAACAGGGTGTGCCGCCGCGCCGGCTCGAGCTGGTCCAGCTGGGCGTCGGAGTGCGTGTCCAGACCCAGCACCAGGGCCCGCATCAGTTCGGTGACCTCGATCACCACGCAGCTCTGCCAGGGAGCCTGCTGCGGCGCAGCGTCGTGGTGCAGGTACAGGGTGTGCAGATCTGCGTCTTCCACCACCGTGATCGAATGGCTCATGCCTGCCGGCACCCAGACGGCCCGTGAGGGCGGCACGATGAAGGTGCCGTCGTCGGTGCTGAGGCGGCACACGCCGTTGAGCGAGAAGGTCAACTGGGGCCATTCATGGTGGTGCGGCACCACCTTGGTCTCAGCCAGCAGGTGGCGCATCTTGGCGCGCAGCGGGCGATTCGGGGTGGGCAGGTAAAGGTGGGGGGTGAGGCTGTCGACCACGTCGCCAACAGGGCGCGTGGCCACGGGTCGGCGGGCGGGTGGGCGAGCGGGGCGGCGGCGGATGACAGGCATGGCGACGAGGTGTTTGTCTTGATTTCGATGGATTATGTCTTTTCATCGTCAACAAGACGAGTGCGCAGCCTCTAACATGACCCTCGTCAAGCCCATCGGGAGTCCGTTTCATGTCTACCACCGCCCACGCCTTGCCAGTTCCTACGGTCCGTCAGGATGCCACCCTGATCGGTCTGGTGGGTCTGGCGCACGGCATCAGCCATTTCAGCCAGTTGGTGCTGGCCCCCCTGTTCCCTTGGCTCAAGGAGGCCTTCGGCGTGAGTTACACCGAGTTGGGCTTTGTGCTCACGGTGTTCTTTGTGGTGTCTTGCATCGTGCAGGCGCTGTCGGGCTTTGTGGTGGATCGCTACAGCCCGCGTCCGGTGCTGTTCGCCGGTCTGGGCTTGCTGGGCCTGGCGCTGCTGGGCTATGCCGCAGCGCCCAGTTACTGGATGCTGCTGGTGTGTGCGGTGCTGGCCGGCATGGGCAATGGTGTGTTCCACCCGGTCGACTACACCTTGTTCAACCGCAAGGTGGCCAGCAGTCGGCTGGGGCACGCCTACAGTGTGCACGGCATCACTGGCAGCCTGGGGTGGGCGCTGGCCCCTGCCATGGTGGTGCCGCTGGCCATGGCGTTCTCGTGGCGTGTCGCACTCGCCAGTGCGGGTGGGTTGGCCCTGGCGGTGCTCGTGGTGCTGTGGCTCAACCGCGAGGTGTTGAGCCTGCCTGGCAGCCCGACCGCACCGGCCTCGGCCAAGCCGACCTCCGCCACCGGCCAGAAGGCCTCCACGACGGCGGGCGGCCTCGATTTCCTGCGCATCCCGGCGGTGTGGATGTGTTTCGCCTTCTTTCTGTTCTATGCCATGGCCCTCAGCGTGGTGCAGACCTTCGCGCCCGAGGCCGCACGGCAGTTGCATGCCGTGCCCGTCACGCTGGTGGCGGTGTGCCTGACCATCTACATGGTGGCCAGTGCCGGTGGCATGGTGCTGGGGGGCTTTCTGGCGGCGGATCCCACGCGTTGCGAGCGCATTGTGGCGGTGGGCATCGGCCTGGCGGCCCTGGTGGCGCTCAGCCTGGCCCTGGCGCCGGTGCCGGCCAGCCTCGTGCCGGTGCTGTTCGGCCTGATGGGCTTTGCCAATGGCATTGCCGGTCCTTCGCGCGATCTGCTGGTCAAGCGCTCCACCCCCGAGAACGCCACGGGGCGTGTCTATGGCGTGGTGTACGCCGGCTTGGACATCGGGCAGGCGGTTTCGCCGCTGGTGTTCGGTCGCTTGATGGACCATGGCCAGTACACCAGCGTGCTGGTGGGCCTGGCCGTGGTGCAGGCTGTGCTGATCGCCAGCGCTTTCAATGTGCGAAGGGTGCGCCGGACCGCGACCGCAGCGCAAGCTGTCTGAACCGGGCCGGGCTCAGGCCCCGGGCGCGACCCGGTCGAACACCACCGTGTGTTCGGGGCGGGCCCGCACACCGATCCGGCTGCCGACAGGGTGGGGCAGATGGCTGGGCAACTGGGCCAGCAGCCGTTGTCCGTCGTCCAGACGCAGTTCATACAGCGAGTCGGCGCCACGGAAGAGTTTGCGGACGATCTGGGCCTGCGGCGCGTCCGGTGCCGGATCGCAGCTCACGTCGCTGGCGCGCAGCAGCACGTCGCAGGGCCCGCTGGCCCGTTGCACCGGGGCCGGCAGGGCGCCCAGGGGGGTCTCGATCCGGCTCTGGCCGGCCTCCTGGCTGACGTGACCCGACAGGAACACCCCGTGGCCGATGAAATCGGCCACAAAGCGGGTGGCGGGTTCGCGGTACACCGTGGCTGCATCGGCCCACTGATGCATCCGCCCTTGTGACATGACCCCGATCAGGTCACCCAGGGCAAAGGCCTCCATCTGGTCGTGGGTGACGAAGAGCGCGGTGGTCTGGGCCTCCTTGAGGATGCTGCGCACCTCTTGGGCCAGACGCTCGCGAAGTTCCACATCGAGGTTGGAGAAGGGCTCGTCGAGCAGCATCAGGTGCGGTCGGGGCGCGAGGGCCCGGGCCAGTGCGACCCGCTGTTGCTGTCCGCCCGAGAGCTCGTGTGGATAGCGTCGGGCACTGGCGCTCAGCCCCACGAGTGCGAGCACCTCGTCCACACGGCGCGACTGCTGGTCGCGCGCTTGACGGTGCAAGCCGAATCGGATGTTGTCCGCCACGCTGAGGTGCGGGAACAACGCGTAGTCCTGGAACACCATGCCGATGCGCCGCCCCTCGGGCGGCACATGGGCACCCTGGCCGCTGACCCATTCGCCGGCCAGCCGGATGGACCCGGCACTGACCGGCTCCAGCCCGGCCACGGCACGCAGCAGCGTGGTCTTGCCACAGCCCGAGGGCCCCAGCAGCACGCCGATCTCGCCGGCCTTCAGACCCAGGCTCGCGCGGTCCACCGCCAGGTGATCGCGGCCGCTGTAGCGGATCTCCAAATCATGCACGTCAAGAAACATGGGGCGATTGTAGGGAGTCCATGGGCTCCGATATTGGCTCCTACAATGCCGCATGATTTTTCGTCAGGGCTTCTTCTCGCGTGCCGTTCTCTGGGGGATCGCCCTGTTGCTGGCCTTGCCGGTGCTGGTGGTGATCGGCGCGTGGCTGCAGTGGAACGAGGGCTCTCACGACCTGCTGCGCAACATGCTGGACACGGTGTTGCCGCGCTACGCCGCGACCACCGTGGCGCTGTCGCTGGGGGTGGGCGTCGGGGTGATCCTGCTGGGCACGCTGTGTGCGGTGCTGGTGAGCCTGTTCGATTTTCCCGGGCGCCGGGTCTTCGAGTGGGCGCTGCTGCTGCCGCTGGCCATGCCGGCCTATGTGCTGGCCTATGCCTACACCGATTTCCTGCAATACAGCGGGCCGTTGCAGACCTGGATGCGCGCCGCCTGGGGGCTGGAGGGGCGGCTGCTGCCCAACGTCCGCAGCGTGGGGGGCGCCATCGGCGTCTTCATCCTGGCCCTGTACCCTTATGTCTACCTGTTGGTGCGCACGGCCCTGGCGCAGCGTGCCCAGTTGCTGATGGAGGCCGCCCGCCTGCTCGGGGCCTCGCTGGTGCGACGGGTGTTCCGGGTGGCCCTGCCCATGGCCCGGCCTGCCATGGCGGCGGGGGCCGCACTGGCCTTGATGGAAACCCTGGCCGACTACGGCGTCTCGAGCTATTTCGGCATCCAGACCTTCACCGCCGGCATCTACAAGGCCTGGCTTGTCATGGAAGACCGCATTGCGGCGGCCCAGTTGGCCACCGTGCTCTTGCTCATCGTGGCCTTGCTCCTGACCCTGGAGCAGCGCGCCCAGGCGCGCCTGCGCTTCGCCAGCCAGCGTCTGGATCGGGCCTCGGCGGGCTCGGCCTCGCTCAGGCTCAGCGGCTCGAAGGCGGCGCTGGCGATCGCCCTTTGTGCGCTGCCGGTGCTGCTGGGCTTCGTGCTGCCGGTGGGCTTCATGCTGCGTGCCCTGCACGCCGCCGGTGACGTCGCCTTGCCTTGGGCCCGATTCGGGCGTTGGGCTTTCGACAGTCTGGCGCTGGGCCTGGGCACGGCCGCGCTGGCCAGTGGGCTGGCGCTGTGGTTGTCGGCCCAGTCGCGCCTGTACCCCGGCACCCAGATGCGTGCACTGTCCTATGTGATCGGTCTCGGGTATGCCGTGCCCGGTGCCGTGATCGTGGTCGGGCTCTTGTTGCCGGTGGGTTGGGTGCAGTCGCGCTGGCCGCAATGGTCGGTGGGGTCTTTGTTGACGACCACCTTCCTGGGACTGATCTGGGCCTACCTGGTCCGTTTCGTGGCCGTGGCCCTGCAGTCGGTGCAAAGTGGTTACAGCCGGGTGCCGGTCCACCTCGATGACAGCGCCCGCATGCTCGGGGTGGCGGGCTGGGGCTTGCTGCGGCGTGTGCACTTGCCGCTGCTGCGCCAGCCCATGATGGCCGCGACCCTGTTGGTGATGGTCGATGTCATGAAGGAGCTGCCGGCCACCCTGGTGCTGCGGCCCTTCAACACCGACACCCTGGCCGTGATCACCCACCAACTGGCGCGCGACGAGCGCCTGGGCGAGGCGGCCTTGCCGGCCCTCGCCCTGGTGCTGGTGGGCCTGGTGCCGGTGATCCTGCTGAGCCGTACCCTGCGTCGCCGTTAGTCTCGCGCAACACTTGGTATCGCGTGTGTTGATCTTTATGAGAATCATTCTTGTTCGTGATAGCATTTGCTTTCCTTTGCGTTGATTCGCAAAGTGATTTCAATTTCTTCACCTGAATCGACACCTTCTGAGCTGACCTTGGCGAGGCCCTCATCCATGCGACGCATTCTTCCCATCCTCGTGTTGACCCTGGCGGCCCCGTGGCTGTCCGCCCAGGCGGACGAGGGCGCAGTCAATCTCTATTCGGCGCGCCACTACCAGAGCGACGACGCCTTGTACGCGGCCTTCACCAAGGCCACCGGCATCAAGATCAACCGGGTTGACTCGGATGACGCCGGCATTCTCAGCCGCCTCAAGGCCGAAGGCAGCGCTTCGCCAGCCGATGTGATCCTGCTGGTGGATGCGGCCCGCCTGTGGCGGGCCGAGAACGAGGGCTTGTTCCTGCCAATCCGCTCCAAGACCCTGGAAGAGGCCATTCCCGCCCAGTTCCATGCCCAGCCCAAGGCGGATGGCGGTATTGCCTGGTTCGGCTTTTCGACCCGTGCCCGTGTCATCGTCTTCAACAAGATCAAGTACCGCAAATCTGATTTCGACAGCTATGACAAGCTCGCCGATCCCCAGTTCAAGGGCAAGCTTTGCACCACCACCGGCTCGTCGCCCTACAACGTGAGCCTGTTCGGTTCGATGGTCGAGCACATCGGCGCACCGGCCACCGAGGCCTGGTTGCAGGGCCTGGTCAACAACATGGCGCGCACACCGCAAGGCGGTGACACCGATCAGATCCGGGCCGTGGCCAGCGGTGAATGCGGCGTGGCCCTGTCCAACAGTTACTACTACGCCCGCTTGATGCGCTCGGCCAACCCGGACGACCGGGCTGTGGTCGAAAAGGTGGGCGTGGTGTTCCCCAACCAGTCGAGCTGGGGAACGCACGTCAACGTGGCCGGCGGTGCGGTGGCCCGCTATTCGAAGAACCAGGCCAATGCCGTCAAGTTCCTCGAGTACCTCGCCAGCCCGGACGCGCAGAAGCACTTTGCCAATGGCAACAACGAATGGCCGGTGGCCAAGGGCGTGCAGTTCGACAACGCGGCCCTCAAGTCGATGGCCGGAGGCGGCAACTTCAAGAGTGAAGTCATTCCCGTGAGTGCCGCCGGTCAGAACCAGACCAAGGTTCAGCAGATGCTGGACCGGGTCGGTTACCGCTGAGATTTTTCCCTGGAGGGTGGTTGCGCTCTGCGAGCGGGCCACGCCATTTCTCAAATCAGCCAGCGAACTGCACTGCGCGGTGCGGAGCGTCAGCCATCGGCCCGGGCTTCGGCTTCGGGTCCACCCACACACTGGAGTTTTCATGCAACGCAAAAAGATGTCCCGAAATCAAGCGGGTGTGGCGCCTCAGGTGGCGCCCACCGCCGGCAAAGTGCTCCCACTGGCCGCACTGATGCTGGCAGGCTCCCTGGGCACGGCCCAGCAGGCCCTGGCGCAGAGCGAGGAGAAGTCCCTCAAGACGGTGACCGTCAAGGACACCAAGGAAGGCCCGACCATCGCCAAGGAGAGCCTGCTCGTGAAGCAGACCGGCATCGCCAAGGGCAATCAGGACATCCGCGACATTCCCCAGACCGTGACGGTGATGACCGAGCACTACATGGACGACCGCAATTTCGATGACCTGCGCGAAGTGCTGAAGTCGGTCTCGGGCGTGACCTTCCAGGCCGGCGAGACCGGTGAGGAAGACGTTCGCATCCGCGGCTTCTCGCTGCAGCAGGCCGGCGACATCTATGTCGATGGCCTGCACGACAACGCCATGGTCCAGCACGACACCTTCAACCTTGACCGCGTCGAAGTGCTCAAGGGCTCGGCGTCCATGTTGTTCGGCAAGGGCTCGACCGGCGGGGTGGTCAACCAGGTCAACAAGCAGCCATTCCTGATGGACCAGAGCGAGATCAATGCCACCGTGGGCAATGGCCGCTCGGCCCGCGTCTCGGCGGACATCAACCGCCAGACTGGCGAGTCGTCGGCGTTCCGGGTGAACATCATGCGTCACCAGGCCGACAACTGGGGCGCGACGGTCAAGAAAGAGGGCGTGGCCCCCACCTACCGCTGGGGCATCGGCGAGCGCGACGAATACTCGATCGGCATGTACCACCTGCGCACCGAGGGGCGGCCGATGTACAACCACCCCTGGTTGATCAACAACGGCAGCACCACGGCCAGCAACAACAGCACCGGCACCATCACCCCCGTGCTCGACGCCACAGCCTACTACGGCCTCGCCAGCGACTACCTGCGCACCGAATCCAACTACGGCACGGTCACCCACAAGCGCCGCCTCGACGGCGATGCCGAGATCAAGACCACGCTGCGCTATGGCCACTATTCGCGTGATCTGCTGGCCAGCAACATCAGCTGGGGCAGTGTGACCACCGCGTCCAGCCTCAGCGACAGCACGGTGCTCAACCGTCGCTTCAAGGCGCGTCGCAACGACTCCAACATGCTGCAGGTCCAAAGCGAGTACACCGGCTACGCCAACTGGGGCGGCTTCAAGCACAGCCTGGTGGGCGGGGTCGACTACTACGACCAGCGTGCGCTGCAGAACAACAATGCCACGACCGGTCTGGCCACGCCTCCCACCACCACGGTGGGCAATCCCGACAACGGCGCCTTCGTGCAGGACACCCGCGCGGTCGCCATGGCACCTTTCCGTGCCCGCTCTCTGGGCTTCTACGGCCAGGACGTCGTGAGCGTGACCGATCAGATCAAGCTGGTCGGCGGCCTGCGCTACGACCGCTTCATGGGCAAGTACGGCGACACCAGCGGCAACAGCTTCAGCATGGACAACAACCTCTGGAGCCCACGCGTGGGGGCCATCTGGCAGCCCAATGACACCTCGTCCTACTACGCTTCCTACGGGACTTCGTACAACACCTCGGGCGACACCTACCAGTACGGCACTGTCAACCTGAGCCTGTCGGGCACCAATTCCACCCTGCTCAACACCCCGCCGGAAAAGAGCCGCAATTTCGAGCTGGGCGCCAAGTACGATGTCTTCGACAAGAAGGGCCTGTTCGGTGTGGCGCTGTTCCGCAGCGAGAAGTACAACGAGCGCAACACCGACGTCGACACGGTGGCCAACCAGTACCTGCTCTCGGGCAAACGCCATGCCACCGGCATGGAGTTCAACTTCGCCGGTCGCCTGACCCCGGCCTGGGAGGTGTTCTACAACCACACCTGGATCCCCTCGGCCACCATCGACATCAGTAGCGTGGCCTCCACCAGCGTGGCTCAGCGTCAGGGCGATCGTCCGGCCCTCACGCCCAAGCACAGCGCCACCCTTTGGAGCACCTACCGCGTGCTGCCGGGCTGGCGTGTCGGCGGCGGCCTGAACTACCGGGGTGCCCAGAATCCTGATCAGAACCGCAACGTCATCGCACCGGCCTTCACCACGGTCGATGCCATGGTCGAGCACACCCTGAACAGCAATACCTTGCTGCGCCTGAACGTCAGCAACCTGACCAACAAGCTGTATGCTGACCAGCTCTACCGAGGCTTTTATGTGCCCGGTGCGCCGCGTCGCATCGAGCTGAGCGTCAAGGCCCTGTTCTGATCTGGCGAACCCATGCTGCTGCAACTCAAGAACCTGCTGAGCGCCGAAGAACTCGGCACTGCCCGAGCCTTGCTGGGCGAAGACGCTCCTTGGATTGACGGTCGCAGCAGCGCGGGCGTGCAGGCCCTGACCCAAAAGAACAACGAGCAGTTGGCGCAGGACAGTGAAAACTCGCGCACCTTGCAGGCCCTGATCCTGGGGGCCCTGCGACGCGACCCGCTGTTCTTCTCGGCGGCCTTGCCGCGCAAGATCTTCAACCCGCTCTTCAACCGCTACGGCGGCGGCAGCAATTTCTACGGGCCCCATGTGGACGGGGCGGTGCTGCATTCCAAGGCCACACAGGATTGGGTGCGCACCGACGTCTCCTGCACCGTCTTTCTCAGCGATCCGGCCGACTATGACGGCGGCGAACTGCTGGTGCAGGACACCTACGGCAGCCGTGGCGTCAAGCTCGCTGCGGGCGATGCCGTGCTGTATCCGGGCACCAGCGTTCACCAAGTCACCCCGGTCACGCGCGGCCACCGCGTGGCCAGCTTCTTCTGGGTCGAGAGCATGGTGCGCAGCGACGAGCAGCGCCGCATCCTGTTCGATCTCGACATGAACCTGCTCAAACTGCGGGCCCAATTGGGCGAGACCCCCGAGACCACGGCCCTGACCGGGGTCTATCACAACCTGTTGCGGCAATGGGCGCAGACCTGAAGGCGCTGCCGGCCACCTTGCCCGACTACGCCCTGCGGGCCCAGCAGAGCCTGAGTGCCGAAGCCTGGGCCTATTTCGACGGCGGGGCCGGCGATGAATCGACCCAGCAACGCAATGTGGCCGCCTGGGCCCGTTGGGGGCTGAGGCCTCGGGTCTTGCAGGACCTGCGTGCGGGGCACACGCGGGTGACGCTGCTCGGCCGCGAAATCCCCATCCCCTTGATCGTCGCCCCGATGGCCTATCAGGCCTGGGCCCATGCCGATGCCGAGCGAGGCATGGCGATGGCCGCGGCCAGCCAGCAGTGCGGTTTTGTGCTGAGCCAGCACAGCACCACGCCTTTGCAGCCGGTGGCCTCGCTGATCCGCAAAGAGCCCGCACGGGGGCCGCTTTGGATGCAACTGGCCAACGGCGCAGACCGCGCCTGCCTGCTGGAGGTCGCCGATCAAGCTGCCCAGGCGGGTTACGAGGCCCTGGTGCTCAGCGTGGATGCGCCCGTCCAGGGCAGCCGTGACCGGGTGCGGCGACTCGGGGCCCACCCGCCTTCACAGCTGATGACGCCCCACTGGAGACCCGCCGCCCCGGCGTCGACCGGGCTTTGTGGCGGCACGTTGGAGTCCGCCCTGCGCTGGGATGATCTGAGCTGGCTGCAGGAGCGCATCCGCCTGCCGCTGCTGCTCAAGGGCATCACCCACCCGCTGGATGCCCGTCAGGCCGTGCGCCTGAACGTGGCCGGCCTGGTGCTGAGCAACCACGGCGGCCGGGTGCTCGATACCCAGCCTGCCACGGCCGAATGCCTGCCCGAGCTCGCCGAGGCCTTGCAGGGCGATGCCGCCTTGCTGGTCGATGGTGGCATCCGTCGGGGCACCGATGTGTTCAAGGCCCTGGCCCTGGGTGCCCAGGCGGTGCTGATCGGTCGGCCCTGTCTGTGGGGCCTGGCTTCCCATGGTGCGATGGGGGCGGCCCATGTGCTGCGCCTGCTGCGCGATGAGTTCGAAATGGCCCTGGCCCTGTGCGGCTGCCGCTCGCCTGCCGACATCCGGCGCGAGCATGTGCGCTGGCTCGGCCAACTCGACGAGCCGTCCTGATCCGGCACAGGCCTGCCGAAGCCATTACGATCCGGTGTTGATCCATTTCCACCGAGAGACCCCCATGGCTGAGCAGCAGATCGCTGGACATTTGTTGGTTGAGTGCCTGATCGCCCAAGGCGTTGACACCGCGTTCGGTGTCCCCGGCGAAAGCTATCTGGCGGTCCTGGATGGCTTTCACCGCCACCGCGACCGCATCCGTTTCATCACCTGTCGCCAGGAGGGCGGTGCCGCCTTCATGGCCGAGGCCGCCGGCAAGCTCACAGGTCGCCCCGGGGTCTGCCTGGTCACCCGCGGTCCCGGTGCGACCAACGCCTCGATCGGCGTGCACACCGCGTTCCAGGATTCGACGCCCATGGTCTTGCTGGTCGGCGATGTGGGCAGCGATTTCCGTGATCGCGAGGCCTTCCAGGAGATCGATTTCCAAAGCTTCTTCGGACCCAGCACCAAGGGCATGGCCAAGCGGGTCGAGCGCATCGATGATGCCCGTCGCATCCCCGAGTACATCGCCCGCGCCTTCGCCACCGCCATGAACGGGAGGCCCGGTCCGGTGGTGCTGGTGCTGCCCGAGGACATGCTGACCCAGACCGTCAGCGCCACGCCTTTGCCGCGGGTCGACGCGGTGCAGGCCTGGAGCGATCCGGGCTCGCTGCGCGAGCTGCGAAGCCTGCTGCTGCAATCGCAAAAGCCCTTTGTGATCGCCGGCGGCGGGGGCTGGACGCCGCAGGCCGCCCAGGCCTTGCAGCGCTTTGCCGAGAACTGGCAATTGCCGGTGGGCAATGCCTTCCGCTTCCAGGACACCTTCGACAACCACCATCCGCTGTACGCCGGCGATGTGGGCATCGGCATCAACCCGCGGCTGGCCGCGCGCATCCGCGAGGCCGATCTGGTGATCGCCATTGGCCCGCGCCTGGGCGAGATGACCACCGGCGGCTACACCTTGCTCGAGGCCCCGCGCCCGCGCCAGAAGCTGGTGCACATCCACGCCAGCGCCGAAGAACTCAACCGGGTCTACCAGGCTGATCTGGTCATCAACGCGACCATGAATGCGGCCGCCCGCAGCCTGGAGGTGCTCACCGCGCCCGTCAGCCTGCCCTGGACCGACTGGACCGCCGCGGCCCACGCCGACTACGAGGCCAATCTCCAACCCCAGGCCCTGCCAGGGCTGGACACGGCACTGCCCGGGGCCATCGACATGCCCGCCGTGGTGGCCGTGCTGCAGAAGCACCTGCCGGTCGACGCGGTGCTCACCAATGGCGCAGGCAACTTTGCCAGCTGGGTGCACCGCTACTTCCGGCACTTCGGCCTGGCCCGGGGCCACAAGACGCAGCTGGCGCCCACGGTCGGTGCCATGGGCTACGGTGTGCCGGCCGGCATCGCGGCCAACCTGCTCACGGGCCGGGTGGCCTTCACCATCGCGGGCGACGGCGACTTCCTCATGAACGGGCAGGAACTGGCCACGGCCAGCCAGCACGGGGGCAAGAGCATCATCGTGCTGCTCAACAACGGCATGTACGGCACCATCCGCATGCACCAGGAGCGCGAATACCCCGAGCACATCAGCGGCTCGGCCCTCAGCAACCCCGACTTCTGCGCCCTGGCCCGGGCCTATGGCTACATGGCCGAGCAGGTCACGCGCACCGAAGATTTCGAAGCCGCGTTGCTGCGCGCCCTGGCCAGCGAGCGCGGCACGGTGATCGAGATCCCGCTCAGCCCCGAGGTCATCACCACACGCAGCACCCTGAGCGCGATCCGCGATGCGGCGCTGAAACGTTGACGCGCTGATGTGCCCCCTGGGGCTCGGTTTGACCTTGCGTACATTTTGACGTACGCTTTTGAGCAAGGAGCCCGCCATGGTCACACTCACCGCCAGCGAAGCACGCGCCAATCTGTACCGCCTCATGGACCAGGCGGCCGAGTCGCATCAGCCCATCACCATCTCCGGCAAGCGCCATGATGCGGTGCTGGTGTCGGCCGAGGATTGGCAGGCCATTCAGGAGACGCTCTACCTGCTGTCGGTGCCCGGCATGCGTGAGTCGATTCGAGAGGGCATGGCTACCCCGGTTGAATCCTGTGCTCAGGAGCTGGACTGGTGAGCTGGCAGGTCGTCTACACCCGGCATGCCCAGAAAGACGCTCAGAAGTTGGTCACCAGTGGCCTCAAAGGCAAGGCCCAGGAACTGCTGGCCATCTTGTGCGAGAACCCGTTTCAGAATCCGCCGCCCTACGAGAAACTGATGGGCGACCTCACGGGCGCTTACTCGCGTCGCATCAACATCCAGCACCGTCTGGTCTACCAGGTGCAGCAGGAGCAGGGCGTGGTCAAAGTGCTTCGCATGTGGTCGCACTATGAGTGAGCGGGTTGTGTTGGCCTTGGCGGAGGTCCCCAAGGCCTGAGCTCACGCCACCCCCGTCCACCAGCCCTGTGACAGCGCCGGGGCCCGCAGGTCCAGGCGCTCGCCCATCTGCGGCGCCACCAGCGGCACGCCGGCCTGCCTGGCCAGGCCGGCGATGCGGTCAAAGGGCTCGTGCCAGGGGTGCAGGGCCAGGTCGAAGGTACCGTTGTGGATGGGCATCAGGTGCCGCGCCCGCACATCCAGGTGGGCCTGCAGGCTTTGCTCGGGCTGCATGTGCACATCGGGCCAGTCGGCGTTGTAGGCACCGGTCTCCATCAGGCTGATGTCGAAGGGCCCGAAGCGTTCACCAATGGCTTGGAAGCCTTTGAAGTACCCCGTGTCGCCGCTGAAGAACACCCGCAGATCGTCCTGGATCAGCACCCAGGAGGCCCACAGCGTGTGGTTGCCGTCGTTCAGGCTGCGGCCCGAGAAATGCTGGGCCGGCGTGGCCACCAGGCGCAGGCCCTGCACCTGGGTCTCCTGCCACCAGTCCAGCTGTTGCACTTTGGCGGCGGGCACGCCCCAGGCGATCAGGCGGTCGCCCACGCCGAGTGGCGTCACAAAGTGGGCCACCTTGGGGGCCAGTTGCTCGATGGCCGCGCGATCCAGGTGGTCGTAGTGGTCATGTGACAGCAGCACGCCGGTGATCTCGGGCAGCTCTTCGATGCGCAGGGGCGGCGCATGGAAACGCTTGGGGCCCATGAAGGTGAAAGGCGAGGCGCGCTCGGAAAACACGGGGTCGGTCAGCCAGAAGTGCTGTCCCAGCTTCAACAGCATCGTGGAGTGTCCCAGCCGCCACAGGCTCATGTCGGGCGCGGCCAGCAGGTCCGCCCGGCTCAGCGCTTGCACCGGGATGGGCTGCGCCGGCACCGTGCTGGCCGGCTTGCCGAACAGGAAGCGCCACATCACGCTGAGGGTCTTGAGGGCCCCCATGGCGTGGCGTGGGGCCGCATTGCGGAACTTGCCGTTGCGCCATTGGGGCGAGTTGGCGTAAGCGGCTTCATCAGCCGCGGCAGGGCGGGCGAAGGGGCGGACACACAGGCGGGTCGAGCTCATGTCGGGGGTTTCCGGTTCAGGAGGGCAGGGCCTGGCCCTGCAGCAGGGGTTGGCTGGCAAACAATTCGGCGGCCCAGTCGACAAAGGCGCGCACCTTGGCGCTCAGGTGCCGGTTGGGTGGGTACACCACATAGACCGGCAGCAGCGGGTGGCTCCAATCGGCCAGCAGGCGCTTCAGTTCACCGCTGGCCAGGTAGGGCCGGGCCTGGAAGGTGGTGATCTGTCCGATGCCCAGACCCTGCAGCAGGGCCTCGGTGTAGGCGTTCGACTCGTTCACGCTGATGCGGTAGGGCCCGGGGATTTCGATCACCTCGTCGCCCTGGTGGAACTCCAGCGGGTACTGGCGGCTGGTGTGGGCGCCGAAGTAGGTCACCACGGTGTGCTCGCGCTCGATGTCCAGCGGGTGCTCGGGCAGGCGCCGGCGCTGCAGGTAGCTGGGGGCAGCCACCGTGATGAACTCGAGATTGCCGATGCGCCGCGCGACCAGCGATTGCTCGATCAGGGTGCCGCCGCGGATCACGCAGTCCACGTTGTCCGAGATCATGTCCACGATGCGGTCGCTCACGCCCAGGTCGAGCTGGATGTCGGGGTAGCGCTCCTGGAAGCGGGCGAGGTTCGGGATGATCAGCAGCCGCGCAATCGTGCTGCCCACGTCCACACGCAGGCGCCCGCGCGGGTTGGCTCGCGCCTGGCTCATGCTGGCCTCGATGTCGTCGAGCTCGGCCAGCAGGCGCACGGTGCGCTCGTAGTAGGCGGCGCCGTCGGCCGTCACCGTGACCCGGCGCGTCGTGCGGTTGAGCAATTGCACGCGCAAGCGCGCCTCCAGGGCCTGGATGTGCTTGGTCACGGTGGCCTTGGGCAGGTTCAATGAATCGGCCGCGCGCGTGAAGGTGCCGGCTTCCACCACGCGGGTGAATATGCGCATGGCCTGGATCTGGTCCATGGGCTCTCCTGTTGTTGTGCCCGATCGGGGCTGGCACAAATTCTCACATGATGGGCGGTCGGCATTGTTGGGCGTTTGGAAACACTGCTGTGGCGAAGCAGGTGTTTATGGCGCCGCGATCTGCCACTAAAGTCGCACCATCCCATCTTGTTGCGAGCCTTGTCCACCATGCCCAGCACCCCTGAAACCGAAGCGCCACGCGCTGCCGCAGGCACGTCGCCGCACCCTCCCTGCACCGACAGCCAGGTCGACCTGCCCGGCGGCAAAAGTGTGGCGGTTCGCGTCTACGGGCGCAAGACGCCGGGCGCCGCCAAGCCTCTGGTGGTGCACTTCCATGGCGGTGCCTTTGTCTCGGGTGACCTGGACAACGGCTGCACCGTGTCGCAATTGTTGTTGGGCGCGGGCGCGGTGGTCGTTTCGGTGGCCTACCCGCTGGCGCCGCAGCACCCCTTCCCCAACGCCGCCGAGGCCGGTTACGAGGTGCTCAAATGGGCGTTCCGCCAGCGCACCCGGCTGGCCGGGCAGGGTGCTTTGGTTTACCTGGCGGGTGAAGAGGCCGGTGGCAATGTGGCCGCGGCCGTGAGCCTGATGGCACGCGACCAGGCCCACCCGCCGCTGGCCGGGCAGATCCTGTTGTCACCCATGCTCGACCCCTGCGTGGGCACGGCCTCGCTGCGCCAGGCCACCGGCAGCGCCACCTGCTGCAAATGGGTCGAGGGTTGGCTGAGCTATTTGCGCAGCCCGCGCGATGCCGAGCACCCCTATGCCGTGCCGGCGGGTTCGATGCGCCTGCAAGGCCTGCCGCCAGCACTGGTGCTGGTCGGCCCGGACGATCCCATGCGCGATGAGGCCATGGCTTACGTCGCCCGCCTGCAGGCGGCGGGCCTGCAGGCCCGGGGCGAGGTGCTGAGCGCGGCCCAGCACTGGCCCGATGCTCTTTTGAGCCCCCAGGCCGAGGCCTGCCCCTGCGCTGGCGCGGTGCAGGCGCAGTTCCAGCGCTTCTTTGAAGACACCCGCGAACTGGTGCCTTCCTAGCCATCGCTGCGGTCGTTCCCCACGGCCTTGATCTTGTCTTGTTGATCACCGGCTGAGGTCGGTGATGCGGGCATCGCTTGCCCGATTTTTCTGTTGTCACTTCGAGTGCTTGTGCCTGCCGGCCCGCGTGGTCTGCCGGGCCGGGCTGCGTCACGTCTTTTTTGTCTTGGAGGATTGCCATGAGCCCCACCCCTGAATCCCAACCCGCACCCGCCACCCAGACTCCAGCAGCCGTCGCATCGCGGCGCCCGCTGTGGCTGTCGGCGGTGGCCCTGGCCGTGCTGGCCACCACGGGCGCGGCCTTTCTGGGCCTGCCCAACTCACATGCCGATGCGCCGACCGAGCAGGCCCCGGCGGCCACCCCGGTTTCAGTGGCCACGGTGGCCGAGCAGCCGATCGCCCTGTGGGACGAGTTCTCGGGCCGGCTCGAGGCCGTGCAGCGTGTGGACCTGCGCCCCCGCGTGGCCGGTGCGGTGCAGACCGTGCATTTCCGCGAAGGCTCGCTGGTACAGGCCGGTGACCTGCTGTTCAGCCTGGACCCGGCACCCTTTGCCGCCGAGGTGGACCGGGCTCAGGCTCAGGTGGCCGCAGCCCAGGCCCGCGTGGCCTACAGCCAGAGCGAGCTCGAGCGCGCGACCCGCCTGTGGGAGGAGCGCGCCATCGCCCAGCGCGAGCTCGACGAACGCCAGAACGCCCAGCGCGAGGCCGATGCCAACCTGCGGGCCGCCCAGGCCGCGCTGCAGAGCGCGCGGCTGAACCTGGGTTATGCCCAGGTGCGTGCCCCCATCAGCGGGCGCATCGGGCGCATCGAGGTCACGGCCGGCAACCTGGTGGCCGCCGGTGCTGGCGCCCCGGTGCTCACCACCCTGGTTTCGGTGAATCCGATCTATGCGAGTTTCGAGGCCGACGAGCAGTTGATCGCCCAGGCCCTGCAAGGGCTGGGCAGCGGCCAGAGCGCGCGCGCCCGCATCGAGCGCATCCCTGTGCAGATGGGCACGGCCGAAGGGGGCAGCACGCCCTACAGCGGCCACCTGCAACTGGTGGACAACCAGGTCGACGTGCGCAGCGGCACGGTGCGGGTGCGCGCGGTGTTCGACAACCCCGATGGCCGCCTGATGCCGGGCCAGTTCGCCCGCCTGCGCATGGGCCAGGCCCAGACCCGGCCGGCCTTGCTGGTGCATGAACGCGCCGTGGGCACCGACCAGAGCAAGAAGTTCGTGCTGGTGGTGGGCGCTGACCACAAGGCCGAGTACCGCGAGGTGACGCTGGGTGCGCCGGTCGACGGCCTGCGTGTCGTCAAGAGCGGCCTCAAGGCAGGTGAGCAGGTGGTCGTCAACGGCCTGCAGCACATCCGCCCCGGCGCCCTGGTCAGCCCCCAGACCGTCCCCATGAAGCCAGAGACGGCCGCTGCCCCGGCGGCACCTGTCACGCCGGCGGCCTGAAGCAGGCCCGCCGCGACACGAGATCGAAGTCATGAACCTGTCCAAATTCTTCATTGATCGCCCCATCTTTGCGGGCGTGCTATCGGTGCTGATGCTGATCGCCGGCCTGCTGGCCCTGCGTGTGCTGCCAGTGTCCGAATACCCCGAGGTCGTGCCGCCGCAGGTGGTGGTGCGCGCCAACTACCCCGGCGCCAACCCCAAGGTGATCGCCGAGACCGTGGCCACCCCGCTGGAGGAGGCCATCAACGGCGTCGAAGGCATGCTCTACATGGGCAGCCAGGCCACCACCGACGGCCTGCTCACGCTGACCGTCACCTTCCGCCTGGGCACCGACCCTGACAAGGCTCAGCAACTGGTGCAGAACCGCGTGGCCCAGGCCGAAGCACGTCTGCCCGAAGAGGTACGCCGCCTGGGGCTGGCCACCGTCAAAAGTTCGCCCGACCTGACCTTGGTGGTGCACCTGCTGTCGCCGGGCGGCCGCTACGACATGACCTACCTGCGCAACTACGCGGTGCTCAACGTGAAAGACCGGCTGGCCCGCGTCAAGGGCGTAGGCGAGGTGCAGCTGTTCGGCTCGGGCGACTACTCGATGCGCGTCTGGCTGGACCCTCAGAAGGTGGCCCAGCGTGGCCTGTCGGCCAACGACGTGGTGCGTGCCATCCGCGAGCAGAACGTGCAGGCTGCCGCCGGTGTGGTCGGCGCCTCGCCCGGCCTGCCCGGAGCGGATCTGCAACTCTCCATCAATGCCCAGGGCCGCCTGCAAAGCGAAGAGGAGTTTGGCGACATCATCGTCAAGACCGGCAGCGACGGCGCGGTCACCCGCCTGCGCGATGTGGCCCGGCTGGAGCTGGGTGCGGCCTCGTACGCGCTGCGCTCACTGCTCGACAACAAGGATGCGGTGGCCGTGCCGATCTTTGCCGCGCCGGGCTCGAACGCGATCCAGATCTCGGACGATGTGCATGCCGCCATGGCCGAACTCAAGAAGGGCATGCCTGACGGCATGGACTACCAGATCGTCTACGACCCGACCCAGTTCGTGCGCGCCTCGATCGACTCGGTGGTGCACACCCTGCTGGAGGCCGTGGCCCTGGTGGTGCTGGTGGTGATCCTGTTCCTGCAGACCTGGCGCGCCTCCATCATCCCGCTGCTGGCGGTGCCGGTGTCGGTGGTCGGCACCTTTGCGGTGATGCAGATGTCGGGCTTCTCCATCAATGCGCTGAGCCTGTTCGGCCTGGTGCTGGCCATCGGCATCGTGGTCGATGACGCCATCGTGGTGGTGGAGAACGTGGAGCGCAACATTGAGGCCGGCCTGACGCCGCGTGAAGCCACCTACCGCGCCATGCGCGAAGTCTCGGGCCCCATCATCGCGATCGCCCTTGTGCTGTGCGCGGTGTTCGTACCGCTGGCCTTCATCAGCGGCCTGACCGGCCAGTTCTACCGCCAGTTCGCGTTGACCATCGCGATCTCGACCATCATCTCGGCCGTCAACTCGCTGACCCTGTCGCCGGCCCTGGCCGCCCTGCTGCTCAAGGGGCATGACGCGTCCAAGGATGCACTCACCCGCGGCATGGACCGGGTGCTGGGCCGCTTCTTTGCCGGCTTCAACCGCTTGTTCGGGCGCGGGGCCAAAGCCTACAGCGGCGGCGTCACCCGGGTGATCGCCCGCAAGGGCGCCATGATGGGCCTGTACCTGGTGCTGGGCCTGCTGACGCTGGGCCTGTTCAAGAGCGTGCCGGGCGGCTTTGTGCCGGCGCAGGACAAGCAGTACCTGATCGGATTCGCCCAATTGCCCGATGGCGCCACACTCGACCGCACCGAGCAGGTGATCCGGCGCATGAGCGAGATCGCGCTGGCCCAGCCCGGGGTGGAGCACGCGGTGGCCTTTCCGGGCCTGTCCATCAACGGCTTCACCAACAGCTCCAACTCGGGCATCGTGTTCGCCACCCTCAAGCCTTTTGAAGAGCGGCGCGACGCCAGCCTGAGCGCAGGGGCCATCGCCGGCCAGCTCAACCAAAAATACGCCGGCCTGCAGGACGCCTTCATCGCCATGTTCCCGCCGCCCCCCGTGGCCGGCCTGGGTACCACCGGCGGCTTCAAGCTGCAGATCGAAGACCGCGGCTCGCAAGGCTATGCGGCCTTGGATGGTGCGGTGAAAGCCTTCATGGCCAAGGCCTACCAGACGCCCGAGCTGGCCGGCCTGTTCACCAGCTTCCAGGTCAATGTGCCTCAGCTCTATGCCGATATCGACCGCACCCGGGCGCGTCAACTGGGTGTGCCGGTGACCGAGGTGTTCGACACCCTGCAGATCTACCTGGGCAGCCTGTATGCCAACGACTTCAACCGCTTTGGCCGCACCTACAGCGTGCGCGTGCAGGCCGATGCGCCCTACCGGGCGCGGGCCGAGGACGTGGGCCTGCTCAAGGTGCGTTCCAGCAGCGGTGAGATGGTGCCGCTGTCGGCCCTGCTGAAGATCGAGCCCAGCTTCGGACCCGAACGCGCCATGCGCTACAACGGCTATCTGTCGGCCGACATCAATGGCGGGCCCGCGCCCGGCTATTCCAGCGGCCAGGCCCAGGCGGCCGTGGCCCGCATCGCGGCCGAGACCCTGCCGCCGGGCTTCAGCTACGAATGGACCGAGCTGACTTACCAGGAGATCCTCGCCGGCAATTCGGCGGTGTGGGTGTTCCCGCTGGCCATCCTGCTGGTGTTCCTGGTGCTGGCTGCGCAGTACGAGAGCCTGACGCTGCCGCTGGCCATCATCCTGATCGTGCCCATGGGCCTGCTGGCGGCCATGACCGGGGTGTGGCTGTCACGCGGCGACAACAACGTCTTCACCCAGATCGGCTTGATGGTGCTGGTGGGGCTGTCGGCCAAGAACGCGATCCTGATCGTCGAGTTCGCTCGTGAGCTGGAGTTTGCCGGCCGCAGCCCGTTGCAGGCCGCCATCGAAGCCAGCCGGCTGCGCCTGCGCCCCATCCTGATGACCTCTCTGGCCTTTGTGATGGGGGTGCTGCCCCTGGTGCTGTCCACCGGGGCGGGTGCCGAGATGCGCCGCGCCATGGGCGTGGCGGTGTTCGCCGGGATGATCGGCGTGACCGCCTTCGGCCTGTTCCTGACCCCGGTGTTCTATGTGCTGCTGCGGCGGCTGACGGGCAACCGGCCCTTGATCCAGCATGGCAGCCATGTCGCACCCGTGGGGCCGCTTGATCTGGCCGCCTCTGGTGCCCAGGCCCGGCCCGTGCTGGCGGCTCCGCGCCGTGACCCTGATTGAAAGCCACACGCCATGACTGATTTCTTGATTCCCCGCACCCTGCGTGTTCTGACCCCGCTGTGGGCGGCCCTGTGGCTGGCCGGTTGTGCCGGCACACCTTCGCCCGGCGCTGAGCAGGCTCTGCCTCCTCTGCCGACCATCTTCAGCCAGACCCAGCCGGCCGGCCTGGGCGCTGACGGCACCCGTTGGACCGTGGCCCCTGGCGCCGAGGCCCAGCCCCGGGGCGCCTGGTGGCTGGACTTCATGGACCCGGTGCTGACCGATCTGGTGCAGCGCGCCGACGCGGCCAACACCCGGCTGCAGGAGGCCTCGGCCCGCCTGGCCGAGGCGCGGGCTTTGCTGGGCACGGCCGAGGCCGCCCGGGCACCGCAGGTGGGCGTGAACGCCGGCCTCAACCGCCAGGCCGGGCGCGGCACGCTGAGTGGCGAAGCGCCCAGCACCACGGCCAGCCTGGGCCTGGGGGCTTCGTATGAACTGGATGTGATGGGCCGCCTGCGCCAGGCCAGCCAGGCCGCCGGTCAGGATGCCCGGGCTCAGGCTGCGCTGCTGCAGAGCACCCGCCTGCTGGTGCAGGCCGATGTGGCCCAGACCTATCTGCAGCTGCGCTCGGTTCAGGCCGAGCAGGTGCTGGTCGACGAGAGCCTGCAGGCCCTGCGCGAGATGCTGCAGCTCACCACCCGGCGCGAGCGGGCCGGCGATGTGGCCGAGCTGGACCTGGCCCGGGCCCGCTCCGAGGTGGCGGCCACCGAGTCAGAGGCCCTGGCCTTGCAACGCCAGCAGGCCTTGCTGACGCATGCGCTGGCGGTGTTGGTGGGCGAGGTGGCCACCGGCTTCAGCCTGCCCGAAGCCGGCCCCCTGGCCAGCATCCCGGTGGTTCCGCCCGGGGTGCCGGGCACGGTGCTGGCGCGCCGTCCCGATGTGGCGGCCGCGCAGGCCTCGGTGCTGGCAGCCCAGGCGCGGCTGGGCGTGGCCCAGACGGCCTGGTTCCCGGCGGTCACCCTGACCGGTAGCGCGGGTCAGGCCTCACCCGAGCTGGGTGATCTGTTCAAGTGGTCGGCGCGGGCCTGGAGCGCCGGAGCCCTGCTGTCGCTGCCGCTGTTCGATGGCGGCCGGCGCGAGGCGGCGGTGCAGGGCGCCCAGGCGCGGCTGGACGCCGCCCTGGCGGCCTACCGTGGCCAGGTCTTGAATGCCTTCGGCGAGGTCGAGGACCAGCTCAGCAACCTGAACCTGTTGGCCGCCCAGGCTGAGGCCCAGGCTCGGGCCGTGGCGGCTGCCCGGCGCGCCACCGCCTTGTCCGAGTCGCGCTACCGGCATGGCTTTGTGAGCCAGATCGAGCTGCTGGACGCGCGCCGTGCCGAGCTGCGCAACCGCCGGGCCGAGCTGCAGGTGCGCACCGGCCAGGCCGTGGCCACGGTGGCCCTGGTGCGCGCCCTGGGCGGGGGCTGGGGAGATGGCCCCGGTGCAGCGGCAGCCCTCGGCGGCCCGCGTCCCGAGGCCATCGCCCGGCTTCAGAACCGGTAGGTCGCGGTGGCCACCACCGTGCGCCGCTGGCCGTAGAAGCAATCGCCGCGGGTCAGGCAGGTGGTGATCTGCACCTTGTCGGCCAGGTTCACCGCGTTCAGGGCCAGGCGCCAGTGGCCCTGGTCGTAGGCCACCATGGCGTCCAGCAGGGTGCTCGAAGGCGTGCGCAGGCTGTCGGTGCCATCCCACGATTCACCGAGGTAGCGCAGGCCCAGGCCGGCCGACAGGCCGCCCCGGCCCTGACCGGCAAAGCGGTGCATCAACCACAGCGCCGCACTGTGTTCGGGCACCCCCTGCAGGCGCTTGCCCTGGTCGGCGCCGGTGCTGCGACTCACGCGGGCGTCGGTCCAGGCATAGCTGCCGGTCCAGTCCCAATGCCGGCTCAGGCTGGCCGTCACCTCCAGCTCGGCCCCGCGCACACGGGCCTCGCCGATCTGCAGGCTGTTGAGCGGGTTGGCCGGGTCGGTGGTCTTGCGGTTGGTGTCGCGCAGGTCGTACAGCGCGGCGTAGGCCGTGATGCCTCGGCCCGGTGGCTGCCATTTCACACCGGCCTCCCACTGCTTGCCGCGCTGAGGCTTGTAGGGGGTGCCGTAGACGTTCACCCCTCCCAGCGGCAGGAAGGATTCCGAGTAGCTCAGATAGGGGGCCCAGCCGCCCTCGGCCAGGTAGCTCAGGCCCGCGCGCTTGCTCCAGGCCTTGTCGTCGATCGCGGCGGCCGGCCGGCCCTCGGTGTCGGTCTGGGCGCTGTCGTGGCGCAGGCCCAGGGTCAGGCGCCAGCGCTCCCAGGCGATCTGGTCCTGGGCGTACAGGCCCAGTTGGCGTTGCGTCACCGAGGGCTGGCGGGTGAGGGTGGCCGGCGGGGTGTAGTTGCCATAGACCGGCTGGTACACATCGATGTCGCCGGCCTTGCCCCGGCCGGTCCACTGCCCGGTCTGGTTGCGCTGCAGGTCCAGGCCCAGCAGCAGGCGGTGGCCGACGGCACCGCTTTGCCAGCTGCGCTCGGCCTGGTTGTCGATCAACACCATGCGACCGGTGTTGAGCTGCTGCACCAGGTCGCGGGCGACGGTGCGGTTGTCGGCATTGAAGACCGGTCGGGCCGGGCGTCCGGTGGCGGTGTTGGCCGTGAAGCTGGTGTAGGCGGTGCGGTAGTCCACCTCGCTCTCGGTGGCGCGCAGGTTCTGCCGCAGCGTCCATTGCTCGTTGAGGCGGTGGCTGAACAGGTAGCCCACAGAACTCTGGCGGGTGTTGTAGGCGTCCCAGCCCGGCTCCCCGATGAAGGTGCTGGTGGGGATCTGCCCGTAGGCACTGGGCAACAAGGTGCCCTGCCACGGGAAGAAGCCGATCAGCGAACCACTCTGGTCGCGCTGGTACAGGCCCTGCAGCGTCAGTGAGGTGTCGGCATTGGGTCGCCAGGTGAGCGTGGGGGCGACCACGGTGCGGTCGTCGGCCACGTGGTCGACCTGGGTGCCGCTGTCGCGCCCGACCAGGATCAGGCGGTACAGCCACTGGCCCTCGGCGTCCAGCGGCCCGGTCAGGTCGGCCGCGATCTGTCGTCGCTGGTAGGAGCCCAGCTGCAGCTGGATCTCGCGCTGCGTCTCGGCCTGCGGGCGCTTGGAGCTGAGGTTGAGCACCCCGCCGATTTGGCCCTGGCCGTACAGCACCGAGCTGGGTCCGCGCAGCAGTTCCACGCGCTCCAGGGTGTAAGGGTCGGGGCGGGTGGTGTTGTAGGTGCCGTAGCTGCGCAGCAGGCCGTCCAGGTACTGGGTCACATCGCCGCCACGGGCCTTGAAGCTGTCGACGCGGCTGTCGAAATAGCTCGACACGATGCCGGCGCTGTAGGCCGTGGTCTGGCGCAGGGTGGTTGCGCCCTGGGCCTCGATCTGGTCGCGAGTGACCACCGAGATGGCCTGGGGCGTCTCCAGCACCGGGGTGTCGGTTTTGGTGGCGCTGCTGCCTTGGCGGGCCACGAAGCCGGTCACCGGGGTGGTGGCGCTCTCGGGCTCGGGCCGGGCCTGGATGGTGATGGCGGACAGGGCTTTTTCGGCCGCCCCATCGGTGGTGGCCACGCCCTGGGCCTGCGAGAGACCGGGCAGCGCCAGGCTGCACACGGTCAGCGTGGCCTGGGTGATGGCGCGCAGGCGTTGGCGCTTGGGCGCGAGATCGGAGAGGCGGTGGGCCGGGCTGGGTGGGCGACCGGCATGTAGCGAACAGGGTGTCATGGTCAGGGGTTCATCCTCTGGGCTGCGAGTCATTGGCTGGGGCAGCGCCTGCCGAGGCGGGCGACCTGGACACCTGGCTGAAAGGGCTTCAGGGTTGGGGCATCAGTCCGACCCTGCGTGTGGGTGGGGGGTGGCATGCGGTTTGTCTTGCCTGCGCAGCAGCCAGCGCAGCGTGTCGGGGCCAAAGCTCAGTTGCAGCGCCACGGCGAGCGCGCCAGCGCTCAACAACATCAGCCACAGCAGGCTGCCGAAAGCTGGGCCGTCTTGCCACAGGCACAGGACCCAGGCCAGGGCGAGCAGGACGATGCCCTGCAGGCGCCAGGTCGCGAGCGTCGGTGGGCGATGGTGGTCGAGGCCGAGCGTGTCCCGGTGGCGCTCCTGGCTCAGGGCCAGGCAGGCCATGCCCAGCGTGTTGAGCAGGCCCGCGGCGGCCATCCAGACGGCGTCATGCATGTCGCTCTCCAGGGGGCGGCACGGCGCTTGCCAGTCCTACGGCCTTCCGGCGGGGCGCGTGGCGGCGCAGCCGTGACGCGGTCCAGGCGCTCAGGGCCGCCAGACACAGCAGGGCGGTGTCCACGCCGGCCACTCCCCATTGGCCTTGCTGCAGGCTGCGCCACAGCGGCATGCCTGTGGTGAGGGCGTTGAGCAGCACGGCGGCGACGGCTGCGATGGCCACCGCCTGCACCTGGGTCGCCCAGGCCGGGCGGCCGCGCCAGGCGGCATGGGCCAGGCTGAGCAGCCAGCTCAGGTAGAAGGCCGCCATCTCCAGTTCGGCACGGCCCAGCCCGCCGAAGCCGGCCTGGGCAGGCAGCACTCGGTTGGCCAGCAGAAAGGCCAGGGTGGCCCCGATCACGCCGGGCAGGGTGGCGATGCTCAAGGCCTCGACCACCCGCACGCCGCGCAAGCCTTGCCGGGCGTGGCGCACGCGTCGGCTTTCGAGCCAGAACACAAAGCCGGTGCCGATCATCACGCAGCCGCCCAGGCCAGCCGCAAAGTAGAGCCAACGCAGCGTCCAGTGCTTGAACTGCACATAGTGCAGGCCGCTGATGAAGCGCTGCACGCGCATCACCGGGGCTTCGTTGAATTCATGCAGCAGGGTGCCGCTGGCCGCATCGAAGTAAAGCTGCTCTAGGCCCAGGGGCACCTGGTCCTGGGGGGAGCGGCGCAGCTCCACATAGCTGTTGGCGTCGCCAGGGTGCCAGACCCGCAAGAAGTAGGCTTCGCTGCCGGGCCAATGCTGGCGGGCCTGGTCCAGCAGTGCGTCCAGCCTGGGGGCCTGCTCGGCGGGCCGGCCCGCGGGGGTGCGCCGATAGACCCCCATGCCTTCGGCCTGGAAAGCCCGTTGAGCGGCCACCGGCCCGGCGCCCGGGTAGGCGGCCCAGGGTGCGGCAGGCCAGTAGATGCCCATGAAGACGATCAACCCCGACAAGGCGATGCCAAAGTGGAAGGGCAGCAGCAACACGCCGGTGAGGTTGTGCAGATCCAGGCTGGCGCGGGGCAACTGCTTGCGCGGCCGAAACAGAAAGAAGTCGGCCAGCAGCTTGCGGTGGATCACCACGCCGCTGACCACGCCCACCAGCATGGCCAGGCCCGCCAGGCCGGCCAGCCAGTAGCCCAGGTCTTTCCACTTGAGGTGCAGGCTGTAATGGAACGGGTAGATGAAGCCCGAGCCCCCCAGGGTCTCGGCCTCGTTGAGCACGGCGCCGGTGCGTGGGTGCAGGTAGCGCCGCTCGGGCAGGGCGCTGCCCGGCGGACGCCAGCTCAGGCGCAGCACCGGCGCGCGCTCATAAGGCAAGACCACGGACCATTGCGAGGCGCCCCGGGTGAGGCGCTCGATCTGGGCGCTGACCGGGCCGTCCAGCACCAGGGGGGCGTGCAGCACGGCGGGGTCCAAGCGGGTGTCAGGCATCATCCAACGGTCGATTTCGCGGTCGAACACGCTCAGCGTGCCCATCCAGAACACCACGAACAGCAGGCTGCCGATGAGCAGACCGGACCAGCTGTGCAGCCAGGTCATGGATTGACGGAAAGTGGGGTGCATGGCGGGGCTTTCTCAGGGCAGGCAGGCCAGCAGGCCCAGGCAGGCGGCGCTGCTCAGCAGCAGGGTGGCCCACAGGCGGCGCAGGCGCCGCACGCTGAAGGCCCACAGCAGCAGCCCGAGGAAGACCAGGAAGCCCAACATGGCGGTGGCCACCACAGCCTCGCTGCGTGGCAGTCCGCCCAGGACCAGCAGGCGGCTGAGCAGGCCCATGCTGCAGGCGCTCAGCAGGTAGCTGCCCGGCAGGGCGCCCAGCACCCGGGCCGTCACATGAAGCGCTGACGCTGACATGGTGGCCTCGGGTTCAGAAGGTGGTGCGCAGCGTCACCTGCAGGGCGCGTGGCGAGCCCGGCAGGATCAGGTTGTCGTTGCTGCCATGGCTGGACACGTAGTACTTGCGGTTGGCCACGTTCTTCAGGTTCACGTCCAGGGCCCAGTGGCCCTGCTCGTAATGCGCCGCGGCATCCAGGGTGGTGTAGCCCGGCAGGGTGACCAGGTTGGTCAGCGAGGTGTAGCGGGCGCCCACCGCGCTGAGGCCGCCACCCAGGCGCAAGCCCTGGCCCACATCCTTCATGGCCCAGACATAGCCCGAGTGGCGTGGTGTGAGCGCCGGCACCTTGCCCAGGGCCGGCACGTTCACGAGGGGCAACTGGCTGGACGCGGTGGTGGCCACCGACTCGACCATGCGGCCATTGAGCCACGCGTAGCCGGCGCTCAGGTCCCAGCGGCCGGGCAGGCGGCCGGTGGCCGTCAGCTCCAGGCCATCGGTGCGTTGCTTGCCCACATTGATCATCACCGAGGGCCGGCTGGGGTCGGTGTTCTTGATGTTGGACCGCTCCAGGCGGAACAGGGCCCCGGTCAGGTTCAACTGGCCATCGAACAGATCGAGCTTGGCGCCGATTTCGCGGTTCTCGGTGATCTCGGGGGCGCTGGCGGCGTTGCTCGACGACAGGGCCAGGCTCTCGCCCGAGGGCTGGAAGGAGCGGCTGTACGAGGCGTAGTACGACAGCCATTCCGAGGGCTGCCAGACCAGGCCGGCACGCGGGCTGAATTTCTTGTCGGTGCGGCCCAGCGGGCTGAGCTTGCGTTCGAAGGCCGTGTCCTGGCTGAACACGTCATAGCGGGCGCCCAGCAGGGCCTTCCACTGGGGCGACAGCGTGATCTGGTCTTGCGCATACAGGGCGCTCGTCCCCAGCGTGGTGTGGCTGGGGATGGCGCTGTCGGCCGCATAGGCGCTGGCCGCGATGGCGGGCGGCACCACGTTGCCCGGGTTGAAGATGTTGACCCGGTCGACCGTGCCGCCGGAGACCGACCAGACCGTCTTCTTCTGCGAGCCCAGCTCCATGCCCAGCAGCCACTCCTGCTGAAAGCCGCCCAACTGGTTGCGCCAGGTGAGGTCGGTCTGGTTGAACAGGCTGGCCTCGTCGCGGAAGATGAAGGAGCGCGTGCGGCCCACCGTCTGGGTCACCGGGTCGGTGGTGCCGCTGGGCAGGGTGTTGAAGCGACGCAGATCGTAGCCCTGGATGCGGGTGATGTTGCGCACCGACAGGCTGTCGTCGAAGCGGTGGTTCAGGGTCGAGGTGAAGGCGCGCACATGGCTGGAGGTGGTGTCGTCGCGCGCGGCCTGGGCCGAGCCGTAGTAGGTGCTGGCGGCCACATTGACCGGGCGCCCGTTCAGGGCCGGGATGCCGAAGTCCGTCAGGCGGCGGTCATCGGCGTCGGTGTACTGCAGCAGCAGATCGGTGTCACGGGCCAGTTTCAGGGCCAATGAGGGGGCGAAGTTGTAACGCTTGAGGAATTGCTGATCGCGGTAGCTGCCCGAGTCTTCCTTGGCCACGTTCAGGCGGAAGGCGGCGCTCTCGTTGAGGCCCAGGTTCAGGTCGGCGGTGGCGCGGCGGTAGTCGAAACTGCCCAAGCCCAGGGTGGCCTCGCCGCGGGTCACGCCGAACTGCGGCTTCTTGGTCACGCGGTTGATCAGCCCGCCCGAGGAGCCGCGTCCGTACAGCACGGCGTCCGGGCCTTTGAGCACTTCGATGCGCTCGATGTCGGCGAGGTCACGGAAGTACATCGAATCGTCGCGCACGCCGTCGATGAACTGATCGGCCAGCGCCGTGAAGCCGCGGATCACCACCTGGTCGCGCTGGCCATCGCCGGTGCTCATGGCCACCCCGGGCACGTTGCGCAGGGCGTCTTCCATCGAGCGGGCGCCCTGGTCGCGCAGCAGCTGGGCCGGCACCACCTGCACCGATTGCGGAATGTCGCGCAGCGGTGCGCTGGTCTTGGTGGCACTGCGGCTGAGGGCGGGTGAGTAGCCCTCATCCTGGGCGCCGTTGACGGTGACCTCCTGCAGGGTCTGGGCCAGGGTGGGCAGGCCGAAAGCGGTGAGAAGCGCCAGGGCAAGCGGGCCGCGGCGGAAAATGCGTTGCTGAAACATGGTTGAGCCTCGGGGCACGGTGGGGGTCCGGGGCAGGGGCGGGGTGCGTCCTGCGTCTGCCGGGACCGGTGTGCCGAGGTCGAAAGCGCAGCAGGCGCGCGTCCGATTCGCTGTGGGGGGGTGCGCAGGCCAGTGGCCCGCCAGGCGCCCCGGGCCACAAGGGCCGGCACACTGGATCCGGGGCTGGCGGTGGCCCGTGGTGGGCCTGGCTGGCGTGGTGTAAGTTTACATTACAAATGAGAAGTGTTCGCAACAACTTGACGTGATGGGTGCCTGTGTCGCCTGGTTATCGCCGCTGGGTCAAAAAAAATGGGCCCAAAGGCCCATGCAGGTTGACATCGTGAGGGTGCTTATTCGTGCTCACCCATCTGCGACTGCAGGTAATTGGGCAGGCCCACCTTGTCGATCAGGTCGATCTGGGTCTCGAGAAAATCGATGTGCTCTTCGGTGTCGTCGAGGATCTTCTGCAGCAGGTCGCGCGAGACGTAGTCGCGCACGCTTTCGCAGTGGGCGATGCCGGCCTTGATGGTGGCCTGGGCGCCTTGCTCGGCACCGAGGTCGCAGCGCAGGATCTCGGGCACGTCCTCACCGACCGAGAGCTTGCCCAGGTCTTGCAGATTGGGCAGGCCGTCGAGCATGAAGATGCGGTCCATCAGCCAGTCGGCATGCTTCATCTCACCGATCGACTCGGCGTATTCCTTCTTGGCCAGCTTGTCGAAGCCCCAGTGCTTGAGCATGCGGTAGTGCAGGAAGTACTGGTTGATCGCGGTCAGCTCGTTCTTGAGCTGGGCTTGCAGGTGGCCGATGACTTGAGGGTCGCCTTTCATGGGATGTCCTTCCGGTTGGGGTGATCGGTGGATTGTGGTGCACATCGAGGGCCTGGTGGGCCGCAGATGTGTGTTTTCCTAGTAAATCAGGCGCTCGGGCCGGATTTCCTGCAGGATGGTGGTGGCGATCTCCTCGATCGACTTGGTGGTGCTGCTGAGCCAGCGGATGCCGCTGCGACGCATCATGGCCTCAGCTTCGTTGACCTCGGCGCGGCAGTTCTCCAGGCTGGCATAGCGTGAATTGGGGCGGCGCTCGTTGCGGATCTCGGACAGCCGCTCGGGGTGGATGGTCAGGCCGAACAGCTTTTTGCGGTGTGGCAGCAGCGCCGGGGGCAGCTGGCGGCGGTCGAAGTCTTCCGGGATCAAGGGGTAGTTGGCGGCCTTCAGGCCGTGCTGCATGGCCAGGTACAGGCTGGTGGGGGTCTTGCCACTGCGGCTCACCCCGACCAGGATCACATCGGCGGCCTCCAGGTCGCGGTTGGACTGGCCGTCGTCGTGGGCCAGGCTGAAGTTGATGGCTTCGATGCGGTCGTGGTATTCCTTGCTCTTGCTGACATCCGAGAAGCGGCCCACCCGGTGGTGCGACTTGATGCCCAGTTCCTTCTCGAGCGGGTGCACGAAGGTGCCGAACATGTCCAGCAGCATGCCCTGGCAGCCTTCCTGGATCACGGCCAGCACCTCCATGTTCACCAGCGTGGTGAACACGATGGGCTTGCGGCCCTCGATCTCACCCGTGTGGTTGATCTGGCGCACGGCCTGGTGCGCCTTGTCGACGGTGTCGATGAAGGGCAGGCGAACATGGCGGGTGCTCATGTCGAACTGGGCCAGGATGGCGTTGCCGAAGGTTTCGGCGGTGATGCCGGTGCCGTCCGAGATGTAGAAGACTGTGCGGGTGTGCATTGGCGAGGGGTTCCAAAAAGGGTCTGTCAGCCTGGCGCCAGCAGCTCATCGCGCGCCAAGCCTACAATCGCGCATTATCCAAATTCTCACCATGCGCTGTCTTGACCTACAAGCACAAATACAAAGTCGCCCGACGCGCATGGGCAGCAGCTGCCATGGCCGAAGCGCGGGCAGCGCAGACCCGGTTTTAACTTCTGGAGCTTTCCCATGTCTGCACTTTTCAGCCCGACCGCCCTGGTCGTACCGTTTGAAAACCTGAGAATGAGCGATGTCGAGGCGGTTGGCGGCAAGAACGCCAGCCTCGGCGAGATGATTTCGCAGCTGCCGCAAGGCGTGCGCGTGCCCACCGGCTTTGCCACCACGGCCCATGCCTTCCGCCAG